>JAMCPL010000022.1 GCA_023379675.1 Actinomycetota bacterium | reverse complement strand
AGATCGCCGACCGTCACGAGGAGACGCTACAACGCCATGAGCAGGCCTTGACTCGTCTTGAAAAGTCCGTAGCCGAACTGGTGGAAGTCTCGAACCGTCACGAGGAGACGTTACAACGCCTGGTGGAAGTCTCGAACCGTCACGAGGAGACGTTACAACGCCTGGTGGAAGTCTCGAACCGTCACGAGGAGACGTTACAACGCCTGGTGGAGATCGCCGACCGTCACGAGGAAACTTTGGCACAATTGGTGGAAGTGGTAAAGCATCATGACACGATACTATCGGAGTTACTTGAAACTACAAGCCGTCACGAGAGCATCTTGAATGTTCTCGTTGATACTGCTGCGCAACAACGACAAGATTTTAACGACCTTAGAGATATGTACGGGCAGAGTTTGCGGATCATGGAAAGTGGATTCAAGGAGATGCGCGACGGCTTCGCTCAGATCGACATGCGACTAAGGCGCCTCGAAGAAGACAGGTAGGCTCGATGTGAACCTCCTCGCTCTTACGGACAGAGATTGCAGCCATGTCGGTTCAAATAGCCTATCGCCCAGCCGACATCCTCTATATAGCTGAAGCCAGGGGCTTGCGGGGCGTGTCTGGTCATGTAAGTGTGAAATGATCCTGTCGTTGGTGTCCTGGTTAAAATGGTTTAATGTGTTTTGCTCTGTCAACTTTACATAAGATACATTATCGGACATCTATGTGTAGCGCGACCTTTGGTAATCGGCTGCGATATATTCGGCTAAGCTGTCCATGACGGCATCTGTCCGAGGCCGCGCAACGATTGCCGCATCTTGTTCGGCGATTTTCCTGCGTCGCTCTCGCTCCAAGGCGTGAATCTTAGCCTTTGTCCCACTGGCCATTTGCTCACTTGCCACCTCTTCGTCGATGGAATCCACCAGCTCATTTGGTAACATAAGTGATATTTGTATGCTGATTACCTTATGTATTATTAATATCGCTATGATATTATATTGGTATGCAAAGCATCGGGCTTACTAAGGAACGATGTGACTGCCACAGAGAATTCTTTCGACAGGACAGCCGACAGGTGATTGCCAGGAACTATCTTGTAGCGTGCTCCTGGTATGGCGGCGGCCAGAGCAGCCGGATCTCCAGCAAGGGTATCCTGCTCACCGGTGATAATCAGGGTCGGCACGGTGAGCGCGCCAAGATCCAACGGAGGTTCAGTTCTCCTTGCTCGCTGGAGCGCGGCAAGGGCTCGCCTGTCCGCCTTTGTTGCGTTAGCGAATGCCCTAAAGGCACGAGGAGTGGGTTCGGTGATGCTACTGACATCGTCGGTTTCCAGCGCTGCTGCAATGTTGCCAGCGGGATACGCAGTGCCAGCTACTCCGATAGGTACGAGGAGATCCCCCAACCCGCCAAGCACAGCCCGTTGTACTCGCTGGTAATCGGCAGCCAACCTCATAGCCAACTTGGCTCCCATCGAGTATCCTACGACATGCACGCTCGGATAGCCGAGGTGTTCTATAAGGCCACGAGCATCATCAAGCATCACCGATGTTGCATATGCGGCCGGATCATGGGGCTTGCCCGACTTGCCGTGACCACGAGCGTCATACATCGCCACCTGAAAACCGCAGTCCACGAGCGCATCGACGACGCCGGTACGGACCCAGTTGGTCCTGGCATCCGATGCAAACCCATGGAGAAGAAGCACCGGCGGCCCCTCCCCTACCACCTCGTAAGAGATTTCCACGCCATCAGGTGCTCGCCAATCCATACTCACATTATAGAATGGCTTACGCGCTCTACATTGAGACGAATCCGAGTACGATAAGTACTGTGTATGGCGGGTAACCCGCAAGCCGACGTACCTGTCCAGATCTGGTAACGGTTACGAGGTCGGTAGGGGTACCAGCGGGAGAAACTGGGACAATGCCGATGGCAAAGACGCCACCAGCGGGAGACCATACACCGTCGGGTGACATATCGTGCGCGAAGCCGGCAAGAGGAAGCAGGGACACCGTTCTGGCACTTGGATTGAGGATGGAATATTTCCAATCGTTATCTCCAGTTTCCATGCCTACCGTTACTGATACGGGGCCAGGACCAGGCATAACTATCATCTGTTCGGCCACAGTGGAAAGCAATGGAGACGAGGGGACATTCCTGCCCACATGTAGCCTAATAGCGTGTAGCTCCATGGTTGGAGTAGTTCGGGTAGAGGAATTGCTATCCTGCCGGTTCCCTTGTGCTGGACTCGCGTAAGCCAGATTGCCGCTAGCAAGTAATGTAATACTCTGCACCGCGCCGCCAGCGGGAAGAACCTGCTGTAATTTCCCGTGAATCTCGGCAAACTCGGCGCTTACATACGGATGATGCTCAAAATATGCGTACTCGGGCGTTACAGACATATATATCGTATCGCTCTGCATTAGGTAGCAATCTGGCTGTACAGAAAGAGTGGAATAAGAGCCGGCTGCTTGGGCAAAATTCGGGAAAGTCGAAAATATCCCCGGTGACCATGACCAAATCTTCTTCGACAATCCCGAGGGCGCAACCGTCCATGCATTGCCGTTTGGAATCTGGACAACACCACCTTCCAGGGGCGTCGGACCCGTGAACATCGGACCGGCAAGGCCTACCGCATCCTCGCCTGCAACCCGAAAAGTGAAGTAGTAGTCCCAGAGCGGCGCCGGAGGAATCCCGGAGACAGCCTGGACTTTCCTGTCAATCAGGTTCACCACGTACACCGACGATGTCCCTGCCGGCTGCTGGGAATCGTTTTGTGAACCTATGATCACCAGAGCGTGCCTGCCGTCAGGAAAAAGCTCCCCTCCTAATGACCGGCCTGGGCCGAAATCGGTCACCGTGTTCACCTTATCAGTGATGGTATTGACCGTCTCCAGCATTACTTCATGAATCGATGGGCCTGAAGCACCTACCGTACCTCCATAAGGTACATCTGCGATTACAAGGACATTGCCAGAGCCGTGAGAGTACGCCAGCGGGTTACCACTCGATTGCACTGAAAGACCATGATGTCGCTCGAGCAAAGCCGTAGATTGCTTACCCTCAGTCTGGTGACGCGAAGAGCCAGATAGGCTTCCACCACGCAAATTACCGTGAATTACAAAACCTGCACCGATGGCTATTATGGCGACTGCTATCGAGCCTGTAATCACTCTGATCTTCCATGACTTCCCGACATGGCGGGCAAAGCGGTGAGCTAGGTGGTGGGTGGGATGATTACGTGCATAGGTATACTTGGAGGTGGTGCTCCTTAAGGGGGCATTTCCCGAGGGCAGCAAGTCTCTCGACACGATCAGCTGCCACCCCCCTGCACCTGCAGCTAAATGATGCGGCAAAGCAAGCGGCGCAATTCCTGCCAGCACGGCTTCAGGAGCACTCAGTTCATCGCTCAACCGCCTGCAGTGAGCGCAGTAACGTAAGTGCTGGTCCACACTGGCTCGCTGCGTTTTGCTAAGGTTACGAACCGACCCTGGTACCAACATAGCAAGCTTATCGCAACGAGTTCTATTGCTTATCACCAGTAGGTCCCTTACCGCTCCTGCCAAAGATTCTCTTGCCCGGTGAATCAGGACTGCCGCATGAGACGCTCGTATTCCGAGAGCCACGGCAACTTCAGGAGTAGAAAGCCCTTGGCGCACGGTAAGATCTATTACTTCGTACTGTCTGAGGTTCAGGCTGCTTGCTGCTGCCCAGACGATTCCCGCTGCTTCAGCAGCCTCGGCACCAGCCTCTGGGCTCACGTCGGTAGATTTCAGTTCTGGGAAGTCCGCTGCTACGTCGGCCGGAGATTCTCTACGGCTAGTACGAAAGTAATTCATAGTTTGATTATGCGCAATCATGAACAGCCAGCCCTTTACCTTCTCCGGATCCCGCAACGTATGCTGCTTTTCGTATGCACGCAGGAAGGTAGCCTGCAGTAGATCCTCGGCATCATCCCTGTTGCGTACCATCCTCGCCAGGTAATCGAATATTCGGGCCGCATATTGCGCGTAAAGCTCAGCAAATGCATCTTGGTCATGATCATCGGATGAGCCAGGATCTACGCGAAAGCCTGGCTCAGACCTGGCCAATGCGCCGTGTCGCGCACCTGCCGGTGGCATCTCGTGGCCTGACCTACTGCCGCCGGCGGCACTATCAATTTCCTGATCGTGATCTTCGCTGCTGTCTGAGCTAACCATCTCGCTCGGATGCCTGCTATGTCACCGACTGCGGGCTGTGTGCATACGATCTCCTAGAAGGTAGGGTATTGCCACGTGGATCCGTAGTAGCCAAGCATAACCATAAGATCGCTGCCCGCATCCCATACCATGCCGTTGGTGCCCTGCCCTCCTGGATCAGTAGGCGGGCTTGATTGCGGGGTCGCCTGAGTCCAATTACTCCCATCCCAAGTCCAGGTATCGGTCAAAGCATTGCACAGTCCAGTGCTGCCATTTATACCATCGCAGCCCCCGAAAAGCACTACCTGGCTGGTATTGGGATCATAGGCCATTGCCGCACTGAAACGTGACGGTGGGCTCGTAGAAGGGCTCAGCTTCGTCCAAGTGGTACCGTTAAAACTCCAGGTGGAATCGAGCGCGGGGAATCCGGGTCCCGCACAGGTTGCATTTACCGGCACGTTGCCGCTGTTGTCGCCCCCGCCGAACAGAAGCACCGTCTGGCTGGAGGGATCGTATGCCATGGACTCCATGCACAATGCGCCAGGGCTCGAGGCAGGTGAAAGCTCCGTCCAGGTGTTGCCATTCCACGTCCAGGTGTTGCCGCTATCCGTATACAGCACGATCTCGCCGAGTGCCTGGTCGAATACCATAGCCTCATAGGATCCTGGAGAGGGGCTGGTTGCCGGGGAAGGTTTCACCCAATTGGTGCCGTTCCATATCCAAGTGCTGTTTGAACTACCTACGCAAGTGCCGCAGCTCAGGTAACCGCCAAACATTACCACTGTCTGGTTAGCAGGGTCGTAAGCTATTGCTGCGCCATACCTTCCCTGCGGAGAGGTGGCTGATGACTGCTGCTGCCATGAGGATCCGTTCCATGTCCAAGTAGTGTTCGGGCCACCACCAGATCCCCACGTCCCACCGAACAGGACAACTTCATTGGTACTGGCATCATAGGCAGCCTGTGCGTATTCCAGGAATGTACCTGCAGGAGCGCCTGAAAGCGGAGCAGCTCCATCTATTGGGGTAGCCGGTAGTGCCTCCGTCCAGGTAGTGGAAGCAGCAGTGAAGTATCCGAGCACGTCAACCACAACATCCACAGACCCGGAGTAATTGTAAATGTCGACGGTACCTCCGGGAGCCATGGTGGCAACTACCAGATTGGCAAGCGTCGCACCTGGTTTCCAGTTCAGATCGGAAACAGTGGGAGGCGTAGTACTGCTGCTTGTGGCAGGATAGACGGTCAGGTAACTGCTCGCGGTTGCGCCCGTAATGGTCACATTCATGACCACAGCGGTGGGTGGTGTCGTGCTGGTCGAAGCGGGAACGCCTCCCATGCCCGCAACCTGGATAGCCAATGTTTGCGAAGATTGATTTGCCACAAGGGTGCGACCAGTACACTGATCGGTCAGGCCGGATACGTTTGCAGGCCTGGTATCGCAGATGCGCTTTGGCGGGATTGCCTGAAATAGGCTTCCCGAAGCGGCTGATACAGTGGAATCTGTAAAGTAGCCAGTCACATCCACAATCACATTGGTGGTACCTGAGAAATTGTACACGTCTATGGCTCCGTTGGTTCCAAGTCCTACCATCACCCGGTTCGGCACCGTCTGGTCGGGTACAAAGTTCAGGTTGGAGGTGGTGGGCCGCGAAACACCGGCAGGATATACCGTCAGGTACCCACTATTGCTCGGAGTCACCGCCGTGACGTTGAGAACGACCGCGCTGATGCCGGTGACCGGTAATGTTCCGTGGCCAGCAACTTGCACGGTTAGTACGTTTCCAGGACCGGGCGCGTGGCCAGTACACTGATCGGTCAGGCCCGATACATTTGCAGGCCTGGTATCGCAAATACGGTGGGGTGACAATGGCTGGTAGTTTCCAGCTCCACTGGTGGAGCTGGCTGGTCCATAGTAGCCCTGTAGGTCTGCTACCACGTTGACCGAACCATCGGAGCCGCTGTAGATGTCGACAGTTCCGTTGGTGCCCAGTTGTACGGTGACCAGATTAGAAACTACCTGGCCCGTGGTCCAATTCAAATTGGAGGCGGTGGTTCTGGTGGTTTCAGCTGGAAACACAGTGAGGAAACCTCCCGCAGTTCCTCCAGTAACAGTGACGTTCATCACTATCGCAGTCGCATTCGATGGCACGCTGCCCGAGGTACCCTCGCATGGAACTGCCCCTACGACCTTCAGCACAACGGTGGCGTCCGGCCCCAATGTCCCCGAAGGAGTCACATTGGTACAGCCCGAGTTCGGACGGGTGTCTGCTATCCGGAACGGGGTAACAGCAGTATAGCCTTGCGTACCTGCGGCAGCAGGAGCCGGAGAGGTGGTTGCCGGTCTTACGGTCTGCGTGACTTGTGCGGATTGCCTGGCCTGCGATACCTTCCCGCTCCAGCTGGCAGGTGTGGCCCCGATTGGATATGCGGTCTGCCTGCTACCCACATGTCCTCCGGCGCCGCTTACGACCGGAGAGATCAGCATGCCGGCCAAGCCCAACATCACTATCATAACAGGCGTAATTATTGTCCTCATTCCAATTCTGTGTCCGTTCCCAATTCCACAGAAATACTCATTACGTAACCGATACCGCATGTATCTCCTCCTTTTCCATGACCCTTCTCGATGCCGGAAGGCCCAGTCCAATGCGATGCGGAATACCAGCAGCCGGACACTTGGGCTTGCATGGTGATCCACTCTTATTCTCTCATATACAGACCATCGGCGCGCAAGATTATTACAGCCTGGCTGGAATTTTTCTACAGCCAGGTCGCCCTGACCGCCGAGCCCATGGTAAAGCTGCGAGCCATGGGCGTGAATAGCGCCTTGACGGCTACATTTCCTATTACCGGTTGCACTCTTCCCACTCCGTGCAGGCCATTCGGTATCCTGGTTTGCGAAGATCGTATCCTTGCGGCGGGGGCACTGGTATGGTCGCCTGCTATCCACCGCTTGCCGGGATGAGAATCACACGCCAGTTCCTTCGAGGATGCCCGCAGGAAAGCCGGCGATTTCCCGGTGGCTTCGGCGCCGGTAGTTCAATTCATTGGATCACAGTACATGCGGGGTAATTCTGCTCTTATTATTACTTATTGCGCTTGATGCAATCATTGGATTGGACTACACTGGCACTTGTGAGATCAGCAGGGTATCCCTTCCTCCGCTCCGCCAGCCGGGAAACTCGGACTAGATACCTATCGCAATTGGCTGTGCCGCTCTCCCTCATCGCCATAGCTGCAAGTGTTTCGGTACTGTACCCTACTGCAGCTGGTGCAGATACATCGGCTTATACCATATCATGCACAGGAGTACCAGTGATCGGTACGGTAAACTTTGTCAATACGGTAACCGAGGGTTCCGTTCCGTCGTCGGTACCGGCCGGGTCCACCTTCAGCGTCAGCGGGTATGCCATCAAAATTACCATTCCTGCCTCTATCGCTAATCTCGTCAAGGGAAAGCAGGTATCTGGCATTATCGCTACAGGTATATCGGCTACCGGCGCGACACCGGCCACCCAGTCCGTGAGTACTAATTTCACTGTGACGATTCCAGATACCGTACCTTCCGCCGGTGTAATCGCCACAGCCACTGGTACCGTAGCTCCATATACCGCCAGCTCGACCGCTGGAACGGCGTCATTCAGCACCACTGGAAGTGACAAGATCGTGAACTTTACCATCGCTAGCAGTAACCTAGGGAGCTTTGACTGCACCAATTCGCCCGCCCCGCTGTCCATCGTCTCCACCTCGGTAAACGTCTCCCCTACCGTGTCTGTAGCCACTCCCGGCCCTTACGTAATCCCCGCGACAGGCAGCACCTTGCTACAGGTTACTGGTTCCAACTGGCCTCATGGCATTACAGGCGCCGTGTTGTCATGGAACGGCGGGAAGGGAGCCGATACCGATACGGGTACCTTCTCCACCAGTAGACAAGGGATACTGTCAGGTAGCATCCCGCTTTCATCGGCGGAAGATTCAGCGTCCAGTACTTTCCCATTTAATTTGACACTTATGGCAAGGAGCGCCACTGCATCCGCAACCATGCAAGTCACGATTGCAGATGCGTATACTTCAGGCGGCCCTGGCGCGCCCGGCAACGTAGTGGCAACTGCAGGCAACTCCTCGGCTCTCGTATCGTGGACCACGCCTGTTGACAATGGACTGACCATAACCGCTTACACCATCAACACTTATACGGCCTCCCATTGCTCTCCCACCGCGTGCAGTGGCTCCCCCGTCACCACCACCACAATACCGGCTACTGATGCGGCCACATCCGGCGCTCCAGAAGCTGTGACTACAGGTCTTACCAATGGCGCGTCCTTCGCGTTCACAGTTACCGCCACCGACACCAAGGGCAACTCACCTCCATCGTCACCTTCGACCGCCGTCACACCACATACGATCGTACCATCCATCACAGCGACCAGCGTGGCAGATGGCCGTAATGCTATGACCACCTATAACGCCATGCAGCGGTACCTCTATTATGCGCAAGACAACCTGTATCGTGGCGGAGTGTCGGGAAACCTGTTCTCTGCATTATGGCCGTTCAACAATGCCTTTTCGGCCACCGACCTTGCTAACAGCCTGCCCGCTTCGGACGGATCGTATATACCTGATATAGCTTCCAGCGTTACCGGGCTTCTCCGCTATCAGGACATGCAGGAGGCAACACCCTCGGGACGGGCACAGCCACCTGCTTTCGAGTCTGCAGTGCCGCCGCCGCTCGGAATAGGGGGCTATACCTACTATGACGATAATGCCTGGGCGGCGCTCAATCTACTGGACTCATACCACCAAACGAGTAATCCCTTCTACCTGCAGCTGGCGGAGCGCACCTTTCAATTTCTTGTCTCCGGGTGGTCTACAGATACCTCCTATCCTTGCCCGGGCGGGCTGTTCTGGGTGGATTCCAGTATTGGCAGAGGCAGGAACACCGTTTCCAATGCCCCCACGGCGGAAGTCGGCGCCGAACTCTACCAGGTAACGGGCAATACTTCCTACCTGACCTGGTCGGAGAGGATCTACCAGTGGGTACGTACGTGCCTCTCCAACTCCATTGGAATGTACTATGACCATATCAATCCTGACGGTACGATCGGCAATGATTTGTGGAGCTACAACCAGGGCACGATGATCGGCGCCGGTGTCTTCCTCTATGAAGACACCGGGAATACCGCTTACCTTGACCAAGCCGTACAGACGGCCCGAGCGTCGGTGGCCTACTATGGCAACGGCAACAGCGGCAGCCAGTACTTGTATCCGCAGGGTCCTGCATTCAATGCTATTTATTTCCGCAATCTGTTTCTTCTGAACCAGTTCGAGCCAAACACCGCTTATGGCATTGAGGCTCAGAACTATGTCAACACCGTATCGGCCGATTTTCTTAACCCTGCAACAGGAATATTCAACTTCTCGGGGCAGTTTCCCACAATCGGACTTGTCAATTCCAACGCTCCGATGGTGGAGATCGAGGCACTGCTCGGCGGTGCGGTACCTTTCGGCAGTACCTATTTTCCGGTACCCCCTGCCCGTATCTGCGATACCAGATCCGGTAATCCATCGCATCTGTCAGGGACGACGCTGAGCCAGTGCGACGGAAAGCCCATTTCTGCCGGTCAAGTACTTTCCGTCAGGGTCGTTGGTGTAGGAGGTGTACCGCTTGGTGCAACTACGGTATTTCTCAATATTACAACCATAGGTGACACTATCCGCAGCCGGCTCGATGTCTATCCAGCAGGCAGTGCCCCAGTTGTGCCGAGCGTGATCCCTATCACCTCCCCTTCTCCCAGTGCGTCATCCCAGTGGATATCGGTACCTCCCTCTGGTGCGATAGACATACGTAACTCAGCCGGCACGACACAGGTCGTCGTGGATGTCGAAGGCTATATGGCGCCGGCAGTACCTGCAACTCCAGGATCGATCTTCACTCCCGGCGAGGGTACCCCTATCTGCAACGCCATGCCAGGCAACCCATCACACCTCTCTGGTGTAGTCCTCAATAAGTGCGAGGGCAAGATAGTGCATCCTGGCGTTACGCTGGCCCTGGCTGTTCCTGGAGTGCCGCTGACTGCCACAGCCGTACTCGTAAGCGTTACAGCCACATCCGTAGCAAACCATGGCTATGTCACCGTATATGGCTCGTTGCCAATGCCAATGGCATCCATGCTCAACTACACGCCTCTTATGAGAACCGTGTCCAACGTTGCTATGACGCCACTGGTCAATAGACAGATACGAGTATATTCTTCGGGGACAACCCAACTGGAAGTGAGGCTGTACGGCTACTTCACTCCCTGCCTGCCGTAATTCATGTTTACTGCAAGTTCCCTGGCCAGTTGAATCGATGATGCCCTACGCGATCCAACTACTGGCTTCGGCAGGGCAATATGTCAGCGTGCCTGCAGGATAATTGTCTAAACCGATTAACGAGGATCGTCGCTTAGTGTACCTCTGCGAAGTTGGGCGTCCAGCTCCAGCAACTTTGCCGAAGGTGTCACTCCCAGGTTGCTGGCCAGTGCGAGGGCACGTTCGAGTGTTTCCAGCGCAGCCACCGTACTGCCTCTACTTTGCAGGAGCTGCGCCAGCCTCATGTAAGTGCCCTCATCATAGGGATCAGCTGCAATCAGTGCTTCAAGCCATCCCGTGGCCGCAGGACTCCCCTGCCTGCATGCTTCCTCCGCCAGTAGGTCCAGCAGCCTGATATACAGCCGTTTCGTCCTTTCTCTCGGGCCGGTAACCCATTCATCGTATGCCAGCTCCGGTAGCAAGTCTCCACGATATATCCGTACAGCGGTAATACCATCCGTAATATCTCGTTGCGTATTATGCGTAGTTGCCGATATGCATTGGTGCGCAAGCTGCGTGAACTTCATTACGTCACATTCAATGGATGGATGCAGAAGGAGCCTGTTTTCATCGCGTACAACGACCGGACCAGCGTAGTCTCTCAGCCGCATTAGAACGTTCCGCAATCGCCTGCGGGACAATTCAGGATCGGTGTCCGGCCACAGTACCTCAACAAGTTGTTCGGTATGTACGGATCCGCCAGATGCTCCTATAAATGCAAGAGCTGTCCTTGGCTTGCCACGCACGTCCACCACTCCATAATCGTCGCTGAGCCTGAACCCGCTAAACAGCTGCAAGTATTTTAATTTGGAGTCAGCATGCGCACGACCGGGTGCAGGACTGGGCACCGATGGAACGGCCTGACGCGTATCGCTGCCGGTACCCCATTCCTCCATCAGCGATACAGCTGATGTCAACGGTACCGCTTGGCCCTCTACCCAGGATGCCAGTGCGGCATTCCCAAGTCTGACGAAAGCAGGACTCAGTGCATCTGTGATCTTTTTGCGCCAGTAATCGGGAGCCGGAGTGCCGAGATGCCGCGAGGCGGCATTTGCCGCCCCTGCCAGCAGCAATGCTTTCCGGGGCTCTCCATCCACACAGGCAACGGCATAACCCGTTACCGCAAAAGCGGCGTTTCTATTATCACCCAGTTCCAACAACTCGCGGGCTGCATGGTAAAATCTATTTCTTGCCTCTGCATCCTGCCCGTCCAGGATGTCGACTATACCAAGGTGCAGCCAGGAAATTGCCACAGCGTGAACGTCACCACCGGCACCCTCGATCCCAAGAGCGCTTTCCAACACCTTACGCGCCTCAATTGTGCTGCCGCTCTCCGCATGAATCAGGCCGGCGTTGGCCAGTGCAAGTGCAGCCTCTGCATGGTTCCCGTGCCGGCCTGCCTCGCGGGCAGCCATCTCGAAAAGAATAAGCGCATCTTCCGGCTTTCCGGCAAATGCCAGGGCAAGTCCAAGATGATTATGCAGGCGAGCAATATATTGTTCCGCGTTACCACCGGCCTGATTGGCTTGTTGTAGTGCTATACGCAAGCATCTCTCCGAACATTCGTAGTCACCCTGGCGCCAGCTGATCATTCCCAGACCGTCGTAAACTCTTAGAGAAAGTACCGGATCGACGCCGTCAAACCCTTCGCTGTCCCTGATTTGCTCCAGGAATGCACGCCCAGTCTCCAGGTCGTTGCGAATCTCCCAGTAACGCCATAATTCTGCTGCTATTGTGCTGGCTTGGTGACAGTTTCCCCTGGCGACGGCATAACGGATGGCAACGTGTAAGTTAGCTCGCTCGCTGTCGAGCCGCTCCAGCCAGGTCTTCTGGGTATCACCACTTACCAATCCTTCTTCAGCACCGCTTGTGAAACTGGCGCCCCACTGGATGAGGCGGCAATACAGATCTTCCATGAGTGACCCGTTGTTGGCTGACGGTCCACTGAAATAGGCTCGTAGAGGATCCGCCAGGCTGTACCGGCGCGTGTCCTCACGTCCTGACACGTTCACCATCGAAATGCTTGCAAGATAGCCGAGATCTCTAATTATATCATTACGCAGTCTATGCGGCATCAGAGTTGCTATCGCGCTTGATGTGGCTCCACCGGGGAAAAGCCCCACTGCAGCCAGCAGCTTGCGCTGTTCGGTGCTCACTAAGGCATCCAGAAGGGCCAGCCAGTGTGCATTGTCAATGGCTGGATGCCCCATTTCGTAGATTCGCCGGTTCCTGCCCGCTTCGCCGGCTGCACTCGCCGCCAACTCGGCTAATCGTGACGGGATGCTCGTTACCGGTACGGTAGAGGTCATCATCGCAGCCATCTTGATCAGTAGCGGTATCCCCTGGAGCGTCAGGCATATGTCGGCTATAGCGGCAGCACTGCGGCGATCCACCGTCAGGTGAGGCTCGGCTTCTCTCGCGCAGCTCACAAACATGCTTCCTGCCTCAGATTCCAGGAGTTCCACGGGCATGGAGTTGGGCAACGGTAATGTCAACGGCGGCAATTGAAAGCAGACCTCTCCCGAAATACCGAGAGGGATCTGGCTGGTGGTGAGCACGCGCGTACCGGGACAACGTAGGATAACCTGCTCGGTCAAGGCTGCACTCTCTTCAAGGGCGGTCTCGCAAGCATCCAGAATCAGCAGTGACTCACCGTTGCCTGTACCGAATATCTCCAGTAGCTGGTCGGGATGCTCGTAGATGATTCCTGCTCCGTAACCCTCCGCCATTACGCCGCTTGGAAATTCGACGCTTGCAACCGCAGCAGCCGGATAGGCAGAGCGGCTGCACAGCTGCCTAACAAAATAGCTCTTGCCTATCCCCATCGGACCGGTGATTGTAACCAGTCGCATGCACGCCAGTATCTTGATCATCATCTCCAGCTGGGATGATCGCCCAAACAACAAGCCTGCCACTACGCCTGTCACCTCCCTTGATACTCGCCAGTGCCAACAGCCAGGATAACTGGATCAACGCTGCGGACCCCATCAGTTGCACCTGGGTGCGTTACGGCACTAAGTATACCGCTTCACCTATCCGGTACGCCGGTGGTACGCCTCTCGTGCATAATTACGTAATGTAGACGAGTCCAACGAAGGAGGTAGGATGAGGGACACAGTCAACAGGATGATACTCAAGAGTATGGTGGCAATTACCGTCTCGTCGATTGTTGCGATCGTTGCGCAAAGCACGCCGTCGGCTTCATCTGGCGGTTCCAGCGCATCGTCATCACCGCCATCACTGTCGACATCGCCTTCAGCGGAGGCGGGTAGCTTACCTGCTTCAACCGGCAATCATTCGCAAAAGCCGTCATATTCGCCAGTAGGAACTGTTCCTGCGGTACCTAGAGGTGCAGTATCGATCGGGCCAGCACCGGCTGGTCAGACAGTTCGGGTCGACATTGCGCTCAAGCCACGTAACCCGGCCGCTCTTGCAACCTTCGCGTCCGAAGTCTCCACTCCAGGGTCAGCCATCTTCCACCAGTACCTGAAGCCCGGACAATTCCGTCGTATCTTTGGCGCCACGTCGGCAGGCGTCCGCGCAGTACGTGACGTGTTATCTCGTATCGGGGTACACGTAGGCCAGACCACTTCCAATGATCTCATAATTCCCTTACTGACCACAGTTGCACGGATGCAGGCGGCATTTCATACAAAGTTGGATGAGTATCGCTTGCCCAGCGGGCGTATCGCCTTTTCCAACGTCTCCCCTCCCCTACTTCCAGATACGATTACCCCTTATATTGAGGGGGTGATTGGACTGAGTACTCTGGTAATTCCGAAACCGTTGCGGCAGGGACCGGCAGCCGGCTCCGCGCTACCAGGACCACATATGGGCCAACACATCGCCGGTAATCATTTACCATTAGCTCAACTGCCGCAATCAGCTCGTACTATACAGGCGGCCAAGGGATATCGTATGCAGCAGGTAGGACAAGTACGCCCGACTCTCTATCCGCAGGCAGTGGCCGCGCCATCTCGGAGCGCTAGCAAGTCCCAATCTCGATCCCAATCCCAACCCCAATCCCAACCAGGTACAGCACCCGAGCCCTATTCTACTACCGGGCCACAGCCCTGTACGGATGCAACCAATACGGCACAATCACCACCACAGCAGCAAGGTTCAGCAACTTACCAGCCAGGATGGACCGCCAACCAGATCGCATCTGCGTACGGTTTCACCAGCGCCTATGCACACGGTGCACTCGGAGCTGGACAGACCATCGCTCTTTTCGAGCTGGGCGCACCGTACCTGCCAAGCGACATCAGTGCCTACGAGAGCTGCTACGGTATCCATACTGTGGTAAATCCCATTTCTGTGGATGGTGGCGCATCAGGAAAAGGCGTGAATACTGAGGCCGACGAGGATATCGAAATTGCTGCGAGCTTCGATCCACAAGCTACGATAGATGTTTACCAAGCGCCAAGTACAACTACATCATATGTGGACGAGTTCAGCCGCATAGCCACCAATGATTCCGCCCAGGTAGTGTCAGTCAGCTACGGCTGGTGCGAATCTGCTGTGGCCGCTGGAGCCAATGGCGGTATGTCCGCCGAAAAGACCGTCAACACAATTATGGAGCAGATGGCCGCCCAGGGCCAGACCGTCATGGTTGCCGCTGGCGACACAGGCTCCGAGACCTGCCTACGAGGCGAAGGTCAGGCACCGCTCTTTTTTGTGTCGTGCCCTCAAGGATCTACGTTCTGCATGGCTTCCGACGGGAATGGTAATACCTTTACCTTCGATGGTTCGGCATGGAGCTTCGCGGGTAATCCATCGGGAGGCGAAGCTCTTGGGATATCATGTCCTACCAGCACACGGTGCATGGCAATGGATGCAAAGGGCAATGGGTATTCCTGGAATGGTACATCTTGGTCCGCGCCAGTGCCAGTCGATCCAAAATACATGCCCACAGATATATCGTGTCCATCTACCAACTTCTGTGTGGCGATCGACGCTGGCGGCAATGCGTTCATGTACGATGGATCATCGTGGTCCAGCGCCTACAACATTGATCCATCCGGCTACCTTGCATCGGTCTCCTGTGCTTCCAGCACTTTCTGTATCGCAGTGAACAAGGGGAACGATGCCATCACCTGGAATGGCTCGTCATGGTCCACACCGTACGCCATCGACTACTCAGGTGAGAAGCTCACAGGCATATCCTGTCCCAGCAGCAGCGTATGTGTAGCTGTGGACGGATTTGGCCAGTCCGTCTGGTATCAGAACGGCAGCTGGGGATCACCCATACCGGTAATTACCGATGGTGGAGGATTTACGTCCGTAGACTGCATCTCCGCCAACTTCTGTGCTGCCGTCGACTCGATGGGTTATGCATACGAATACCTGAACGGTCAGACCGCATCTGTAGATGCCGATGGCACTACTCCACTAACGTCAGTGTCGTGTGCCAGTGAAATTTTGTGCGTGGCGGTGGATGTCAACGGTAATGCCATTGTCGACACTGGTTCGGGGCCGTCTGCACCACAGCTTGTGGACCTGGGCAATGCGACTTTGAACGTATCTGCGCTGGCAAGCGATCCATATGTAACCTCTGTTGGGGGTACCACCCTAGAGTCAGTTTCGTCTCCACCGCAGGAGACCGTCTGGAACAACGGCATATCGACACCAGGCGGCGGTGCCGGTGGTGGTGGCATCTCCACATTCTGGCCGATGCCCACTTGGCAACAGGACAGCGGGGTTCCGGGTGTGGTGAGTGCTCTTTCCAGTGGTACGCCATGTGGCGCTGCAAGTGGAGGGTACTGTCGCGAAATTCCTGACGTAGCAGCTTCGGCGAACTGGTATCAGGGCGGGTATGCCTTGTATTTCAACGGCACATGGGTGATGGATGGCGGTACCAGCGCGGCTACTCCTACTTGGGCATCCCTGATGGCTCTTGCCAATCAGATCTGCGGGACTCGGATAGGATTTGCAAGCCCACTACTCTACAAGATAGCAGCACAGCATCCATCGGCGTTCAACAACATAACCAGCGGGAACAACGACTATGCAGGTACCAATGGGGGGCTCTATCCGGCAGCTACCGGTAGCCAGCATTATTCAATGGCTGCCGGCCTTGGCTCACCCAATGGTCCAAGTCTGATAAACGACATATGCAACGCGTCGACCCCGGTACCAGCACCTACTGTCGCCTCTGTCACTCCCAGCTCCGGTTCTACAGCCGGCGGCACTGTGGTGACTATCACGGGTATCAATTTTACCAGCTATTCGATGGTATATTTCGGATCGACCCCTGCAACAGTCTCCGCCAAGTCCTCTACCCTACTTACTGTAGTATCCCCTTCAGGATCTCCGGGCATTGTCCCCATTACAGTCACCAACTCCGGCGGGGCATCCAAACCGGCCGGATTCGTATACATTACTCCAAATATCCCCTATGCGCCGGTAACGCCCTACCGTATTACCGATACCAGATGCGCAGAGGATCCATTACCGGCCGGTATTACATCTACATACTGCTCTGCCCTTCCGGCTGCCAACCGATCTATCGCTTCACCGCCGTCCGGTGGATCAATCACGATACAGGTGACTGGTATAGGATCAGGAGTAAATGCAGTACCGGCAAGCGCTCAGTCCGTGGAGTTGAATGTCACTGCCATAGCATCGTCAGATGCCAGTAGCGGTTACCTGACCGCGTATCCTGCCGGTACCCGTGTTCCGGAAGCATCTTCGGTGAACTATATGCCGGGAGTAGCTGTACCCAATATGGTAACTGCCGCCCTCGGTCAGAACGGGAAGATATCGATTTATTCATCCAGCTCTGACGTGAACATCGTAGTGGACATTGAGGGCTATTACGAGCCAGACGCATCAACTCCAGACCTGTTCAATCCACTATCGCTACCGGAAAGATTGCTTGATACGAGATGCAGTACCACATCTCGACCGACCTACTGTTCCTCCGAGAACCTGCCTACCCAGAATAGTTCACTAGCAGCTCCCCAGCCGTCAAGAGCTATCGCGGTAGCGGTGACTGGGCTGGATAATGTACCTGCCGGTGCCACCGCAATCTCTGCCGTATTGACGGCTGCACACGCACAGGCATCTGGGTACCTTAGCGTATGGCCAGATAACGGTAGTTGCAACTCCCCTCCAGCGGTATCCAATGTGAATTTTGATCGGGGCCAGTCAGTTGCTAACTCTATTACCGTAAAGGCTGGAAGCAGTGGAAAGATATGCGTCTATAATGGCAGCAGCGCACCTGTAAACCCCGTCATTGACCTGAATGGCTATTATTCCCTTACCGGCGATACATTTACCCCTAGCTCTCCTGTGCGTATATGTGACACTCGTTCAGCGTCGAAGATTGGAGGGAAGACTGATGTGTCAAGTGGGGTAAGTGGTCAATGTGCCAACTCTGGACAATCGCTCGACCCGTTTGTAGGTACGTCGGATCCCTTTACGGTACGAGTAGCTGGGCTTGCGGGCATTCCGTCCACGGCAGTAGCCGTGGTAGCTAATATCACGGTAGTAAGCACCGCCGGGGCAGGTTTCCTTACCGCTTGGCCAGCAGGTTCAAAGCAGCCGGAGACATCCAATATTAACTGGACGGCTGGTGAAGTGGTACCCAACATGGTAACCGCCGCACTCAGTTCGTCCGGTACTATCAGCGTGTATGCCTCAGCGGGCGCCAACATCGTAGTGGATATGATGGGGTACTACGCATCTGGAACCTCCGGAGGAGGTGGAGGTGGAGGTGGTAGTTCTAACGGTACTTGGAGCGCGCCGGCAAGAGTGGATTCGAATGATGGCCTCTATGTCTCTTGCGTATCATCTTCTTTCTGTGTCGTCGTGGATGAAAGTGGCAACGTCCTCACCTGGAACGGCACCTCATGGTCTACTCCGCAGGCTGTGGACCCCAACGGTGGAGGCTTTAGTTCGATCTCCTGTGCTGCCCCTGATTACTGTGTTGCAAGCGACCAGAACGGTGGAAGTGTAGTGACTTATGGCTGAGATTGTATCTGGGGGTTCCCCCCCACACGGCCTTTTCATAGCCGGAGGCATATTTTTCGAGTTTTGGGTCGTTTGACGCCAGTCACCTAGGACTTTTTACCGGATCAGCTCACCAGATCAAGCGGAGTGATGGTCACCTGGTAAGGCCATTTAGCCCGGTATCGGTGATAGTATGTAATCGGTGGAAGGCCCAGAAACCCACAGGAAACGCCCGCTCCTGCAGAGCTGAGAGAATGCCCGCAGGTAAGCACATGACCGGAGATTACGTCTTTGAGCATCATCCCGTTTCAGCCGGGCCGCCGGCTAGCGGGCCGTCTCGTCCGAAAGATGCGCTACCAGCTCCGGTACAAGATGCGAGGCAGACCGTACGAGCGGTAATAGTTGACCTTCTCGAGCGTGAGGGCACGAGCATAGCCAGGGACCCGCGCCGGGTCGAGGCGTTCCTCCGTGATCTGTGTGGGGAGTATCTTGCCGAGATATCGGTGGCAATGTCGGTACTGCGCGTTGGACTGCTCGAAGATCTGCATGCGAGCGCAGCGAATAGATCCCAGCCGATCTCGCTCGCGATGGCGCGACTTGCTATGCAATTATGCCGGGAACAAGGCATAGAAGACAGCCTGGCACGTTGGGCAGTTGGAAGCTGGGCACTTGCACTCGGTGTCGCCGACATCGGACTCGTCGAATCTCTGGACAGCTCGAGTAAGCCAGCACCTGCATCAGCATCATCGGGACCCGTGCCGGGTTATGCAGAGGGAGATCCACGCAAGCCCTCGGAGACGAGCCAGGAACTTGCATCAGGTACCGCCAGTGCAGGGACCATTTCTCCAGCATCTCCAATATCTGGCCTTACGGAAGACATCCTTACGGAAGGTAACTCTGCAGAAGGCGAGATGGAATCCATCGGCGCACAGCCAGCGGGCGCCATGGGCAGGGACGCCGCTGGCCATGGCGCCTTGCCGGCAACAGGCATGCCTTCCTATACGAGCACAGGTATGCCACATGTAGCCGCGTCCAACCGGCTGAAACAGTTGATTCCACCAGGCAGGCAAGCACGCCTCGCGACGGTAGCTGCTGCCGTATTTGCCATAGCAGCCATAGCCGCAGGGATCGGAGTCTTGTTGACGCCAAGCGATACCACTGGGCTCAGACAACCTGGCAACGTAACTCTTTCCGGGTCCAATGGTTCAGTCAGTAGCCCTAGCATAAGAGCAAAAGACAGATTCAGCCTTCCGTCCCTCGGAACGTACCGCTATGCCACCACAGTTAGCGGCAGCCTGTCCGCTACGAGCAAGGGAGGTTCACCGTCCACCAGCCTCTCCACTCTCGAAATAGAAGAGATTGGTACGCAACTGGGAGCTGCCTGGACCGGTTTCGGGAGCCCTAATATAGAAAGTGATCTCTACGACTGGACCTCCACCAAGATTGTGGATACCAGCACGGAATACCTACTCAGCTCTGGAAATGCTGAATCGACCGCCTGTGTATGGTCGCCCCCGATAGTCAATTATCAGGAACCGCTCCTGCCGGGGCATTCGTGGTCGAACACCTCGACCTGCAGCACTTATGTCGCAGGTGCACCGGCTACCGTTGACGTCCAGGTCCAATCGCATGTTGCTGGAACTAGGAACATTACCGTTCCGTTCGGCACCTTCCAGACCGTGCTGGTGAACACAGTAAAGACCACCACATTGACGACTACCGGCAGCATCCCGCGCATTGGTCGCACGACTGTTGCCGCGAACGTGGATCCCACTACTGGAATACCCGTAAGTGAGGTGATTGATAATCAAAGTCAGGGTTGGACAGTGGTGGCTAGGCTGGAAGGCTTTACTCCCCTGCCCACCACCAATGGCGGCTGAGCCGTATATGTTCAGTATGGTATCCCACCCTGACACCCTCCTTATATCCGAAGAGCCCCATTACTGTACACCTCAGTCCGGCACGCCATGTTATACTTTGATTATATGGTTACGCCTCAGGACGTAAAGCCGGTATCGATACAGTCAGCTTTCCATCCGGCCCCAAATCCGATCCCGCTCCTTGTGCACAATCTGTTCCATAACTATCATCCAGAAACCGTCGACCAAGCCCGTGATGGAAAGTGGGTCGTCCTTACCGTTCTTGCCTATGGCAACATGGAGCAGTGGAGATGGATGTGGCAAGCCTACGGCAGGGACTTCATAGAGGAAGTGATAGATCGGGATATCCATGGCTTGCAGACCTTACCCCATCCGGTTGCAAACTTATGGAGCCTGTTCTTATGGGGGAGAAAGCTTCCACCGCGTTCGATGAAGGAGTGGTGGTCGACAACAAGGCGCTTTCCCCCGCCCGATGTTCTGGTCGAGATTAAGTGAACCAGTACTGGGATATCCTCGACAGCAACACACGCGATGTGCTGCTGAACTTACGCGACGCAGGCCTGCTCAAGGGATTTTATCTAGCCGGAGGGACAGCGCTTGTACTTTCTCTTGGGCATCGAATCTCGGTCGATTTGGATTTGTTTACGTCCAAACCCGCACAGACCATTGACTCTAATTCTCTTGTACAGAGATGCATTGACCAGTTCGGTGAGCGTAACGTGCAGATTGATCTTAACATTTCTGACCAGCTTTGGTTAAAATTGGATAGAGTCGAGGTTATGTACCTTGCCTATCCGTACCGACACAAATACCCGCTAATTACTTCTGATGGAGTGAATCTGGCCGATGTCCGAGACATTGCCCTACATAAGGCTCTAGCACTTGGACGAAGAAATGCAGCCAGAGATTATATTGATATTGACTATATCCTGCGGTCAGAGATTACTACTTTGAGCCAGATTGTCAGTGATGCCGGGGAAGTGTTCAACGGTAAGGGTGAACAAACTTTTTCACCAAGACTTTTCTTGCAGCAACTAGCGTACACGGACGACCTTAATGATATTGAGTCGGCTCTGCATCTGGTGCGCATGCCGGATGCATTTTCAGACATCGCTGCCCGTCTTGCACGTGCTGCCCAGACAACCTTTAGCGAGTTGGTCAGACCCAACCACCCCGATGTCGAGCCATCCCGTCCTTTCACAAAAAACATCCACCCGGACTTGTAAAAGAATACCTTGCCTGGCGCACGGGTGGTTACGATAGCCAGCAGTCTTTTGCAAGGTGTTCCACCCATTCAAGAGTCGTGTCCCACCGCTGATGACGTATCGAAAGAGAATGGCGGTGCCTCTCGATGACCAACTCATAGATGTCGGCCGTCTCGATGGCATCCAGGGCTCGGAGTGCAAAATCGTCGATGCCGATGAGCTTGATGCCGATGAGCTTGCGCATCTCGGCTTCATAGCTTCCGTCCAGTCGCGAGACTCTCAAGCGCTTGTGCAATCTGCTGGCACGCTCGAAGATGACCGGGATGCGTCGGCGACAGGCGACGTGACCGAGAGCCGTGGCAAGAAACGTCTTGCCGACGCCGACCGGTCCCGAGATGAGAGCGTTGCAAACCTCCTCGACGAAACGGAGAGACACGAACTCGCTCCAGACACCATGGTCGTAGGTGACCGATGCGCTCTCATCCCATGCCTCCAGGACAATGTCGGATCGAGATGCGCAGCCTTTACCAGGGCAGAAGCCGAGGCTGTGTCGCGGCGAGACAGCTCGTCGGAAAAGATAGGAGATCCAGTCCACTCACTTCCGAGCCGACGATGGCGGATGCTCAGGGTGGTCTAATGTTGCTGGCAAAACTAGCGCTCAGCTGGTCTAGTGCCGGTGGCAAATGACATTCGTGAAATGCATGCCTTGTGGCGCATCGTGATGGTGTGTCTCACCTGTGACCCAGCCACGCAAGATGGGACGCTACTGGTACGGGCTTGGTGCATAATCATCGACAGACCACCAATACAGGACATGTCACCAATACGGGACATACTACTCCCTAGGAGATGCTCAGCTATGCCAAGGCACAACTACCGTTTACGCGTAAGACCGATGACCACTTTCCTAGTGGTGATACCTCTATTGACTACGGTGCTTTCGGGATGTGCTACCACGAAGCCGGCGCAGGCGCGGCACCAGAAGCATCCCGCGCCATGCCCCTCTACGGTACTGTCCTGCCTTACTGGTGATATGTCGCACGCAGGCGGTAAGACTAATGGGCGCGCTTATCCAGGATCAGGCGAACTCGGGCCACCTCCGCAATGTCCGACCCCTGCAAACCTCACCCAACCCTTGCCTCGGCACCTCGGAACGAGCGTGCTAGGCCCCCTACAGGCCGATCTGTCTTCCGGTGACCAGCAGCTGATCCTGGATGCCATGGATCAGCTTCCGGCAACTGCTGCGGACCGGATAGCGAGATGTCTCGATGGGTTGGACTCCAGCAAGGCGGGAGTTTTGGCCACCAACCTTTCACTGGTGCTCGAAATGGACTCTGCGAATGCGGGAGGCTATGCCGGAGCGCTGGTGGGAATCCGGGGAGCCGGCAATGGCCCTGTACAAGTGGCCGCCGGTAGCGTACTTCGGTCAATCTCCGGGCTGTTCGACGTACTACCACATGCACTGGCGGGTGGTAATTCTCAGATATCCTCATTCATCACTGAGGGGCTCTCCACCACTGTCCCGTACCTCGAGGGTATTTTACAGGCCGGGGTTGCGCAGGTACCGCCTGCAATAGCACCGCTCCTACTGGCGGCGGCATATCACATACTCGAGCCCAATGATCCTGCCGAGCTCGCCAATCTTGAAGTGCTTTTCGAGGCTCCCAAGGCTCAGGCGCTCACCTCTCGCTACGCATACCAGGCCGGCCTTGACTGCGGTGCATCATCAAGCAAGTGCACTGCCTTCGATAGATGGGTGACTTCCATTGCGGCAGCAAGGACCCCTCCTCCTGCGGTCCAACGCGATGCGGTCAATTGCATGTTACTCCCACTCTGTACATCGGTGCAGTCAAAGGCAGTCATAGCATGGGTCAAGTCGGGCACAGGTGGTGCATCATCTGGAACAGCGGCACTACAGCAATTAATATCCATCATGAGTAGCAACTCTTATGCAGCAGCGCAAGGATGGATATACGCATTCTGAGCAGATCTATGCACAGTTGAGCAAAAGCCGGCCGTGCTGCACCAATTATGCCCCAGATACTCGATCGACTACGCTGCAACATGTATACTCAGCTAAAATACGAATATGGCATGTTGCACGTACAGCAGAACCATACGGTATCGGTTGCCGGCAGGCCACGAAACTAGGCCACGCGGCCAACGCTGGCGCAATGGATCGCACTCCCAGTGAAGCCATTTCTTGAAGTACGGCAGCGTTCGGGCACGGAAGTAGTTCCTCTTGATGTGCATGCCGGCCGGGCGACTACCATAGGCAAGGGCAGTAATGCTGATGTGCGGATCGTCGATGATCGTGCTGTGTCCAGACTCCATGCCTCCGTGGAGCCGATCGGGGCAGGGTGGTGCGTACGGGACCTCGGCAGCCGCAACGGGACTTACGTCAATGGCATCCGTATATGGTCGCAGAAGGCTTTACATCCGGGCGACGAAGTACGAATGGGATCCACCAATATAGTTTTCCGTTCGGATCAGATACCTGATGAGCAGACAGTGACGGTAAGCTCAGAACCACCCAGGCTGACCTCGCGTGAATACGATGTTCTGGTGGCTCTCTGCCGTCCACTTGTGTCGGGTACCACCTTTACGCAGCCGGCTACGATCCGGCAGATGGCAAGCGAATTGGTCGTATCGCCAGCGGCAGTGAAACAGCATCTTGCCAGGCTCTATGACAAGTTTGGCGTCTATGAGGAACCGAGTGCTGCATCGCGGCGCGTACGCCTGGCCAACGAAGCCCTTGCGCGTGGTGCAGTACGCCTTTCCGATCTGCAGCATAATGATCCGTGACCGATGAAGTCCCCGTAAAAGCTATATCGACCTGTATGCTTGATCCCGGTACTATTACTACATATGCGATTCGGGCACAACCTGGTGAGATGACGGCCGACCAATGAGGTCCTATACGCCATGGCAAGTAATAGGCGCCAGCGTCCAGGGTGCATCGCATAGGCGCGCGGGCCTACCCAACCAGGATGCAATCGGCTGGTCATCCTCCCAGGTCACTGGAGATGCCGCATCCACTGCATCCATCCTGGCTGTAGCATTGGCAGATGGGCATGGCCATCCGTTAGGCATCCGAGCGCAGAGAGGCGCATCGCTTGCCATCGACGTGGCACTCGGACTTGCCACCCGTGACCCGGCGGCCTTGGCCACACGATCCGGTGCAGAGAAGTTCTTGGACGATCTGACTACCAGCCTGCCTATTCTCTGGATGGATCGAGTGCGGGCAGACCTTGCCGCGGATCCGGTGGGAGACATCGAATTGGACCGGCTTGTCCATTTGAACGGATCTGCACCAATTCGCTCGTTCCAGCACCACCCGGAACTGGCCTACGGTGCAACCGCCATCCTGGCTGTAGCCACTCCTGATCATGTAATCCTGGCGCAACTTGGTGACGGCGCCATCTTGACCGTGAGCAAGGGAGGCGCCGTGTCTTACCCCCTGAAACGCGATCCGAGGCTCGTGGGAAACCAGACCTGGTCACTTGCTTCCCCCGATGCATCAACTCATTTCCGTACCACAGTACTCCCAGCGGCGCAGCAGGTGCACACGTATACCAAGGCGCAGAGTACCACATTGGAACTTGTTGTATTGGCCACCGACGGGTACGTAAACTCCTACCAGGATGATGCAGCATTCGAGCAGGTGGGTGCTGACGTGCTGGATATGCTGGCGTCACATAGATTCGAGACATTGCAGGCGCAACTGCCTGAGTGGCTTGAAACCACATCGGAAATGGGATGTGGGGACGATGTCACGGTGGCATTCATCGGGCATGCGGCGGCGCCATGCACCACTGGCGGCAGCAGGCCGCAGGAGCGTGTCGTTTGACCTCGGATCTCCTCCGGCCGGGACAGGTGGTGTTTGCAACGTACTCAAAGATTCCATGCCTTATTACAGGCTTTCTGGGCAGTGGCGGCCAGGGAGAAGTATACCGCGCGGAATTGCATGACGACATCGTCGCTGTAAAGTGGTATCGTCCCGCTATCGCCGGACCACGTCAGTACCGTGCACTCGAGGACCTGGTTCGCCGAAACCCGCCAAGTTCAGCGTTTCTCTGGCCCCTCGACATCGTGACCGCTTCGCGTTCGACCAGTTTCGGATACGTAATGCCCATTCGCGATCAACGCTTTGCAGGGATGGGCGAACTGGTGCGTAGGAACGTAGATCCCACCGCTCGCGTGCTGGCCACTATCGGGTTTGGCCTTGCTGAAGCGTTTCTCTCCCTCCACGCCCAGGGGCTATGCTACCGTGACATATCGTTCGGAAATGTGTTCTTCGATCCCGAAACCGGCGAAGTCCTGGTATGCGACAACGACAATGTCACAATTGACGGGACCACTCCTGGCGGCATTCTGGGTACCCCAAGATTCATGGCGCCTGAAGTGGTGCGTGGCGTTGCGCTGCCAAGTTCCCGTACCGACCTGTTTTCCCTCGCTGTCCTGCTGTTCAACATGTTCTTCATCCATCATCCCTTTGAAGGCGCCGGCGAGCAGCGTTATAAGGTACTGGATGTAGCCGCTATGCGAGAGCTATATGGTGAACATCCTGTTTTCATATTCGATCCGGACAACGATTCCAACCGGCCGATCTCAGGTACGCATCAGAATGCCCTTGATCTATGGTCTTACTTTCCCCGAGATCTTCGCGACCTGTTTGTAAGGTCGTTTACGCGTGGCGTCACCGACCCAATCAATGGACGTGTACGTGAAAGCGAGTGGCGCCAAGCGATGGTTCGTCTCCGCGATTCCGTCCTGCTGTGCGACTCCTGCGGAGGGGATGCAGAATCGTTCTGGGAACCTTCAGAGCCCTGGAAGGGCGTTTCATGCTGGCGTTGCAAGGCTTCGCTCCCGGCGCCTGTGTACCTGGCTTTTGAGACAGCCAGGAGTTCCGAGACCTCTCTATTTGCCGTGGCGTCACCTGGCGCCAAGATATACCCTCATCATGTGGAAGCCGGTGCCCTTTACGACTTTTCGCGCAACATCGGTGAAGTTGTCAGGCATCCGTCGAATCGAGCGCTTTTAGGAGTGCGTAACACATCCGTCAGTACTTGGAGAGCAACGGGTGCAAGGGGAACTGTGCGCGAGGTTGAGCCTGGCATGACCGTAGGTCTGTCACCTCGAACTACCATAGACTTCGGAACTTCCACTGCCGAAGTCCGGCAGGCAACCTGAAATTCCACGCTGGTATCCGCCTGGTGATGCCGTTGTGAACTATGTGGCGATTGCTGTTGCTCGAGCCACTTGAGCTACCGTCCGGCAACGACCGGTGAATGCCCCTGAAGATTATATGGCGATTTCTGTTGCTCGAGGTCACCAGATTTCTATGTCGGTGTCTTCATCATCGCCACGCTCTCCACCGTCGTCTGCTGTATCATGGCCTTTGGTGTCTTTCTGCCCCATGTCGTAACCTTCACCACCGTAACCTTCACCGCCAGGAAGTACCATGCCATGAAAGCCTTCATCGTAACGTGCCGCATGATGAAGGCCCTCGCTTGTTACGCCTGCGAGCCCTGTAGCTGCATCATCGCGGATGGACGTTTCGCCAGATTCGTCGGACATCTGGACGGACAATCCCGCCTGCTGGCTGCCGGCCGGAGCCTGTTGCGTGCCGGGTATCCCCATTTGAGCCATGGTAGGAGAGGATGATGAAGCCAGGCCAATGGTAGATGCCCATCGGACCTGGCGAGCGAGCGCTTCTGGCGTGTTCGCTTCGAGGATGGGCACGGATGCATTGCCTACGAAACGTCGGAGTATCTCTCGATCTGCATCCCGGCCAATGGCAATAGCGAGTCGTATCGCCTTTTGCCCCAATGGGGTAGCATCAAGCGCGGCAATTCCAGACTCGAAATCATCTGTCGGGCGGCCATCGGAAACGAGGATAATGACGGGCGGTAATGCACGTGCGGGCATGTCAGAATCTGAGAGTTCATCAGCGAGTAAATGGAGTGCGGTACCGAGGTCAGTAATCCCGTCAGCTTCCAGATCTGACCATGTAAAGCTCTCGAGTGGTACAGCATTGTCGGACTGCCATTGCGCGCCGGTGCCAAAGCGCATTACGCGCACAAATGGCCGTGCATAAGGGTTGCTGGCCGCCACTTCGCGTATATGCGGTAGCGCTTCGCGAACGGCGGTATTCAGCGCCTGTATCTTGCCATCACGGGCCATTGATCCTGAGCAATCTGCAAGCCAGAAGGACAATAGCGGCCTACTCGATAACTTACCGCCCGGCCGTCTGAGTGCATGCGCGTATGTGCTCATGGCATCATGATACCAGCTGCGGTCGCTGCTAATCCGCTGCAACGTGGCTCATTCCTTGCCTGAAGGCAATAGATGCCTTACCTCCTAGCCGGCAAAATGATGCCTCACTGGAGATAGCAACCGGTCACGCTCTGGCGCATAATGCAACATTGGACAGTCGCTAGGTATCAAGGAATCGCTTCGACCATGAGTACGCTGCAGCGTGAGAATGTGCTCGGCGGCGGGACGTGAGCAGCATGAGAAGAATGGAAGCAGGCGGAAAGTGGACAAAAGGTGTATAGCATGAGTACTGGGAACAGCGTATATGTGGATCAAGGTGGTTGCACAGGACCTCAGGGTTTCCTGCATCGGGCCCGTTCGGAACTGGATACAGTTGGACTGTACCTTGCTGATATCACGCGATATGGATTGCTGACGCAGGAAGACGAAATACGGCTCGGAAAAGTGATCGACTTGGGCAGGTTGGCCGCCCGGCAAATGTATATGCACAGAGCGGATAGAGATACAAGTAGGCATGGATGCGCCCTGGATGGAGGAGTACCGGCATGCCTGCCCGAAGAATGTGAATCCGATCTGGAAAGGCAACTGCACGATGCAATACTGGCCAAAAATGTACTGGTTACCGCCAATCTGAGGCTGGTCGTAGCATATGCCAGGAATTACCATCGTACAACCGGAGTATCCTTCTTAGACCTTATACAAGAGGGTAACATCGGACTGATACGAGCCGCCGGCCGATTCGATTGGCATAAGGGATGCAGGTTCTCCACCTATGCGACATGGTGGATCAGGCAGGCGCTGGATCGCTACGTTACCGTTACGGACAGGAACATCCGGCTACCCGCCCACGTAGCCAACCGTCTACACAAGTTACGGGCGACCCGCAACGAGATGACACTGGAGTGGGGACGCATCCCCACGCTGGAGGAGATCAGCCGGTATTCAAAAGTACCGGTCAGGCAACTTCAGGAACTGGCACGAATCGAGTCCGATACAGTGCCGTTCACGGGAAGCGAGCCAACCTACGCCTGCCCGACTTCCGAATGTGGCGACTACCCAGATCCGTACATTTCACGGCAACTGGACAGATTGCTAAGCCGATTGGATGAACAGGAGCTACAAGTCATCAAGATGAGATATGGACTCGATGGTGACGATATCCAGCCGATAGCCGTCACGGCAAAACAGTTACGTCTTTCCAGGGAACGAGTCAGGCAGATCGAGATCAGAGCACTGGCCAAGTTGCGTCATGTGGCATACAACGACGGCATCAGCGACTCATTCGATACAAGTGCCTGAACCGATCCCGGCACTTAGCCAAAAGCGGCTCCCGGCAACCGGGGACGGGCGTGACACTGGCCCATCCTGCTGCACTCAGATAGAGGCCTTGGCATTTATTTCCGGGGATCCGGTGCAGCCGAAGAATCGGCAATCTGTCCTATGGTAAGTAGGTCGAACTCGCTATATGTCTCGGGGTCCATTGACTCAATCGCCTTCCACTGTGTAAATTGCCGGCTGCTCTTTCCACAGACCATCTCAACCCAGTGATCCACTTGCCGGACATCGAGATCAGGACGCTCAATTACCGTCAGTATGTCCACCCAGTCCTTGGGCCTTGCAAATATAGACTTGCAAATCACTAGATCGGTTACCGATAAAATAGGTAGGTCGATACCATCGAATTGCTTGTGCACCACTCGACCCTGCATGGCTTCATGAAGCGGAACGCTTGAATAGAACAGATCAATTGGTACATCGCCCCAGAGGAGGCGTATCTGGTCATCGCTCAGTAGCTGTGCTTTCTGCTCGGCGCTCATGGAGACGTATGGACTCAGAGTCCGAAGAAGCTCATCCACAGTACTGCTGGGCATAAAGATATTGATATCTATGTCGTGAGTTGCTCTGGGTTCCGGAACGTAATACCCGAGTGCCAGCGCACCACCTATGGCGTATGGCACTCTGGCTGCATTCAGCCGTTGTACTATCCATGTCACCTTGTCGATGTAGCCGAACTCGCTATCCATGCTTGGCCATCAGTTCCTTGAACACTGGCCATTTGGGCTGCGCTGTAGGATATGGAAAGCCACGGCTGCGTATAATGGCTTCAGCCACCTGGCACACCTCGGCTATTTTCCGGCCCTCCTCCTGATCGGAAACCACCTGCATACTGGCTCCCATCGAATGCAAGATCCGGACGAGCACAACATAAGTTGGCTCGTGCCTGCCGGTTTCGTATCGAGCAATTGCAGAGCGTGAAGTATGAGCGGCTCGGGCAAGCTGCTCCTGTGTCCACCCAAGTCGCTGCCTGGCAACTCGAATTATCGAAGCAGCACTCTCCACGGCACTATTGTACCACATATGTCACATGTGTAGCATGTGGTACCACTCGAAGAGCGGCAATCACCTCCTTGCAGCATGCCCGCCGGTCTTTACAATGCCGTCACCCCGACAAGATTGACAGGCATCAAGTGCACCGACTCGATCAGCTCCCAGAATAGGTCGTTACCAGTAGACGCGTTCCCGGCTATGCAGCTGGGTCCTGGTATCTTGCGACTGTAAAAGCCATGATGACGGGGATGTCGGTGGCAAAGACGATGAGTGCCAGAGTCAGGATTACAATCAGATGTCCGCGCACATGGTCGTAGGTAAAGACATATTCGAGCATGCCTGCTTCTATGATGTATTCGATCACGACCCATCGTAGTACAAGGAAGAACTTGTTCCATGCGAAACTGCGTATCCTGGTAAGCGCCAGGCATGCGGCAACGAGGCACGCTCCAGACGCGCTGAGCAACGCTATCACCGGAGCGAGTGGCGCATGACGAGGGAGGTAAGACGCCATGTATACGCCGTCGATGACAACAAGCACCAGAGAAGCAAGGGCTATCTTGTCAACAGGCGGCAGTTTGCGTTTCCAGTATGGCGCTCCTGATCCAGTACTAGCCTTGCTGGTCCGGTCGTCAACAGACGAAACAGCATTGTCAAGCGTCATGGCATCGTAACCTCCCTGACCTTCCGGAACGGGACACTGGTGATGTACCGACGTAGCAGGTGAACTCCTGACTCGATATCGCTGCCGGTTTGTTCATAGCGTTGCCACCCTGGTCATTATTATCAAAGTGGCCACCTGCATCACTCCCAGGATAGCCGCACCCCATACGAAGCGACCCATGAGCTTGCCTATGATCTCACCATCTGGCTGTGGCTTCTTCAACTCGAAAAGGATAGCCAGATTGGCAGGCCCCAGGGTGCCCATGGCCACCACCAGCATCACTCCGACAACGCAGAACGCCGCGATCAGCCAGCCGTGTTCGGGCATCGCAGGGGACAGAAAATGCGACTTGAGCGCAAGCTGGAATCCACCGGCAAGTGTCATGGTCACCAGGACTGGCATGATGATGATCATTTTCGGCATGAAGCGCTTCGAGAACTCTATGCGAGCGGGGATTGAAAGCCGCGCAAGTACCATGGGACCGATGAACAATCCTATAAACAGATCCGTGGCTGTCCACAACCCTCCGCCTACAACATGGAAGAAATCCAGTGCCCACAGCTTGTTGGTGGCAATGGCGACAATAAGTCCAACCAGTATGGCGGCAGCAACCGGAATGCCCTTCAGCGGCACTATCCTGAAATCCGTGGCGGCACCTGCGAGTCCACCTGTTGGCGGCCCGCCATCACCGCCTGGTTCCAGCCCCTCTGCAGGCCCATATTGGGCTTCCGTCAGAGATCTTGTTGTACTCATATCCTCCCTCTCTCCAGCGTTGAGTCCAGTACAATCTTAACTACCCGCAATACCATTACGTACATATCTTGTATCGAATGCAGCTATATGGTAACAGGCTAATTATAACGATCGGGCGTACCACCAGCGTCCCATTTCAAGACGTGGAAGCAATGCAAGGTCATTTATGCGACTTATGCGACGGATCGCTCGCACCATCAAAGACGGACATACCAAGCCTGGCCATCTTGAGCATGAGGTCGGCAAACTCCTCTACGTCGGGCCACGGCATGTAAGGCTTCACGATGATGAGTGAAGCCAGGCCGTGCGCTACCGACCACAACCCAAGCGCGATCGGTACACTGTCACCCTCCGGGAAGATGCCTGCGTCTTGACAACTTTTTACGGTTGCCAGTAAATGCTGGAACACGGTGGTCGAAATCGGGTCCAACGCCAGAGCGGTCGCCCGTGAGTGCATCGAACGTTGCATAAACACTATCCGGTAATGCTCGGGGCGTTCGAGTGCGAAACGGACATAAGCTATGCCCTGCTGTCTCAGCACTTCGACAGGATCATCCAATCCGGCCGATGCATCCTGCAGCCTGCGGTCCAGGTCGTCAAAGACTTCCGTACAGACGGCCATAATCATGGATTCCTTGTCCTGGAAGTGCATATAGATGGCGGGCGTCGACACGCCTGCCCGTTCGGCAACAGCCCTTATGGATACGGCGTCTTCGCTCCCGGTATCGGCAAGGATGCCGGCGGCAGCATCAAGTATTTCGCGCCTGAGCAGGGTGCCCTGTCCCTTGGCGGCTCGCTTGCGCCGGTGTACCGTGATGTCACCTGCCGGCTTGCCTATTTGCACTGACAACCTCCAGTTATCTTACCACGTGCAATCTGCAGGATACGCGCCTTCATCCCACTACGAGCAGCAGGCTGTGGCTTTGGCGCAGTGAGAAGTGTCGTCGTAGGTTCGGTATGGCCCCTTCGTGATGGGAGGAATACCACAGTGACCAGAATGGCGAGAACGATGACTCCAGCACCCACGAGGTCGGCCGATCTCGCACCACTATCGAACCCGGCTATCGCGACATGTGCCAGCGCTCCCCCACGGCTACCCATGAGATGGGCAACCGCCAGGGCGCCACCCACTGACCCGTCGATGAACTGCATAATGGAAGCGGGAAAGTGATTGCCTGCAACCTGCCTCACTACGGCACTCCGATAGGGTGACTCCTCCACGGTACCGAGAACCGCAACCCCTAGTGCCGACCCTATCTGGACCATGGCGGAATTGAGCGCAGAACCGGCGCCAGATTTTTCGAGTGGAAGAGATCCTAGCGCAGAGTCCAAGGCAACAGGCATCGTGAGGCCAAGACCAAGACCCACCAGAAGCAATCCAGCAAGGACAAGCCCGTAGTCGCCACTGCCGCTCACCGTGCTCATCCATATCATCCCCGCAAATATCGCTGTAAGACCTGCTGCCACCACCACCTTGGATCCGACCACATGATCGAGCTTTGGCGACAATCCAGCGGCAATCACAAGTGGTATTGCCAGGGGGGCCATGCGTAGCCCGGCATTCAGCGGCGAGTATCCCAGCACGAATTGGAAGTATTGCGTAATCAGGAACAGCATCCCCAGTAAGCTGAAGAATCCAAGCGAAATCGATACTGCCGCTGCAGAGAATCTCCTGTCAGTAAAGACTTTGACATCAAGCATGGGGTGATCACTCCTGTGTTCCAGTAATACCATGCATCCCATCAGGGCTATGCCGCAGACCAGTGAGATTATTACACCTGGAGAAGTCCATCCCCAGGTCACAGCCTGGATCAGTCCCAGTAAGATGGCTCCGAGCCCGCCCAGGGAGAGTGCAGCACCTATAAGATCTGGGCGCTTCGCCTGCGGATCCAACGAATTACGCAACACGACTGCACCTGCGACGAGACCCGCCACGGCGATGGGGACGTTGATCAGGAAGACTGAGCCCCACCAGAACTGCGCCAGGAGTAGGCCGCCGATGATTGGTCCAAGCACGACCCCAACCCCGTTCATGGCTGACCACACCCCGAGTGCTTTGGCACGATCCCTGTGATTGGTAAAGGTGTTGGTAAGGATTGACAGTGTAGCGGGCATGATCAGAGCGGAGCCGAGTCCCATGAATGCCCGGGTGGCAATCAGGACATCGGCAGAGTTTGCCAGAGCGGACATTACCGATCCCGCCGCAAAGATGACCAGCCCCGCTTGGAGAAAAGGCTTCCTGCCAAAGCGATCACCCATGCTGCCTGCTACCAGTATCGTGGCACCGAAGACCAGAAGGTATGAATCCACAATCCACTGCAGTTGTGCCATGTCGGCATGCAGCACCCGCACGAGGGTGGGTAATGCGACGTTCAAGATGGTTGTGTCCATGGAGATGAGCAGCAGGCTGGTGCAGAGAACCGGCAATGCCCACCACGGGCTACGCCTTGTAGTGGCATCACCGGTGATATGCAATACCTCCTGTACCGGCAAAGATGCGTTCAGAGGTATCCGGGTGCTGAAAGGTAATCGCGAGGTTGAGTGCAATCGATCATCCTGCTTCATGATTTTGATTCATCATCCTGCTTCATGATTTTGATTCATCATCCTGCTTCATGATTTTGATTCATGCAGATAACATAACACTGATAAGTTATCACTGTCAATGTACATACGAGGCTTCCTGCAGAGCTAAGGTGTCAGGATGGTACATTCCTGGAAGGATGATGTGAGTCCAAACAAGAAAAAGCGACAGCTATAAAGGATCAGTAGTGGAACTTCTACAAAATAGGAAAATACTGGTAACGGGAGTACTGACCGATGCCAGCCTGGCGTTTGCAGTGGCAAAGCTGGCAATCGAAGAAGGTGGCGATGTCGTGCTTACTGGTGCCGGCAGGGGGCTGTCTCTCACGAAAAGAGTCGCTCGCAAACTGCCCAGTACGCCGGATGTGATCGAGTTGGATGTTACCGACAACCATCAGCTTGTCGCAGCAGCAGCGGATCTGTCCACCAGATGGGGCCGCCTCGACGGCATCGTGCATGCCATAGGATACGCGCCACCAGACTGCCTCGGGGGTGACATACTGAAGGCATCATGGAATGACATATCTATTGCCCTTGAGATATCCACCTATTCCCTGAAGGCTCTGGCAGGCGCCTTCAGCCACCTGCTGGATGCGTCCGGCTCCGGCTCCATCGTAGGGCTTGACTTTGATGCATCAGTCGCATGGCCCGGCTACGATTGGATGGGGGTGGCAAAAGCCGGCCTGGAATCGCTGTCACGCTACCTCGCCAGGGACCTGGGTCCGCGAGGCACCAGAGTGAATCTGGTGGCGGCAGGACCGGTACGTACCATGGCCGCAAAGTCCATACCCGGGTTCGCCCAGTTCGAGTCGCTCTGGTCGCAACGAGCTCCACTTGGCTGGGATGTGCACGACTCCGAGCCGGTGGCAAAAGCCTGCGTTGCCCTGTTGTCGGACCTGTTCCCCATGACAACGGGAGAGATTATCCATGTCGATGGCGGCGCTCATGCAATCGGTGGATGACCCACCTGCGTGACTTCCGGATATGCATTGTTCAGATACTCCAATACGGCAACGGTGCTGCTGAAGTGCCTTGGACCCCGCGTTACGCCGTAGGCGTTTACGTAGGCGTTACAGGTGGGGTGTACAATGATTTATATGGATACGTTGGAGATTATTCGTGAGCTGGAACATGACGAGGCGTTGCGTGCATCGCTCAGGGCCATGATCCTCGGTGATGAGCTTCTCAGCTTGCCGGACCAGATGCGCCTGTTGACCACTGAAGTGCAAAAGTTGGTCGAGGCGCAGAAACAGACCACGATGAGTATACACAGATTGGAGGAGAATGTAGGTGAGGTAAGCGAGGAATCATGTGCGGCGGTACTTGGCGCAATGGCTTACCGGAAGGGCTGGACCGTACTTGATAATCCTGGTCTCATTGACATAGGTAAAGGAGAGGTGGACGTAAGAGGCCGTTTCGACACTCCGATAGGTGGAGTGGCCATATTGGCCGAAACAAAGTCACGCCTTCGCGGGAGCCATGTATCGAAATGGGCAAGTCGGGTAGGCGGATCGGCCTGGCGGGAACAGTTCTTGTATCCAGGTTTTGAGGGACAGGTGCTTCCCTATGTATATGGGACCATTATCTATGACGATGCATTCATCGAAGCGGAACGGCTCGGCATAGGCGTGATCGGGCCTGGAGGAGAACGCGTAGCTCCCCGTCCGCTCTGATTGACCGGTATCTCATGGCTGAACCTGTGGTGGCGTTGCTGCCGATCGCTGTCGCCGTCTTCCAGGGTGCGCAGGCGAACAGAGCAGTCAAGACATCCATCGCGTTGACGCCGTGCTTGGCGGCAAGTCCCAGCTCAACGATTCTGATCGGAAGCTTCGAGAAGGAGACGGACACCTTGGCACCAAGACGCTTCCTGCCAGCAGCCCGGGCGTCTTCGGCGGCACACTTCATCTCGATAAGCGAAGCGATCATGGCCTCTGCCCACTCGGTCTGGTTCCACACAACCGCCACCGAGGCCAGGTTGCGGATGAGATGGGCTCCGCACACTCCATGACGTGTGCCGGTGTAGTTGAAGTACATGGCGAGCCGGTCGTGGACGGTGGTGCCCTTGTAGTCGGGGAGCACGCCTGACGACGACTCTTGGTTCAGGGATATCAAAGACCTGGCGTATCTCTTCGCCGACCAATTCCGCCAAGCCAAGGTCGCCGCCGACCATGTGCAGATCTCCGGGCGATGAGGGACGACAGAGTCGGGGTTCTCGACCTGGGCAAGATGCGCTCCTGGGGCACCGGGCTGCTTACCGGGCTTCCTCCCCATTGCACGACGGGCCTTCCTGTTCGGACTCTCTGGCTTTGCAGGGCTACCGAAGGTGTCCGACGACGGAGCCATGGACGAGTTCTGCGAGTTCCGGCCGGATTTCTTTTCCAACTCCACGATCTTTCGGGCCATCACGTCATTTGCGTCTTTGAGCGTCGAGACCTGCTGGCGCAGCACAGCGTTATCCGCTCGCAACATTGCGTTCTCACGTGCTCCTCCGCATTGCTCTGCGGCTCGTCATCTGCCATGTCCTACTGTCTATCACATATCGCGCGGACAGTGGTGGATATTCGCACGATCCGCGCGACGCCCAGGTCAGAGCAACAAAATGCACCCTTACACGTATGACGTGATCAATGACAACCGGCGCAGCATCAGGGTACCTGAATGGTTACGGTGCAGATTCTACTTGTTCCGATTATTTCGTGGTCTTTGTCGACTGCTGTTGCCTCTATTGCCATCGTGAGTTCCTCGTTGGCCGCCGCCTTGTCTGCTGGTATCGTAATAGGGTAGCCCTTCGTTGCTCGAGGGCAGGGGCAGGCTCTTCTGGTTGCCGGTTTTCTCATTTTCAGTAAACCACCTAAAAGACTCGGGGTCAGGAGGAGGCGGTGAATTGTCCTTTCGCACTCGCGGATAATGTACTCGCATGCTCGAATTCCCCTGCGAAACTGCCAGAAATGCCCTGATGAACGAGACCTTCTCGAACTGCTCCTCGAACTCCTCCCCAGCTCCGGTTCCAGTAACAGTTTCCTTAAAAGAGTTCACCGTGGCCTCTATGGCCTCCTTAGGCTCAGCCGGAAGTAATGTGCCATCGCTCAAGCCAGCTCCGGATGATCCATCGCCTAGCGATTTCCAGTAAGCAGACCACGTCTGCTCACTGGTGCTTTTGACTTCTCCACCCTTGCAAAGCTTCGTCACTTGCCAGTCAATCGAGAGTTGCACGCTGCCAAAACCGAGTGGCTTGCCATAGCCAAGCCGATGCATGTGCCCCTCCGGCAGGTTCAGCAGCCACACTAGTGCACCCAGTTCCACATCACTCAAGTTCTTTACATCAAGGGTGAACTGAAAACTTACATTGGGTCGTATCCACTTGGTGATTGAGCGGTTCTGGTCACTGGTGTCTCCATCTGGCTTACTGGATTCTCCATCTGATAAACGATATTCTTGGAACCTGCCACCGCGCGGCTTTCTATCGTTCCATGCCGGGTCCCAGTAGCCGTCCAGTAAACCGGCATGATGTAGATACACTTTGCGCCCTCGCAGCGTTTGACCTGAGCTATAGAACTTACTTTTCTCGATACCAGACGTTATCGGCGTTGCACCATCTTTGCCCTGGTTCCCGAGGTAAAAGCGACCCTGCTGGGGCTTGGGAGCCGCCAGGATGGCCAATGGAAGTGGGTGATCAAACTCTTCGATGGCCTCCTTTCCATCCTGCTTACAAGAGACCGGCCCGACTCTGAGGTTACCCCGATATGCGCCATAATCATCTGTGTGATTGTCGTCTGCACGCTGGGCAACCCATCCGAAAACGCGATCAGCAGGTGATAGCTTTCCGAGTTTATCCGCAGGCCTATGATCATCACGCAACAATTTATCAGGCGCCAGAGCAAACTCTTTTTTGCCGTCGCGGTCACGGTAGCCTAACTTCTCATGCCCTGTGAATATACCGAAGCGGGAATTGGTAACGGCCTCGTACGCTGCACGGAGCATCCCCTTTATGCTGGTCGGAGCGATGTGAGGCTCGCCATTTGGCTTGGTTTTTATCGAATACGTTCTGTGCCCTTTGTCGTTGACAGTGAAGGATTCAGTATCGAGAACCAGCAAAGGCGTAACGGTCTTCATGTATACGCTTATCCGGCCACTCCACCGATCGTGTCCCAGCCGATCGTGTCCCAGAGGCATGCTATCTGCAAGAGGTGACTTACTATCTTCTTGCGGCCTGGAAGGAGCAGGCACAAAATTATAGGGATTGAGAAATTGATCATTTTTCAGGTTGTTCGACATGTTTTCCATCGCTGCTGAGGACGACGATGGATTTGGATTAGGTGCGACTGAAGGAACCGGAGAGGTACCTTCGCGCCTAATGTTGCGGTACTGACCCTTATGCTCATCGAACTCCACTGTCATCCCGTCGAGTTCCGATTCCGGAAGATTGGCAAGCGAGTTCTCGAGCTGTTTTCTACTTGTCTGGCGGGACTTTGAGGTAGCGTCAGGATACAACCGCAGCTGTTGCTCGCCGTAGTGCTCTTCGATGCGAAGCGTGCCTTTCATTCGGGCCTCCCTTCCGTGTACTCCTCTGTTGAACACCTGATTTCTTGGACAGTTTGCTTGTCTAATTGAGAGTACTCTTCGAAACCGACCAAGCGCTCCTCCACAACAGACACGTTGCCGCATTTTCCCCTGCCAAGATATTCTATAGAGTGCAACTGCGCTCGCTTTTCAGCAGTCACCACTACGGGAATTTCGAATGATCTGATTCGGAACTCCTTTAATACTGTCCAAGAGGAGCTACCGCTTACGTCAGCAGCGGTTACAGCATTGGCAGTTCCCCACAAGAGATAGTGTGCAGGGAGCGTTTTGATTACTTGTAGCTCCTTGGTATCGCCAAGTCTCTCCACTGCCTCCTTATCCTCACTGAGAAGCACAGCCGTACCACCAGTATGATCAGTACGGAGCCAACGAAGCTCTTTGGTGCTGTCAAAGCAGCGGGCTTCAAATACCGACTCAAGCGCTCCGGACTCCAGGGATCCCATTCTCGTACACACGTCGGAACCATTGACCGTAGCAATGATGAATGCCGTCGGCGATGACAGTAGTCCGACTCCACCCACTTTGCCGCCGATGCCAGATTTATCAAGCGCATCGCTGAGTGTAATCCCTGTATTGGTGGACCACCACAACTTAAGCTCACTCTCTGTGTTTACTTGGCTCATGCCGTCTCCTCTCAATCACGCCCGTCCTATCCCTAAGTTTCAGCTCATCTTCCAACCAAGTCTTCCATTTTTCCTCCAGATCAGATATAGCGTCCTTCCACGGATGCTCAATGCTGTCCACAGCAATGTCACCCATACCCCGGTTGGTCGAATATCCGATCGGAACAAACCCATACGCCAGATCCCTTAGTACGACCAGAACTAATGCTCGCGCTGGGTCAAGTACCTTTTCGGGTAACCGAGACTCGTCGATCCTTATCTGCAACGGTTCCCACTTGCCGGGATCGGGCTCAAGCGTACTGTACAGAAAATGTTCGGCTGCGCCTCCAGTCCAACGGTCTATAGCTACATGATCGGCACGGTGCATTTTAAGACTGTCGGCTACCTCTTCTAGGGTGCTTCCCTCCTTGGGCTTGCCCTGCGGCTTCGCCTCGGTGAACACCTTGATCCACTCTTTGGTGCCCATGTCGTTGCCACGGTCATCATCATCGGTGCCGTTGCCGACAGAATAACAATCCAGTACGCTCAGCGCTCCGATACCCTGCTTGGGTTGGCCAGTCTCGTCATCTGCCTTGTCATCATGGTGGTCATCCTTGGTGTTCGCACTACCGAACAGCCAAGTAATCAGTTTCTCTCCAGCCATTTGATCGAGGAGAGTTCTCAGGATGAGTTCGGCACGGGTACGGAGAGCCCCTTTGACTGACGACCCAGGTAGCACCTGCCGGACATATCCAGATTTATATTCGCCCATGAGAGAGATACTGTCGACCGCGATGCCGTCCATTCCTGCCCGTACCATCAGCGGTCCTACAGGATGCCACTTGATTGTGATGGTCTTGACCTTCTCCTGTCGCGTGGCCACCTCATTGGATACGCTCTCACTTCCACCAGCATCGGCTATCAACCGTCCCAACGATACCGATGCCCGATCTCCCTGGCCATCATCGTGTCCACTCTCACCTGAATCGGTTGTCAGCTCTTTCAGCTTTGGTATGGTTTCACCGGTCAGGGCATGGAGCATCCCCTCCTTTGTATCGAGACGCTCCATCTTCACGGCAACACTGTCACGATGCAGCCTTACCGCACCAAGCCCACGGGTCTTTGCAGCACCCAATCTGATGTCGCCGGCACACAGTGCTTCGGCTATGACGGCCATCTCATACAGGTCACTTTTGTATTCGTCGGAGCTTTGCGATTCCATATCGATTGACAGGCGAATGACCGCGCCGCGAGGCACTACCTCGCGCCGGTACAGTATGCCTGATGCAGCGGTGCCAGTAACCCGGTCGATTCCCACTCCGTCACGGCTTTCAGTAACTGGCCCATCATTTCTATCTCCAGCAACAAGGTCGCCCTTCCACCCAGATACGTCATCAAAACTACCTTTATCAGGGCGGCACGCAAGAATCACCCCATCACCTACAATGACCCGGCTTGCCCTCCCGTCGTTCCCGTCAGCACTTTTCTTGCTCTCACTATTTGATCCCCATCTGTGATCTCTCTCTCCCGTAGGGTGTGCCCAATGACTTATCGATCCCGCCAGACTGGTTCCCGGTACATATAGCCGACCAAGCCCATCACGGGCAAGGGTCAAATCCACATCTACATCGTTCCCGAGGCCGCCTACGTGCAAGGGCGTGGTAACCTCCAGCCAGCCTTTCAGCCTGATGCGTCCATAAAGTGGTCGTGGCATGATCTAACTTCCTGACTTATTTGTATCATTTTTGCCCGCCTGTTTGCCCGCCTGTTTGGCGGCCGCGCTCAACGACTGCACGAGTAGCGCCCGCAGGGCATCCCACCAGAGTTCCTCGCGAAGCTTTTGCTCTCCATCAGTAGTGATTACGAGTTCCTTTGCAAGATCGCTGCCCGCCTCTAAGCCAAGGTCTTTCCAGATGCAATTGTGGTCATCATTCAGCAGATTCTTGACCTTTTCCGGCACCCTCCCCCACTTATTGGACCGGTTGGGTATTTTCTCGACACCGTCGACCCACGCGAGCATTGCCTTCCTGCCGTCAACTGCGCCAAATCGCCCGGCAATAGAGCGGAGTACACCTAGCTGTGCCGGCTTGATGCCCGATGTGATGCCAGTCCTTTCCTCACGCTCTTTCGCATCGGCGGCAAGCACCTCGGCTCGGCGAAGGATCTCAGATATCCACGCAGCCCGTTCGACCAGCCGCGCCGTACGGTATGAGGCATCCTTTTCATTGATGAGTATGGGGGCTTCTGTATCAGTATCACTGATGGATAGCTCAGATGATGCCGCATCATCAGACGGATATTTTGACAGGCATTCGCTCAGCAATGGATCATTGATGCTTAGTTGCCCGAAGCCTTCCCCTCGCCGTTCACCGATACCTCCAATCTCCAGCTCGGCAACCTGCTTTTGGGTAACCGGTTCATCGAGAACGAACACCCCACAACTGCCCGCTGCTATACCTACAAGGCTGGTCCGGGGGAGTCCCCACCTGCGCTGCCATGAGTCAATTCGCTCAGTCCTGGAGACCCAGTGAAGAAGATTCTCACTGGAACCCCTATCGTTAGGCGAGGTATCTGCGCAAGTGCATCTGCGCAAGTGGACTGAATCTTTCGCCACTCCGAGTCTGGTGGCAATTTCTCGACCAATGTCCTCAGGATCTGTGCTGGGCCTGAGCCGCTCATTCCTCACGAGCGTGTCGGATAGCAGCCAGACCCGTAATTCCTTCAATTCTGATTCCGACGATCCACCCTCCGATTCCCCCAGACCCGAATCTGGCACCGGAATGGGCTCCTCAGCTTCGACATAGATCTGTCCATAATCGCCACGCGTCTTTCTTCCGACGAAATGCCGCCCGTTGAGCTTCTTCTGCCACCCATTAGAGACATCGTCAAGGACTTTCCTGCGAACACGAAGTTCACACCGGAATATCTTACTTGTAGTGGCTTCGGAACCAGAAGCGATGTGCCCGGTCAGTGCTTCTACCGAGTAGACACCTCCGACTTCTGCATTTGGTCGACCAGTCTTGTCATCAATGACATTGTGAGTCACAAGATCATGTTCAGCAAATGCCCGGCCAGGCAATTTACCATCTGCCATATTGCCAATGAATCCTTCCCGTACAAGTTTAACCTGCTTGCCCTCAGGCTCAGGTTCCTTCAGGCGGTTCCAGAACTCCCCGTTCGCACTTTCGCTTCCCTTCTCGTGTGCCATCGCAAACGGGATGGGACGGCTTGGGGCTCCATCGATTTCGGGAGTGGCATCTGTGACGATCAGCTGTCCGGCGCGAGCTGCCGCGTCGACTTGCGGCAGAGTATTCCGTAAGCTGCCGAGTACCACCGGCATAAGCAACCATCCAGGAATACGACTGCCCGACAGCTGGACATTGCCGATTGTACGCCGAGGTACCACCACGGGTGTCTTCAGCTCACAATGCATCTTCACTGTTATCCACCCCCCTTCCTGCGTCAACGGGTCAGGCTGGTCAGTAGCGAACTCTACGGTCGACTCAGACGGCACCGAAGCAGGACAGGCATTATGTACCCAGTCGATCGTTTCGTTGAACACCTCATCGGACACTTTATCCGGCGAATCTGCATTGTTCTGGTCGTTGTCCTGGTAGAGTATAAGCTGACAACGTCCGTAACCTCGTCTTCGCTTGGCACCAAGACGCTCCAGAAATCGAGCTCCCAGGATCAGGAGTGCACCAGCCGTCCTCATCTGGTCATCGTCGAGCGTACCGGTTACGAGGATCGAGCCGTAAAGTTCCACTCCGGCGCGGGCCACCTCTTCGAAGCGCAGCATATCGTGAGCCGCTACGCCAGTGAATGGATCAATTTTTACGCCAGGTTTTACGAAGGTCATCTCTTCGCGTACCCGTGGCTTAGAGCGAAGAGCCTTACGCAGGCGCTCTTCTATTCGCGCAGCTTCGACCTTCAAATGCGCCGGCTCGAGCATGTCGCCAGCTCTACCATGGGCAGGCTGTTGCGAGCCAAACAGGTAACCGACCCATTCGCTCCATTTACTCTCACATGGATTGTCCAATGCCGCAGCAACCACTTCGCAGGCATCCCGCCACACGCCGATCAGGGTGGATGCAGGCACGTAAGGGAGGCCATCCTCGTCACGCCAAATCAGACGGTCGATTCCGCCTGGCTGACCCTGACCGGTGCCAATGTGCCAGTCACTCAGCATATGAAGGGTATAATGAACCGGGCGGTCAAGTGCAAGCGGTTGCATCAGACATCTCCGGTTTTTTCATTTGTACCACCCGCAGATGCCACTTTTATATATCTCTTCGCGGCATCCAGTGACAGGCAGTTCGCGGCATCCATTGCATCAATGAGCGCCGACCGCTTGATCTTCTTGCCGTCTGTCTCAGGAGAATCATCCCAATAGAGCTTGTATTCTTGTCCGTCGCATTCTCCAAGGGCATCAATGCCCGCCTGTCCGTAGTGCTTCCTCATCTCGGAGAACCTGGGCTCCGCTATGTCGCTGCCTATATACATTGCAGATCGTAAGGCGTGCACTTGCGAAGAGGGGAGCTTACGGTGGCCATCCTCGTCCTTATCCTGCGATGCTTCCACCCTTTTGCACAGTTTCTCCCATTGGTGCCTTTTTGCCCAATCTTTTCCTTGCTGTGTGGCCTGTGTGAGATCTTCGAGCGGTGTAACTACATAGGGCCTCGCATGCAGCGTAGCGATATAGTCGGTAACGCCGGTCAAGGTGGAGCGGCCTGCGCCAGGTTGACTCCGAACTCCGTCGGGTCGCCGTATGATATGTAGTGTGCCATTCTCTTCCAGATAACCATGTTCGGTAAGGTGCGCTCGGATCGAATCCAAATCCACTTCTCCTGTGTCGTAGGTAACATGGAAATCCAGTGCCGAGCATGGAATGGATTTTCCTTGGTCATCGACCATCACCCGTTTGACCTCTTTCTTGGTTGCGGTAGTCAATTGCTCGGTCAGATGGTAGGCGGTCGAGAATGGGTAGTGTGGCTTGATCAGAGTCACCCCTGCACATGCACCTAATCTCTTTGGGCCAATGTCATCGATATTCATGTTCTGCAGTACATCGGTGATGCATGTATCTTTCGACGAGAACTTTTCAAAGTTGCGCAATATTTCGACTGCCAGCACCAGCGCGAAACTCCCGTCGCAGAGTACGGTGATATCGTCACCTCCGACTATGAGTGGTAGCACTGATGGAACGGTGATTTTCTCATTCTTCGCTGCGAAAGGCTCGACTGCCTTAATGGCATCCTTAAGCGCGCTGTGCGCAACATGATCAATAGCCATGGAGAAGTCCCGCAGAGTATCGGCATAGGCACGATCGTCTTCACGCTTGTCCTCCGGAAGCGCCTTTTCGAATTGACTGAAGATGGCTCCGAAACCGTTGCCATCGGCGTGAATCAGGCCGACCCATTCGGCTTTATCTCCCAAGTAGTCGGCAATTTTTCTGAGTTGCTCCTCCGAGAATTGTAAGTCTTTTAATTCATCTGCCAGACGGCGGTAAGCTCTTTCCGTCGCCTTACGCTTGGCGTAGCTTGAAGCTGACAGATCTATACTTTTACCGTCTCCTCCTTCTCCCTCGTTGCCCATCTCGGATGCAGCGAGACCAGTCGTCGAGCAGGGTGCAATGATTGGGAGGCGCATGCCCCGCAACGCCGGTCCGGGTATTCGAGAATGGACCTGCTGAAACAGGCCATGCACTTCTTTGTCTGCCTTTTGCAGCCCGCAACTGGAACCCCACTCGAATGGCCTGGAAACCACTCCGCATACATCGAGACCGGGAGCCTCCTCCAGAGCGCTGGTCGTGATACTTGCGATAATGTCCTTGCCTGCCCCATCAGGTACGACGAGTAGCACCTTGCCGGATGCTGCTACAATCACCTCCGGCTTACCCAATTCGATCCGCCCGCTTTCCGATGCCTGTTCGATGGAATCGGCCACTCCGTGTTTCGACAGTGTACATCGTAGCCATTCCCTGCTCAGCTCGTCGATCAGCTGGGATGCCCCTACATTTTCCCTACGCTTGTTGCTGTCGAAAATGAAGGGCTGGTTACCGGAGGTCTCTATATATACGAGCTGAACCATTCGTTATATCACTTCCACTGGCTTTCTTCTTGGGTAAGATACGCTGTTATATTCAATGTTGCTCCATTCAATTGTAACCACCAAGGACCCTGACCTGGACTTTGCTCGGATCGCCCGAACACCCACAATGGTTACATCCAATATAATCATATTACCGATATAGCTGATTCTATCCGTGAGAGGCTGCCCATTCAGAGATATGTCTATCAGCATGTTGCCCCAAGTGCTCTACGTTGAAGCGTCCGCCACTTGCAGGAACTCCGAACCCGCGATATGGTTTTCCACTGGCGCCTATGTCAAACTCCCAAAGTGTTCCCGTTTTAACTTTGCATTGCTTCAGGTCCAATGAATTGAGGTTGCTGAGCTGGCTCAAGTCACCCTTGCAGTCATCTATAGCGCTAGACAGGCGATCAATGGCTTCATTGACGAGTCTTTTGGTATTGGCATCAATTGCCTTACAATCATTCTTGAAGGATTCCATTAACTCCAATCGTTGAGAGATCGGATCGAGCAGATTTTTACTGTACTCCTCCTTCAACGGTGCGAACAGGAACTCGCCCCAGGGAGTGATACTGACAATATTATCCACTACCTCGTAGGCCAAATCGGCAAGACCCTCAAGATCGAATTCATTTATTGATGCAGTGTCTCGACGCTTCAATTGTCGCAGGGCCATTTTGGCTTTGTCTGTGGGTACCGCTTTTTCCAGGTTCAGCTCTACGGGAAGTCGCGGAACCCGAATAAGCTCGTCAACGCCCTGGAATGTGTAGACGCTCTCGTCTGCATAAAGCATGGCGGCTATCTGCAGGAAGCTCTCGAGCACCTTAAACCCACCGGTGACATTGCAAACGACGTGTGTAGTCGGATCGTTTTGGTACGGCTGCATGGTCTCTACACAGACCCGTGCCAGATTCCCCAGTCCTTGCCGGAAGCAGTCCTTGTCGATACGAAGATCTTTGATGGGTACGACTTGCACATCACAGTACTCTTGGAGTCTGAGCCATTCTTCGATGCAGTACGCCGTTTTCTTACCCAAGTATGTATCGGAATGCAGCAGATAGTGTGTCCAGTTCTTGGGTGACAGATCGTATGGCTTGCCCTGGTTCTCCAAGCGACTGAGCGTATTGATTTCGGCGCTCAACTTCCGGGCTTCGGCTTTATCTGCCGCCTTCAGCTTTTCGGTTGCGGAATGCACCAAGCGTGAGAGCTGATCTTTGATCTGAGAATCAGTCTCGACTTCCTTCTCTGTCATATTGGCATAATTATTCAGTAGATCCCTATCGTTGGGAGAGGTATTGGTAAGGAGACTCGTGCCACACGAAGTGAATATTGCCAGGTGTGTTACACCGGGTACGCCCCTTTCCTTACCAGCTGTCTTAGTCATAGCGATATTATAACGTATGTACTTTTCCCGTGCATGCCGTTCGGTTGTTTTTTCCTGGTTCAAGACTTCCGGTATCCGATACCCGTCAAGTCAGATGTCGCCTTCATTCTGTATGCTGTCAATTGCTTCCAGTTCTTCCTTCATCCACTGGACCTCCTTATTCAGCTCCCTGCGGAGGTCGATCTTACTTTCATGCAGTTGTCTTTTGAACATTTTCAGCGTTTTGAGGTCAGAAACCAGCTTGTGTAGAGCCTGTTCCATGACGCTTGTCTCATGAAATATGTAGATGTTCGATGATTCATTGGCGAAAGCATCGACATAGGCCACGCATGCGCCTATCTTACGTGCGGCGAGGAACAATCCCAGGCTATGAAGTTTCTTGGCACCAGTGACGTCCACGAGTATCTGGGAGGGAGTGTACCCTTCATCCCGTACCAATTTATTTAGCACATCAGTGCATTTTTCGCTGTAGCGATCCACATGGATGTCCGCCTCATTTCTCTCCGCATCGTTATTCGGATTACCCAAGTCGTCTACCTGCTCTACCCTTACCTTTTTCAGCCAACATTCAGGCCAGCCCGCAGGCTGTCCTGCAGACGGTTTGGAGCATCTCGGACACGTATCAGCAACCGATTGACCACCTGAGTCGGCATAACAGGCAAGCTGCCAGGCAAATACTTTTTGTAGCGCAGATTCCGCACTTTCTTGATTGCTTTCATGCGTAAATTTACATTCTTCAGTGTCGCTGGCCGGTGGATCTTCTGAGGCGTTAAGCAGGGATTCCGTTGCAAGTATTACGATATTGTCTTTGCCTGCACCCCGCTCAACGAGTTTTAACCCTGGCTGTGTAAACCAGTGCTGTGGGCAGGACTGTAACTTGTACGGATGTTTCGGGGGTGGCTTGGAGGCCAGTGTGACCAGTACCGAAAAATCTTCAGGCGGCGGGCTGTCCTCTGTCACCACGTGCTCAGGAGGATGATGTTGCTTGCTGAAAAACTGACGAGCCTGCTTGTATAGCAGTGTTAGAATTGCACTGGTTATCACGATGGCGAAGGCAAATCGTATGATTGTGCTCAATGGGCGACTTAATGACCAGAACCGTGCGGGCATCCAGTAAAACAGTACGCCTTCCACCAATATAGCACTGGCTAATGCAATACCGATCGACACGACAAAGTTTAAGGCCGAAGATTCCGGGGTTCCCGCCACTTGGTGGCGAGAATACCAGTGACGTAGCCGCTTCATTACCTTCATCGGTAAATTCGTTGCATATCCCGTTCGCCCTGAGTGTCCATTAACTCAGCCAGTTGCCAGCGTTCGATCAGGTCGTCAGATCGACGTAAGCGAGCAACGAGAGGAAAGGATCCCCGCCGTCCATGAATGGCCGCCATCAGTAGAACGGCAGCCGGTGCAAGAGCGGGAGGCAATACGACTATCGCTGCAGTCTGCCACTCGTCAGGTGACATATTCACCTCATCCAACAGGTTGTCGACCTGTGGTGCAAACGGAGTGGACGGGTCGAACTGGGCTTGTACTTGACGTACCTCCGTTCGACAGCCGATAGTATTCTCAATCTGTTTGAGGGTGTCGGGATGAAGAGGATGGGAGAAATTGAGAATAATAACCTTGGCATCGAGTTTGTCTGTCTCGCCAGACTGTAAGCCGATATCAGGCTGGATGGCCGGATCTGGCTGCATGCTTATATAGTTTGGCACGACGTTAGTATCAGGTTGTTCACGTGATGGCATACCAGTATCATACCTGACAAAACATACGTCCATCCGTAACCATTCACGTCCGCGACTGTCCGCGCCAGCGGACCAGAGCGGATGATAGTGAAGCGGGGAGCTCGGTAGCGATGGTGCGATCAGATGCGCATCGGTGTCGCCGTCTTCCAGGGTGCGCAGGCGAACAGATGCAGTCAAGACATCCATCGCGTCGACGCCGTGCTTGGCAGCCTCGAGATGTAGAAGCGTTCCCTGGCTAGGCATTCGGCACCAACGGCAGCCCGGAACGATCCAGAGATCTTCTGCCGAGTTGGCCATTCGCAGATCAGACTCGGCTCGATAAGCGAAGCGATCATGGCCTCTGCCCACTCGGTCTGGTTCCACACAACCGCCACCGAGGTGAGATTTCGGATGAGATG
>JAMCPL010000021.1 GCA_023379675.1 Actinomycetota bacterium | reverse complement strand
TCGCCTGCGCACCCTGGGAGACGGCGACACCGATGCGCACCTGATCCCACCACCGCCACCAAACTCCCCGCTTCTCCACCACCCGCTCTGACCCGCTGGGTCGGACCGTCGGGTGTGTGAATGGTTACGAACTGCCGGTATATCCCATGATCTGGACATAACGAGATCCCTCTTTCTGCCACGATAATATATCGTCATAATATATAATCAATAGTGATTATTCATCCTGCGGCATTACATTACTCTCGCTCGCTCTCTCTCGCTCGCTCTCTCGATAGGGCCTTTTGTCGCACACATCGAAGCGCCAGCTTGCCACTGTACGTGCAGTGTGCAATAATTGCATTATGCAATATAGGTTATCACGTTACATCCTCGACTTTGTGATGTCGGAATTTGCATGTTCCCCGAAACACGCCCGGTATACACATGCCTGACGAATCGATGGCCAAAAGTTCATACCAGGCATACCATACATGGGATGCCCACGCGAATGTATCATCCGGCGACTATCTGACCCCTTCGGTCCTGGAAAAGGGTGTCGCTGAGCGTGCAGACATGGTCAAAGCAATGCTGGTGGCCAGCAGGTCGCTTGTAGCCATTACGGCCCGATCTCTCGCAAGCACCGGCTACGATGTCACTCTCCCGCAGTACAGAACGCTGGTTCTCCTTTACCACCGTGGCCCGCTATCCTCAGCCGAAGTGGCGGAAGAACTGAACGTCAATCCGTCCACAGCCACCAGGATGATGGACAGACTATGCGCGAAGAGGCTGGTTGCCAAGCACAGTGTGGGAAACGACAGGCGGAAGCTAAGGCTGACTTTGACAAAACTGGGTGCGGCACTGGTCGGACAGGTACTGGAAGCAAGAGGAATTGAGCTGTCGAAAGTACTGGACCGGGTTCCAGAAGACACATGGCCTGCACTCTACGAGGCGTTGTCGGCCCTATCGCGAGCAAGTGGAGATGAATCCGACGTCTATGTCGGACTTTTCACGTGAATGTACATCCGCGACGATACAGACAGCACCAATGGCACCGCTGATGTAGTAACGGTAAGGACACCACAACTCGACCAGCGTGTATCCCGCAAGCCATCTCAAAAAGCCATGGGAAAGATGCCGGCAGTAGAACTTATGCTGCTACGAAGGTCGTGTCCAAGTGGTTAGAGAATCTTCACGCGGTCCAATAGTGTATGGAACCAGAGGATGGGCCAGCGTGCTGCTCACCCGCGGCAAGCAAGGATGGCGGCTCGCCGGTAGCCGTGCCGGAGCTCACATAACCCGGCAGCCCTACATCGTAAAGTGGCTCATCCTGGGCTCTCTGATAGGCGTAGCGGCCGGGCTGGGGGCAGTGGTGTTTTACACAACCCTGGTTCTGGCAACTCATTTCTTTCTCGGCCTACTTGCGGGCTACAGGATTCCCACGCCGGCAAGTGAAGGCAACGCTGCCGGTTCCGCACATTACATCAGACCATGGGCGCTACCCTTGGTGGTCGGTCTAGGCGGACTGATCTCCGGTCTCCTCGTGTTCACCTGGGCGCCTGAAGCGGAGGGACATGGCACCGACGCTGCAATCGACGCCGTGCATCACCGGCCAAGGGGAATCAGGATACGCGCGGTAATCATCAAGGTGATAGCTTCCGCAGCCACCATCGGATCAGGAGGATCGGGAGGCCGGGAGGGACCTACCGCCCAGATAAGTGCCGGATTCGGCTCCTTCCTCGCCAGAACACTGGATCTATCACCGGAAGATGGCAGGTTGGCGGTGTCGGTCGGAATAGGATCAGGCATAGGGGCTATTTTCAGCGCTCCCCTAGGGGGTGCCGTACTCTCTGCAGACATCGTATACTCTGACGATTTCAACTATGCTGCGTTACTGCCTGGCTTGGTGGCATCCGTGGTGGCTTATGTCATCTTCGGTGCATTCGAAAATTTCAAGCCGCTGTTCGCACTGCCGGCCCCTTATGTGTTCGACAAGCCTATACAGCTTGTCTGGTTCCTGATACTGGGCATAGTAGCTGGACTCATAGGCACGTTATATGCCAAAGTATTTTACGGAACCGTCCATCTCGCTCATCGCCTCCACATATCGCCCAAGCTGAAGCCGGCCATAGGCGGCCTGCTAGTAGGACTGATGGCGCTCGGATTACCGGAAATGCTCGGAACCGGTTACGGATGGATACAGAAAGGGCTGGATTCACAGCTGCTCAGCCTGCCCCTGGCAATTGTCATCGTACTGCCTCTGGCAAGAATCGCAGCAACGGCACTTTCCATCGGATCGGGTGGATCGGGCGGGGTATTCGGCCCAGGAATGGTTATAGGAGCTTTCACTGGAATGGCCGTATGGCGCTTACTGGAGCCTATCGCTCCCGGCATGACACACAGTGCTGCACCGTTTGTGGTGGTAGGCATGATGGCCTGCTTCGGGAGTATTTCCAGGGCCCCACTAGCGGTCATAATAATGGTCGCTCAGATGACAGGGTCAATAGCCATTATTGCTCCTGCGCTGGTCGCTGTTGGAATAGCAGCTCTGATAGTGAAATACTTCGACGAAACAATATACAAAGCACAGCTGCATACTTCGGCAGATTCCATATCCGGCAAGCTTCGCTCTGGGCTCCCGATGTTGAGCGCCATAGGCGTTGCAGGCATCATGCGTACCCCCCGGCTCATCCTGCGAGATACCGATACCGTGCATCAGGCCCATGGCCTGCTCATGGAAAGCAACCTACCGGGCGCCCCTGTTACCGATCCTACAGGACTCTATGCCGGCACGATCTCCGCTGAAGAATTGCAACGGATGGATGTCATGAGCCAGGCAGTGCAGGCATCTGTGCCGGACGCTGCAAAGCAGCCAGGGAGTACGGGACATCCTGAACAACGACAAACACTCAATCCAGGAGATGGAACCGAGCAGCCAGACGGCGACGTCGAGACCGGCAACTCGGTAAGTCCAATGGGAGGCACAGAAGGGGCTGGTGCCATGACGTTGAACCGCATAGTGGACGCCACCTCGCCTACAGTACAAGCAGAAGCGACCCTCGACATGGCATTCGATGCTATCCAGCAATCAGAATTGCAGTGGGTACCGGTGCTGGATCGTGACAGGCGTGTCGTGGGTACTGTGTCGGTAGGCGACATAGTGAATGGCTATAGGAAACTGCTCCAAGTGGACACCGAAAGGTTGGAAAGGCTACCGCGAAATATCATAATCATGGAAGAGCGATTGGCTGCCAACTCGTCACTGGTCGGTCAATCGATCAAGAGTTTGGGCCTTCCTGGCGTAGCTGTTATAAGCATAGAACGAGAAGGAAATATACTCTTCGCCACCGCCATGAGCGTGCTCAAGGCGCAGGACATCATACGAGCTCTAGTCTGGGCTGACGTAGCTGCAGGTGCGCGTTCGATTATACGCGGAGAGCAGTAGTGGGAAACCGGCGGGCGGGCGGTTAGGGATCCAGCGAACTGTTACCTGCGAGCCGAACCACTAATCTGTACGTTATGGCAACGCTCAGCAAAGACAGTAAAGACACGGTACGATGAAGAACTATCCTCCAAACGGAGATCTGCCGGATCCCCTACCCGTTGGCAGTGAGCATACACTCGACAGCGCGCCAGGAAATGCTCATGAACTAGGCGGAGAGCAGGTCGGCGGAAAGCCGGGGGCCCCGAATACCGTATCCACCACCAGCAGGAAAGCTGGGAAAAATCTCGTCAAGGAAGCAGTGAACCGAATAGATGACAGGGAACGTCGCTACGGGTTCATAGCGGCAGTTATCGCCGCAGTACTCTGGCTACTACTCACCGTTCCAATACTCGTGCATCCTGCCAAACCCCACAAAGGCCAACTGGGACCAGAGGGAGTAGCCATATACCTGGTAGTTGGCCTTCTGCTCGCCGGGCTGATCTTCTTTGCATCCTGGATAAGACGCAGGGCACTGCTGGGGTTCACCGTACTGTTCACTGGGTTCTCTTTCGGTGCGGACCTACTGTTCGCAATACCCTTCTATTTCCTGGGGGCATGGCTGATATGGAGAGCGATGAAAATCCAGCGTGAAGCACAGACCGCCCTACAGGCTGCAGGAACCAGCCGATCCTCCTCCTCCAGGCAAAGCAGGCAAGATGAGCCATCCAATTCCCGGTGGGGAAGGAGGTGGAGCAAGACAGGGCGTGACGAGGAGGCCCGGCGTACGCCCACTGCTTCGAGGCGGTATACGCCACCACGATCGGCGACGCAAACCTCAAAGCGGCGTACCCGGTGACAATTGAAACCCGTCTCGAATGAACGCCGCTGCGTCTCCTGCCTGGGCCAGTACCGCTACGGCGCGCTATGGAGCAGCCACAGCCATCAGTAATGCAGCCTGCCCGTGCTTATGGTAAACAATATAGGTGGTCAACAACCGTAACCAGGGACACGCAAGCCATACGCCCGAAGGGGATTCACATCGCGCCTGTCGGAACGTGGACTCCATCGACCCTATACCGCGCATTGCAGACGCCCTGCACGGCAAGCGTATTTTCATCACGGGTGCAACCGGTTTCCTCGGTACAGCTCTTGTGGAGCGCATCCTGCACAGTGTAGACAGTTGCCAGGTGGTCCTATTGATCCGGCCATCCTCACGCACGTCGCCGGAGCGCAGGGCAGAGCGAGAGATACTCAAGAACGACTGCTTCGACGAGTTGCGCAGGGAGCTGGGTGACAGGTTTGCAACCGAAGCACTGCCGAGAGTTACTGTCGTCGCCGGTGATGTCACTCACTCCAACCTTGGTCTTGACGAGCACGGCATGGAGATGCTCGCAGGATGTGACATCGCCATACACTCCGCTGCAGCGGTGGCTTTCGACTCCCCTATCGACATGGCAGTGGAGATCAACCTGCTCGGACCCACCAGGGTGGCACAGGCGATACGGGACGCTGCGCCATTACGACGGAAACTCATACCGGGGAGTGACCCTACCCACCTGATATCGATATCCACTGCGTACGTGGCAGGCACGCATCAGGGGGAAGCTGCAGAAATATTGGCAACCGAGGCCATGGCAAGAAGCGCTTCATCGCGCACATCCACGACTGTCACCACCGAAGTCGACATAGATGCGGAAATAAATACCGCTCGAAGACTACGATCTGATCTTCAAACTGCATCCCGGCACCCTGACCAGTTGGATCGTTTCACAAGGGTTGCCCGGAAGGAGTTGGGATCCGCCGGTCCTCATCTCCTGGCCGAGCGAGTCGAACGCCTCCGAGAAGAGTGGGTTAAGAAATCGCTGGTGGACGCTGGAAAGGTGCGATCTCAATCTATGGGATGGCCCGATGCATATGCATTCACCAAAGCGCTGGGAGAGAGACTGCTCGTCAACGACTACCGAGACATACCCATCTCCATAGTACGGCCATCAATAATAGAGTCCGCACTGGCACGGCCTACGCCAGGGTGGATCAGAGGGTTCCGCATGGCCGAACCGATAATCATCTCCTATGCTCGAGGCCTGCTGAAGGAGTTCCCTGGCATCCCTGAAGGAATAATTGATGTAATCCCCGTGGACATGGTGGTTTCCGCGATCATGGCAGTAGCGGCAAGGGGACCGCAAGGCATGCCACCTGACTCGGCACCTGACTCGGCACCTGCCACACCACCTGACCTGCAGCCTGAACCAGCCCTTGGTGGTAGGCAAACTTCCAAGGGCCACATGCCAACGGCTAAGACGGAAGGTGCTGGAATCGGAGGATGGACTCCTGCCGTATACCACGTGGCAACCGGATCGAGGAACCCCCTGCGCTACGGTGAACTGGTCGATCTGGTAAAGGAATGGTTCTCCGCTACGCCCCTCTATGATGCCGATGGCCAGCCCATCGACGTACCTGAATGGTCGTTTCCTGGACGCGGGAGAGTACAAGCCCAGTTGAAAAGGTCGATCAAGTTCTTGGCCGGCCTCGAAAGTCTTATTGGATCGATCCCGGTACACTCGCGCGGGCAGGAACTTGCCGCCCAGCTGGAAGACCAGCGTACCAGGGCCGAGAGAGCGCTCACTTACGCCGAGTTGTACGGCGCATATACTGAGACAGATGCTGTATTTCTGGTAGACAATCTCCTGTCGCTCTACAACCAGATGCACGAGGACGACAGACGGGAATACTGCTTCGACCCTGCAGCGATTCGCTGGTCAGAATACGTGCGAGAGATCCACCTCCCCTCAATCGTCACTCATGCACGGGTACGCACAACGCCGTCCAGGCCACGTAGTATCCCACGATCAGAACGCTCGATGAAGGCCATACTCTCCCCAGAACGCCAGATGGCAGTCTTCGACCTCGAAAACACCCTCATATCGGCAAACGTCGTGGATTCTTACCTATGGCTCGCCATGAGGCGCCAGAAAGGTGTAGACCGCCTCGCGGTAGCATCCAGGCTTGCTCTACAGATACCACGACTCTGGGCGCTGGACCGCAAGGACAGGGGTGACTTCCTGCGCACTTTTTACAGGTACTATGAAGGAGCACGTATAGAAGCCTTGCGTGAGGACGCCATGGAGTTCTTCCACTCGTTCTTGATGGCAAGATCCTACCCAGCAGGTTTCGCCCGAGTCAGGAAACACCGTTCGTTGGGACACCGGACGGTGCTCGTCACCGGCTCTCTCGACTTCCTGGTGGAACCGTTGCGCCCACTCTTCGACGAAATACTGTGTGCAAGGTTGGCGGTGTCAGGCGGTCAAGCCTCCGGCGGGCTGGAAACGCCACCACCTACCGGTGAAGCGCGAGCGCTCCTGCTTGCTCGCTATGCCCGCACGCACGACCTGGAACTGTCCGAGTCTGTTGCCTATGCCGACTCAGTCTCAGATCTGTCTCTACTGGATGCCGTTGGATTCCCTGTAGCTGTGAACGCGGATCAAAGACTCTCCGCTCTTGCAAAGAAAAGAGGATGGCATACCGAAACGTGGAAGCCAGCGACGCGCAGTACAACGCAGACCCTGGCGATACCGCCATCCCTTGGCGGATCGCAGCTTTCAGGCCGCATGCTCTCCCGCGTCCTGGACATGCTGCCTGGTGAGCAACTCTCGACGCGAGGTACATCGGAACAAGGGAATAAGGTTATGCCGCCTGGAATGTCAAGAACAGCCTCTGCGGTCGTACACAGGAGTGCGCCGCCCTTATGATATGCCCGCGAAACCTTATCCGGCACTGTCCACGAAAGCGCCTACTCGTCCATGACCGCCCTTCTCAAATCACCCCTTATAGGCTGGCCTGCATCGCGAGGTACGTGAAGCAGTGAAGGGACTCCTCTTTGAACGCAACATACCCCGTATCGCCGCTTCAAGGGTCATGTCCAAGCTCACGCACTCCGGCAAGGGAGTGGCGGTCGGCCCATTGAGACTGACTGACATCGATGAACCTGCGCTGCCCGGACCTCATTGGGTGAGGGTAAAGCCTATCCTTGCGGGAATATGCGGGTCAGACCTCTCGCTACTGGACGGGAAAGGATCACGCTACTACGAGTCCATAGTCAGTTTTCCGTTTGTTCCAGGGCATGAGGTAGTTGGCACCATGGAAGAAAGTGGAACCGACGGCAACGTCGTGCAGAAGCGTGTAGTGGTGGAACCCGTACTCACATGCGTCACCAGGGGGATAGATCCTCCGTGCCCTGCTTGTGCAGCCGGTAACACCGGGCAATGCAGCGGCATCACTACTGGACACCTCCATCCCGGACTCATGACCGGTTACTGTGCTGATACCGGAGGGGGCTGGTCGACTGCCGGATTGGTTGCCCATGAGACCCAGATTCACGCTGTGCCGAACACGATGGATGATACCGATGCCGTCATGGTGGAACCCGTAGCTTGCGCTATACACGCGGCTCTCTCCGTACCCACGGGGCCGGAAACACTGGTCGGCATTATCGGGAGCGGCACTCTGGGACTTACAGTGGTGGCGGCGCTCAGAGAGTTCACCACCACATCCAGGATAGTGGCAGCCGCCAAATATCCTCACCAAAGGCAATTGGTTATGCAACTGGGCGCCGATGCCGCACCAGGACCCGATGGCTTTGCCAGGGAGATCAGGCGCACCAGGCACTCCACCGTAGTAGGCAAATCCCTGCCTGCGGGTGCCGACGTGATATTCGACTGCGTGGGCAGCCAGGCTACGTTGGAACAAGCGCTGTCGGTGCTTCGCCCAGGGGGTCGCGCCGTGCTGGTTGGCATGGGATACAGGACCATCGTGGACCTCGCTCCGCTGTGGCACAGGGAACTCTCCATCCAGGGAAGTTATACTTACGGCACGGAAACCCTTCATGGAAAACGAGTACGTACATTCGATCTCGCCATTGACCTGGCATCCCGTTTGGAACTGGGCAGGCTCGTATCGGCGGCCTATCCCCTGGAACGATACGAGGATGCAGTCGAGCACGCTGCCGGCGCGGGCTCTCGGGGTGCGGTAAAGATAGTATTCGACCTGCAACGCAAGATCAGTCATGGGACATCTCTCCATGCATGACACCACGCGAACAGCGGCATCAAGGCATCAGCTAAGCAGGGCCACGAGAAAAGGAGCAAGCAAGTGAGTCCAAGACCTGGATACGTCCTGGAAGTGGATCGTTCCACTCCTCCAGTCCTCTTCTGGAACGGCGAGGGATACCTTCTCGAAAAGCTGCCTCCAGAGCGTAGCAGGATTATATATCCCCCCGATCCGCTTCACCCCCTGGAAGATCCCATCGCCAAGATCCGTCACGCCCTCGATCATCCCATGGGTGACAGCCAGCCTCTCAAGACGTTGCTCCGCTCTGACATGCGGCTGACCATAGCATTCGACGATGTATCCCTTCCCCTGCCGGCAATGCAGGCACCCGATGCGCGTCAACTGGTGATAGAGCAACTGCTGGAACTGGCAGCAGAGGCGGGGGTGGAGGACGTCATCCTGCTTGCCGCGCTGAGCCTGCACCGCAGGATGACCGAGATGGAACTGCGCCATGCCCTGGGTAATCGTGTATACAATGCGTTCGAACCTCACGGCCTCCTCCTGCAGCATGATGCAGAGGACCCAGATGGCTTGATACTGCTGGGAACTACGGACCATGGAGAAGAGGTCGAAATCAATAGACGGGCAGCCACTTCCGATCTACTCGTATATGTCAATATCAATCTGGTGCCCATGGATGGTGGGCACAAAAGCGTAGCCACCGGACTGGCAAGCTACCGCAGTGTCAGGCACCATCATAATGCCCACACCATGACACATAGCCGTTCGTTCATGGACATGGACCACTCGGAACTGCACTCCGCCAACTGGCGGATGGGTCGTCTTATCAGAGAATCAGGCGTCAAGGTGTTCCAGATAGAGACCACGCTCAATACCAATGCCTTTCCATCCCAGTTCTCCTTCCTGCAACGCCGGGAATGGGAATGGACACCTCGCGACAGAGCCGGCTTCTTCGCCTCTTCCAAGGCGCTTACACTGATGGGAGACAGGGCACGGCGGGCACTGTTCCACTCCATCAAGGCTCCTATGCAACTCACCTCCGTACAGGCCGGGGAGGTCGAAGCAGTGCACGAGAGCACGCTGACCCATGTGTACAGACAGCAGCTTGTGCATGTAGACGGCCAGACGGACATACTCACCATGGGGCTACCCTATATATCGCCTTACAATGTGAATTCAATCATGAATCCCATACTGGTCGCATGCCTGGGACTGGGCTACCTATTCAATATGTACAGAGGCAAGCCGCTTGTGCGTGAAGGAGGAGTCGTGATCATGCGACATCCAACTCCACTGGCTTTCAATACAGCGCACCATCCGAGCTATATAGACTTCTTCGAAGAAGTACTGGCCGACACTACTGATCCTGGACAGATATCAAAATACGAGGAAGCATACGCCAACGATCCCTGGTATATCCAGCTCTACCGGACCGGCCATGCTTATCACGGCGTACATCCATTTTATATGTGGTATTGGTGCGCACATGCGCTGGAGCACCTATCCAGTGTAATCGTGATCGGAGGAGACCGGAGAGCCGTGAAACGCCTGGGGTTCAGGCCGGCATCCACTCTGGATGACGCTCTGGAAATGGCCGAGGACAGCGTCGGCAGCCAGCCTACCATCACTCATATACGCGTACCGCCACTCATGATGGCCGAGGTCAGCTAAGGAGAGGATCGCAGCCATGTCCCGAGAGTTCCCGTTTGCCAAACCAGTCTGGCCGGTACAAGTACCGGCCCCACTCCCAGCACGCTCTGCCGGAATATATTATGATACGAGCTGGTCACGATCCAAGTTGGCCAACTGTACCCGATCCGCGTTTGTAGACAATGTCCTGCGACCAGCCATCCACCTCATAGCGAGGCCATCCATAGAAGGAGTGGAGGCACTGAACCTGCTCGAACCTCCTGCCATCTTCGTAGCAAATCACAGCAGCCACCTCGATACGCCGTTGATGCTTTCGGTGCTACCAAAACGCTTCAGGGAAAAGGTTGCCGTAGCTGCGGCGGCGGACTACTTTTTTGATAGGACATGGAAAGCACACCTGTTCTCACTGGCATTAGCCGCCATCCCCGTCGAACGCAAACGACCCGATCGTACGTCCGCGCGATTGGCCGTATCACTGATCGAGGACGGGTGGAATCTGGTCATCTTCCCCGAAGGAGGCCGCTCTCCCGATGGATGGATGCAAGAGATACGAGGTGGCGCCGCGTATATGGCGGAACATACAGGCAGGCCGCTTGTGCCGGTGCATGTCGACGGCACCTACGCGATCATGCCCAAGGGAGGAACCAAGCTGCGGCCTGGTTCGACAAGAGTCACCTTCGGAAGGCCCATCAGCCACACAGCCGGAGAGAATGCACACCGTATCGGCAAGCAGATCTACGATGAATTCGCCAGGCTGGCCGACGAATCGTCATCGGATTGGTGGACGGCCACAAAGCGTGCCGCAGCAGGCACTTCTCCATCACCACGAGGCCCTGAAGCGGCAGCGTGGTTACGGGCATGGAACTTGCCATCCGGTTCGGGTGACGGCGCAAGCAGCCGGTTGGCTCGCCGGCGGTCGTCATTTGAGCCGTAGGCGTGGTACGTCCTCGAACTCCTGCTCGGAAGCGTGAGCAAGTCTCATGCGTGTATCGACCACAACGCATCGATCGGCCGTTGCAATCACTGGATTGAGATCCACCTCGACAATCTCGGGATGATCGTCAGCGAGCCTGCTCAGCCGTATAAGTATCTCTTCCAGCCCGGCTGTGTCAACTGGCGGAACCCCCCTGTAGCCAAAGAGCAACGGTGCACCGGCTATTGAACGTACCAGCTCAGCAGCGTCGATGTCAGTGAGAGGCACAAGCCTGTAAGCTACATCGTGCAACACTTCGACCGTAACCCCGCCAAGTCCAAACATGACCACTGGACCGAACGAAGGATCTTGCACAATGCCCATAACCAATTCCACGCCTGATGGAACAAGCTGCTGGACAACGGTGCCGCGCATCGACTCGCCAAATAAGTTTCTCATCTCCGAGTATGCCTTGCGAACCTCCCCTGCGGATGAGACACCAAGAGCTACGCCGCCAGCGTCGCTCTTGTGGACAACGTGCTCCGCTTCCACCTTGACGACCACGGGGAATCCAATCCTGGAAGCGGCCGCCACCGCCTCCTCCTCATTGGTTGCAAGAACCGTCTCCACGCAGTCAATGCCGTACAAGCGCAGTATATCCACCGATTCGGTACCCAGTAACCACCTATCCGGTACCCTGCCACCCTCTGACAACGCCCTCTCTACATGCTCCGCAACACCTGCCTTATCGATTCCCGCCAGCTCAGGTACTTCGCCGGCGGGCCGTTCCAGCCACTGCGTATATCCAACCACCTTTGCCAACGCTCGCGCCGCAGATTCCGGATATGTGAACCAGGGTATCGATCTGGAACCACTACGAAGTGCCTCGATGGCGCCTTCGGTCCCGAGAAAATTCGCGAGCACCGGTTTGTTCGCCGGATCCTGGAGCCGGGAGACTACTCCCCTGATGGCCCTGGCCACATCATCAGCCTCCGTAACCAGTGGTGGTGTGAATATCACTATTGCCGAATCTATGACGGGATCCTGCAACACCACTTCGAGGGCATTTGCAAAGTCATCTGCACTGGCGGAAGCAACCAGATCCACTGGATTACGTACTGACGCCTCGGCTGGCAGGAAGGATCGCAGCGACTCCTGCGTCTCGCTTCCCAGCTCCGGTACGGAAAGGCCATATCCTTCGCAGGCATCGGCCGCGAGTACCCCCGGACCACCTGAGTTTCCCACAATAGCCACTCCGGAGCCCCTCGGCAATGGCTGGTTGACCAAGATACCGGCAACATCGAAAAGTTCTTCGAGCGTGTCCACCCGGATAACACCGGCATGGCGAAAAAGTGCCTGCACCATCACTTCGGAAGTAGCCATTGCAGCGGTGTGCGACGTTGCCCCACGTCGCCCTGCAGATGTCCTCCCGCTCTTTACCACGAGAATCGGCTTCGTCCGGGACATGCGCCTGGCGAGGCGGCTGAAGGTACGTGGATTACCGAACGACTCGAGGTAGAGCAGCGCCACATGCGTGCCTGGGTCCTGCTCCCAGTAGCTCAAGAGGTCATTGCCGCTGATGTCGGCTTTGTTGCCCATGGAAACAAAGTTGGATATCCCGAGTCCCCTGATCCTCGCCTCGGAGAGAATCGCTATTCCCAGACCGCCAGACTGCGATGCAAATCCTACATTCCCGGGGAAAGGGACATACGGCGCAAAAGTTGCATTGAGTGATATATCCTGATTGGTATTGATCACGCCCATGCAATTGGGACCGACCATGCGCATGCCCATGGAGTGAGCGATCCTGACGATCCTTCGCTGCTCGCGTAGGCCGTCGATGCCGGTCTCGGCAAAACCTGCACTGATTATCACTAGGCCGCCCACACGTTTGACCGCACATTGCTCGATGACCTCCGCCACAGCCACCGCAGGCACGACGATTACGGCCAGATCCAGCTCTCCCGGAATATCCAGCACACTCTTATATGCTCTTACGCTGGCAACATGAGGGGCATCCGCGTTGACCGGGAACACCGGCCCGTTGAAGTCACCCTGAATAAGATTCCTGAATATCTCGTGACCGATTTGTCCCCTCTTGCGTCCCGCACCGACAACCGCCACCGAACGTGGCGAGAGTATCCGTTCCATCGAGCGTGCCGCAGCTTTGCGATCTCTCTCCTGTGCCGCCGCAACGGACTGCTCGGTCGACTCTATGGGCATGATCACCCTGACTACATCCCTATCCCTGGAGCGCTTGACATCAAAGCCAACCGAGCGGAATACATTGAGCATCTTGAAATTGTCCGTTAGTACGTCCGCGACGAAACAGCCAATTCCCCTTTCACGCGCCGCACCCGCAAGATGCGACAGGAGTAAGGTGCCCAATCCCAGGTCCTGATGAGCATCATCCACCACAAAAGCCACTTCAGCCTCATTACTACCATGGATACGATCGTAACGAGCAACTCCTGTAATCTCGCCGTTGACGATCGCCACCAGCGCAATACGATCCAGGTAGTCGACATCCAGAAAGTGGGCAATTTCCGCCTCACTCAAGCGAGGCTTGGGACTAAAAAATCTCAGATATACAGTCCGGGATGACAGCCGTGCAAAGAATGCATCGTACAACTCCCGGTCGTCAAGTCTGATCGGTCGTATGGTTGCAGGCGACCCATTGGCAAGCAAGACGACAGATTCGAGGTCCTCCGGATAAGATGACCCGCTGCCAGACTCACTGTGATTGTTCGAGTCGTCAGAGTCCACGCGTTCAATCTTCGCACGGTCAGCATGACCTTGCAAACACTACTGCAAAGTTGTAACACAAGGACAGACCGGAGGCTACCCGGCGGCGGTCACATTACGGAAACAGCCGCCGTCTTCACGATTGCCAAGAGGTCAGGGGCATCTATGATGAGATAATCCTCCCCCGCAATTTTCAGCTCGGTGCCGCTGTATTTCGGATAGAGTACATCGTCGCCAGGTACAACCTTGATGACCTCATCATCATCGCCAATGGCCACCACCTTCCCACGCTGGGGCTTTTCTTTCGCCGTATCGGGCAGCACAAGCCCGCTCGGAGTAACGCTCTCTTCCTCCAGTATGCGAAGGAGCACCCGAGACCCCAGTGGCTGGACACCTTCGACGGGAACGGTTTCATCTGTCATAGCTATACCTCCTTATGGTCTCACATCATCTCTTATTACGATCCTAAAGAACCCATGGGACGAGTTGCCAGATCCAGCACATGCATTGCGGTACTCATGAAAGCCCATGGGCACCAATCATGCAGTACAGCATCCAGCCTATCAGTGCAATCCCAAAAGGCTGTCTATGCGCCGCTTATCGAACCCCACAACAGGTCTGCCATCAATCTCTATCACTGGCACACCCATCTGGCCCGATCGGCGAATCAGATCGCGGGCTGCAGCAGGGTCCCTGCTTACATCCACCTCACGAAATGGCACGCTCTTGTCCGACAGGTAGGATTTAGCCTTTCTGCACCACGGGCAGGAAGGTGTGGTAAATACCAGCACCTTGTGATTCTTCACCTGGGTTGTCGCTTGCTGGGTTGTCGCTTGCTGGGTTGTACTCATGGTATGTCGCTCTCCTTTGTTGTCTTTATTGCCTTTGCCTTGCTCCCCATTTCCCGGCTTACCGCCATCATAGCGATGATCGTGCGGTACCACACCGTGCCGTTTGAAAAACATCACCTCGTCTCCTTTCGGTATATGTACCCATCCGCGTGTGTGCTCATCTTCATCTGTACGCATGCTCACCATTCATCGTCCTCCACCACCGACCTCTATGACAGCAGCTCTTGCCCTATGGCTGGAGGACACGACCTCAAAAATAATATCGCACGCATCCAGGATCTTGGGCTCGGACAAGTAGTAATGGGCAATATTGCCGTCGCGCCTGGAAGAAACAAGTCCGGCAGTTCGCAATACGGACAAGTGCTGGCTGACATTGGGCATATGGCATCCCAGCACGCTGGCCAACTCGCTGACGGACAACTCACCTTCACGTAAAGCATGCAGGATGGCAAGTCTCTTCGGGTCACTCAGGGCCTTACAGATTTCAGACTGTACTTCCAATACCGGATCGGGGAGGTACTCCATACTCAACATTATACAGTATATGCGCATGTGCGCAATCACTATTCACCAAATTGTTGGTACTTTGATATGCGGCCCTCCACGGGCCCCGCGTGTCCCCCACAGTCCCCTCGGTGACCCCGTGACCACTGGTCCTCACATGCGCCCAAGAGCCCCTGGAAAAGCTACGGAGCCGAATGGCGCCGGCGGTGCAGATCGGGCCTTCAGTACAGGAGGAAGGCCAAGCAAAAGATTTACCTGTACCTTAGACATTACTCAGCTTTTTCACAGGTTCATGTGAAATACTTTCATTTAGCATCTTGATGATGTTAAATGGGTGGAAGTGCAAATTAAACCAGGCAAGGTGTCAGGTCACCCTCGCAAGTAGGATTGCTAAAGAAAGGAGTACTGGAAATGAGAGTGTTGGTTCTTGGAGGTGATGGGTACCTTGGATGGCCCACAGCTCTATATCTTTCCAGCCACGGGCATGACGTTGGAATCGTGGACAATTTTGTCAGGCGCCAGTATGACTTGGAGATGGGAGTGGACAGCCTGGTCCCAATTGTACAGGCACAAGCCAGAGTCAGGCGGTGGAGAGAAGTTTCCGGGCTGACCGTCGAATTGCATGTAGGCGACCTTACTGATGCAGCCTTCGTGGAGCAGACATTCAGCGCATTTGAACCTGACGCCGTCGTTCACTTCGGCGAGCAACGTTCAGCTCCATACTCGATGATAGACCGGCAGCATGCTGTCTACACGCAGCACAACAACGTCATAGGCAACTTGAATGTGCTGTATACAATTGCAGACCAGGATCCGTCGATACATCTGGTGAAACTGGGCTCCATGGGCGAATATGGCTCACCAAACATCGACATAGAGGAAGGGTTCATCGAGATCACCCACAAGGGACGGACCGACACGCTGCCATACCCGAAGCAGCCGGGATCTTTCTACCACCTCTCTAAGGTTCACGACAGCCACAACATTATGTTTGCATGCAAGATCTGGGGGCTGCGGTCCACGGACCTGAACCAGGGAATAGTCTATGGCCAGTACACAGAGGAAACCGCTCTGCATGAAGACCTTGCCACCCGGTTGGATTATGATGCGGTATTCGGCACTGTGCTCAATAGGTTCTGTGCACAAGCGGTCGCGGATAAGCCGCTCACGGTATATGGAAAGGGTGGTCAGACCAGGGGGATGCTGGACATCAGAGACACGTTGGCTTGCATTGAGCTGGCACTTACCAATTCGCCGGCAAAGGGAGAGTACAGGGTATTCAACCAGTTCACCGAATCATTCTCGGTATTAGAACTGGCCCAAAAGGTTGCTGCAATCCATGGCGATGGAGTACGGGTGGAACACTTGGAGGATCCACGCGTAGAAGACGAGGAGCACTACTACGGTGCAACCCATACCAAGCTGCTCGACTTGGGTCTAGTGCCTCACCTGCTCTCGGACGAGACCATCGAGAGGCTACTCTCCCTGGCCACACGTTACAGGAGCCGCATAGACGAGAAAGCAATAGCTCCCACGGTCAGCTGGAGGCGCACTTCCAGCAAATTGCCGACCGCTACTACGTCGGCGCCGCTCTGATCCTCTTGGCAGCTACATCTACCTGCTGGCTGATGTGCATGCAGCAGTGACAGCGGCTATCTTATATTTCTGTGCCAAGTAATACCAGTTCCAGTTCGAAAGCGCTCAAAAGAGCACGCCAGAAAGAAGCACGTAGTGTCAAACGTGCAGCAGAGGAAAGGTCCCGCAAGCGCCGAGCTTCCATCAGGAGGTTCAGTACGATCGGTGCCATCGTCGTAATCGGTCTTGGGATATACGCTGCATCGGGAGGATTCAGCTCCCCAGTCAAGAAGACGGCAGCCAAGACCACTACGACGCAGACCACAACGAAGACATCCACTCCGACGGCAACGTCCACATCCACTACGTCAACGTCCACATCCACGTCAACGTCCACAGTTGCAAAGGCACAGGCGGCAGCGGACAAGATTGCCGCCAGCGCAGGATGCCCTCCCAGCCCCTCTACACCATTGAAGCCAATGAGTTTCTCGAGCCCACCCCCGATGACGATCGACACCGCGCTCAGTTACACAGCGATCGTAAAGACCGATGTTGGCACTTTCGACATCGCTCTCGATGCAAAGCATGATCCGAAAACAGTTAACAACTTCGTGTTCTTGGCCAATCACGGCTATTACGACTGCAATGCCTTCATGCGGGTAATCCCTGGATTCATGGCACAGACCGGCAGCAGGAACCAGAGCAATGGAGGATCCGGCAGCGGCCCTGGCTATTCCTATACGGGCAGTACACCGCCAAAAGCGCCCGCCGGCACGCCACAGTATCCGATCGGATCGCTAGCCATGGCAAATTCCGGCTCTACAAGCTCCAACGGCAGCCAGTTCTTTATAGTGGACGGTCCTAGCGGGGAGAGCCTTCCGCCAAACTATACTCTATTCGGCAAGGTATCATCAGGCTTAAGCGTCGTGAACAAAATAGTGTCACAAGGAAGCACCAACGGCGTTCCGCCAACCGTGACACATCGTATCCTCACTGTCACCATAAAGCCATAAGAGTCTCAGCGGGCGGGCATCCCGAGGGCGTAAGACCCCACGGGGCGCAAGAGCATAAGCGGATAGTCTGGCCCGGGGAAGCCATGCAACCTGCCAATCAGGCTATGGTCACCCCGTCCAGCGCATCCATGCCCACCTGTTGCCCGTGCTTGAACACCAGAACATGACCTTCACCCTCCACGCGCCACGACCCCGCCGGTTGCCTGATGAGCATGGCGGTATCCTCGACTCCCACTACGCAATGCATAGGAGCGGCCAGCACTATCGATCTGTGCACCTTCTCCGCTGACTCCCTGCCGAAGCCGGTAAGCACCGCCATTCCGCGTACCATGCCCAATCCCAGGGTCAGCGCACCGCCTCTTATGTCTATCATTGGATCGCACAGCACCATAGCTCCTGCTCCATCACCCATGACAACAGCACCGTGGCGCCACGCGTCGACAAGGGCGGCAAACACCTTGGAATCTTGCAGGACGGAACGCAGGTGCAGAGGCGATCCATCTCCTACGTAGATCAGCCGCGCCCGGGAAAGCAGGGATGCATTGTTCTCATCCTCGGCGTCCCTGCGGGTAAGCACCGGGATCTCCCTGATGCCTGCCCCTACGGCAGCCCATCTCTTGGCTGCAGCATCCACCATACCGGCCGGCTCCTGGTAAGCAGCCGCTGTAGGCAACACTGCAACTTCGTTTCCACCAGAAGCCAGCAGTAACTCCTGATCGATTCCCTGCCGACCCTCCCAATCGACTCCGCCTGAAAAAATCAGGTACCCCGACTCACCCGACATCTGCGCATCCATGACCATGACCCGCTAGTTAAGCACTGCCTACATCCGGCTCGGGGTCCCGCGATTCAATGGCATCGGAATCATTGACATAACCGCTTTCACTCAGGCCAGAGACTTCAGCTGGTACTGATCCCACACCCCTCAGCCAGGCTGCAAGCTCGCCAGCATTATCCGCGAATATGCCGCCTTCCAGCCGCACGCCACCAAGCATATTGGCTTCAGGTAAGTAAGGCTCCTCGTCTCGGTAGATATCCAGACCGGTGCCGGCAGGTATCAGCTTACCGATGATGATGTTCTCCTTCAGCCCGTACAGGCTGTCGCTCTTACCTTCTATGGCCGCCTCGGTGAGTACGCGGGTGGTTTCCTGGAACGATGCCGCCGAAAGCCACGAGTCCGTAGCCAGCGATGCCTTGGTGATGCCCATCAGCTCAGGACGCCCTTCGGACACTTGCTGGCCTTCTGCATCAAGGCGCTTATTGACCGCTTGAAAATCGTGCAAATCGACGCGCTCGCCAGGAAGGAACGGCGACTTACCCTGCTCCGCTATCAGGACACGCCTGAGCATCTGACGCACGATGAGCTCTATATGCTTGTCGTGTATGGATACACCCTGGTCCCGGTAGACACTTTGCACCTCATCGACCAAGTACTGTTCGGTATGCCGTGTTCCCATGACCTCCAAGAGTTCCTTAGGATCCTTGGGACCATCAACAAGGCCGTCTCCCGCCTGGACCTCCTGGCCATCTGAAACCAGCAAGTGCGTGCGCAGCGGCAGCGAGAATGACTCTTCCACGCCATCATCACCTATCACCGTGACGTTCCGGCCATCCTCCGTGTCCTCCACCCGGACAACCCCGGGCCGGTGCACGAGTATTGCAGCTCCCTTTGGGGTACGAGCCTCGAACAACTCGACCACCCTGGGCAAGCCATGGGTAATGTCTTCCCCCGCAATGCCACCAGTATGAAACGTTCTCATGGTAAGCTGCGTCCCCGGCTCTCCAATTGACTGAGCGGCAATTACCCCAACAGCCTCCCCCATCTCAACCAGCTTGGTGGTAGCCAGTGACAGCCCGTAGCACGCCTTGCAGATACCATTCCGGGAGTCGCACGTCAAAGGAGAACGCACTTTCACCTGAGTCACTCCAGGATCGCCGCGCATCTTCTCCATCACCGATGCATCTATCACCTCACCGGCCTGTACACGCGTTCCATCAGAGAACATAACGTCATCAGCGAGTACCCGAGAATATATTCTCGTCTCAAGATAGGATCTCTGATGAGCTTCGTCAGGAACTATGCGGTCAACAACAATTCCCCTGGTAGTGCCACAATCATCCTCCCTGATAATCAGCTCCTGAGATACGTCTACCAGCCGTCGGGTCAGATAACCTGAATCCGCAGTCCGCAGAGCTGTATCGGCAAGTCCTTTCCTGGCTCCGTGAGTAGATATGAAGTATTCCAGTACCGAGAGACCCTCCCTGAAGGAAGCCTTTATCGGACGTGGGATCATCTCTCCTCGTGGATTGGACACGAGCCCCTTCATTCCGGCGATCTGCCTGATCTGTTGCGGGTTGCCTCTGGCGCCGGAAACGACCATCATGTCGAGGGGGTTGAATGCTATCGTCGAAAGGGTCTTCTCCATGGCCCGGCCAACCTCGGAAGTGGCTGATGTCCAGATCTCCACTTCCTTCTGGCGCCTTTCGTCGTCCGTAATAATCCCTCTGTTGAACTGACTCTCGGCCTTCTCGGCTTCCCGTTCGTAACGGTCGAGAATCTCCTGCTTCTCAGGCGGGGTACGTACGTCGTCAATGGATATAGTCAAACCAGACTGCGTAGCGTATCTGAATCCGAGAGCCTTTATCTCATCAAGACTCGCCGCCACGACATGCTTAGGGTAGCGATTGACAAGTTGCTCCACTACTGCACCTATAGGTGTGGCCTGCTTTCCGACAACACTGTTGACGAATTGAAAACCATCGGGCAATGCCTCGTTGAACAGCACCCTACCGGTGGTGGTCTCCATTACCAGCTTTTTCGAAGACGAGCCATCCTCACCTAGCGCCAAAGCCACAGATTGATACAGCTCGCTCCCCGGCGCAGGACACAGTTTGATCCTGGCATGCAGGTCCACGGCGCCCTCGTCCAGCGCCCTCTCGACTTCATAGGCATGACGGAATATCTTTCCTTCACCGTTGGCGCCTACTCTGTCAATGGTCAGATAATAGACTCCAAAGACCATATCCTGGGTGGGCACGGTAATAGGCCGTCCAGTCGCAGGCGACAATATATTGTTGGCCGACAGCATCAGCACCCTGGCCTCCGCCTGGGCCTCCGCCGACAGTGGAAGATGTACCGCCATCTGATCACCGTCGAAGTCGGCATTGAACGCAGTGCATACCAGCGGATGCACCTGTATCGCCTTACCCTCTATGAGCACGGGCTCGAAAGCCTGTATACCAAGCCTGTGCAGCGTAGGCGCCCTGTTCAGTAATACCGGATGCTCTTTTATCACCTCTTCAAGCACATCCCAGACTTGCGGCCTACGGCGTTCGACCATCCGCTTGGCAGATTTGATATTTTGAGCAAGATCCAGCTGCACGAGCCTCTTCATGACGAATGGCTTGAAGAGCTCGAGTGCCATCAATTTGGGAAGTCCGCACTGGTGGAGTTTGAGAGTAGGGCCGATCACGATGACGGAGCGTCCGGAATAATCTACCCTCTTTCCCAACAGGTTCTGGCGGAAACGCCCCTGCTTGCCCTTGAGCATATCGGAAAGACTCTTGAGCGCTCGATTACCAGGGCCCATGACTGGCCGGCCGCGGCGACCGTTATCGAACAGTGCATCGACCGCCTCCTGGAGCATGCGCTTTTCGTTGTTGATGATGATCTCAGGTGCGCTGAGGTCGAGCAGCCTCTTCAACCTATTATTGCGGTTGATCACTCGCCTGTAAAGGTCATTGAGGTCAGAAGTGGCAAACCGACCTCCATCCAGTTGCACCATAGGACGCAAGTCAGGAGGTATTACAGGCACGACATCCAGTATCATGGCCATAGGGTCATTCACCCTATTCCCGTCCTCGTCCCTACGGTTGAACGCAGATAGTATCCGCAAGCGCTTGATTGCCTTCTGCTTCCGCTGCACGGACAGCGCTCGACTGCTGTCAATGGTGCTGATAACCTCGCGCAGCTTCCTTTCCTCCTCATCGAGGTCGATACTCTCCAGAAGCTTCGTAGCCGCCTCGGCCCCCATTCCCCCGTCAAAGTACTCACCATACCGGAACTTCATCTCACGCCAGAGCAACTCGTCCTCGACAATCCGCCGGGGATACAGGTTGTGCAATTCGTCCAGAGCACGTCGGGCAAGATCCACTTCAGCAGTGACTCGCTCATTGATAGAAGCGATATCGCGATCATACGATCGAATCTTCGCCTTTACCTCGCTCTCCCTAGCTCCCTGCGCCTCCATCTCGACAAGATCTTGTTCGTGATCAGCCATACGTTGGGTCAGACGATCCTCCGCTTCCTTCTGGAGCTCTGCAATCTCGTCCGCGAGGTCAGCCTCCAGAGAGGGCAGATCATTATGAAGACGCTCAACGTCTACCCAGGTAACCATATTCGCCGCAAAATAGATCACCTTCTCGAGCTGTTTGGTCTTCAGCTCCTCTTTGGTATCCGTGCCCATGAGGAGATACGCCAACCAGCTCCGGGTACCGCGCAGGTACCAGATGTGGACCACTGGTGCAGCAAGCACGATATGTCCCATTCGCTCTCGTCTGACTTTGGACCGGGTGACCTCCACTCCACACCGCTCGCAAGTAATTCCCTTGAATCTGACGCGCTTGTACTTGCCACAATAGCATTCCCAGTCCTTTGTGGGCCCAAATATCTTCTCGCAGAACAACCCATCCTTTTCAGGTCTCAGCGTGCGATAGTTGATGGTCTCGGGCTTTTTTACCTCTCCACTCGACCATTCGCTGATATCACGCGTCGTGGCTATGGCGATCTTCAGCTGGTCAAAATCATTGACATCAAGCACTACAGGTTCCTCTCTAACATACTGTCATCCTCTTCATCGAACCCTCTCTCGGGGCGACTTATATCTATGCCCAACTCCTCCACCGCCTGGTATGCCTCATCGTCGATTTCCCTGATCTCAATCCTCTCGCCGGCGTCGGTCAGGACGCTGACGTTCAGGCAAAGAGACTGCATCTCCTTCACAAGCACCTTGAAACTTTCAGGAATCCCAGGATCAGGAATATTTTCCCCCTTTACAATTGCCTCGTACACTTTTACCCTTCCCAGAACATCGTCTGATTTGATGGTCAGGATCTCCTGCAAGGCATGCGATGCTCCGTAAGCCTCCAGCGCCCATACCTCCATCTCCCCAAACCGCTGACCGCCGAACTGAGCCTTACCGCCAAGCGGTTGCTGGGTGATCATGGAGTACGGACCGGTGGAACGAGCATGTATCTTGTCGTCAACCAGGTGAGCCAGTTTCAATATATAGACATACCCAACACTGATTGGATTGTCATACGGCTCCCCAGTCCTACCGTTGAAAAGAGTCGCCTTGCCATCCTTGCCTATGAGCCTACCCCCATTGGCGCTGTCACTGTCAATGCTTTGCAACAGCTGCTGGATAGATGCCTGCCTCCCGCTTTCGACCTGATCGTCCCAACGGGCGCCATCGAACGCAGGTGTAGCCACCCATACCGCAGGGTCTGTACGTGGCCGGGTCTTCCTGCAAATCGAAGGAGCGATCCCAACGGCGGCATTACCGTTCCGGTCCACGCTATTCGAACCGGCATCAGACTCCTTCCGCCTCGCACGGCCATCGGATGTAGCGTCCTTCCACCCGTGTCTGGCCACATAGCCCAGATGGGATTCCAGCACCTGACCGACATTCATCCGGCTGGGCACACCGAGCGGTGAGAGTATGATGTCCACCGGAGTGCCATCAGCCAGGTAAGGCATATCCGCCTGAGGAAGGATCTTCGAGATGACCCCCTTGTTGCCATGCCTTCCTGCAAGCTTATCGCCTTCAGATATCTTGCGTCGCTGTGCGACATATACCCGGACAAGCTGATTCACCCCGGGAGGCAACTCGTTGGACTCATCACGTGAAAACACCTTGACGTCTATGACCTTGCCCCATTCTCCATGAGGCACCTTGAGGGAAGTATCTCGAACCTCCCTGGCCTTTTCACCAAAAATGGCCCGTAGCAACCTTTCCTCAGCGGTCTGCTCCGTTTCCCCCTTCGGAGTCACCTTGCCAACCAGCACGTCGCCTGGACCGACTTCCGCTCCCAGGCGTATTATTCCGCGTTCGTCAAGATTGGCAAGTATCTCTTCGGAAAGATTGGGAATATCACGAGTAATTTCCTCCGCGCCAAGCTTCGTATCACGGGCATCCACCTCGTGCGCCTCTATGTGGATGGAAGTCAGCACATCGTCCTGTACGAGGCGCTCGGAAACAATGATTGCGTCCTCATAATTGTAACCTTCCCAAGGCATGAATGCGACAAACAGGTTCTTTCCCAGCGCCAACTCCCCATTGTGAGTGGCAGGACCATCCGCCAGCAGATCTCCCTTCTGAAGTATGTCGCCCTCATCCACAAGCGGCTTCTGGTTGACACAAGTGTTCTGATTGGAACGCTGGAACTTTGACAGATTGTATGTCCTGCTCTCCAAGGGCACACCGTTACGATCGGTCTGGCCGGGATTGTACTTCACCACCACCCTATCGCCACTTACCTCGACTACGACACCGTCTCCTTCAGCAAACAGGGTGTCTCCGGCGTCCCTCGCCACCTTTGCCTCCATGCCAGTGCCAACATAAGGCGCTTCGGGCACGACCAGTGGTACTGCTTGTTTCTGCATATTTGCACCCATAAGGGCCCGATTGGCATCGTCGTGTTCGATAAAAGGTATAAGTGCAGTGGAAACCGAAACAATCTGAGCAGGCGACACATCCATCAGGTCGACTTCCGCCGGTGGAACGTAGTCCACTTCGCTGGTGGTCCCGTAGGTAGTCTGAGCGGCGCCCACCCTGACTTCCGCTCCTTTGGGCCCCCTGCGGACAAGAACTCGCTCCTCGCAAAGGTTACCACTCTCGTCTATGGTTGCATTGGCCTGAGCTATGACATACTTCTCTTCTTCGTCAGCCGCAAGGTACATGACTTCGCCGGTGACATGTCCATTCGATACGCGCCTGTACGGAGTCTCTATAAAGCCATACTCATTGACTCTTGCATAGGTTGCAAGCGCACCGATAAGGCCGATATTGGGGCCTTCCGGGGTTTCTATGGGACACATCCTGCCATAATGAGAACTGTGCACATCCCTCACCTCAAAACCCGCCCTCTCCCGGGAAAGGCCGCCCGGGCCAAGAGCGGACAGCCTCCGCTTATGAGCAAGCCCGGAAACAGGATTGTTCTGATCCATGAACTGAGAGAGCTGGCTCGTGCCAAAGAACTCCTTCATAGATGCCACTAAGGGCCGTATATTGATAAGAGATTGGGGGGTGATCGCCTCTACGTCCTGGGTGGTCATGCGCTCCCTTACCACCCTCTCCATTCGCGACAAGCCAATACGCACTTGATTCTGGATCAGCTCCCCGACGGAACGCACCCGCCTATTGGCAAAATGATCCTGATCATCAAGACGATACCCCGGCTTGCCGTCTGCAAGATGTAACATATAGCCAGCAGTCGCCAGTATCTCCGAAGGCGACAGCACCGTCTGGTCAGGGTCGGGGTGCTCCAGATCGATCCCCATTATTTCCGACATACGGTCGATCTCTTCACCCAACTTACGGTTGAGCTTGTACCGTCCCACCCTTGTCAGGTCGTAACGCTTCGAATTGAAGAATGCCCCCTCGAAGTACCCTCGGGCTGATTCCAGGTTCAGCGGTTCGCCTGGTCTCGCACGCTTGTATATCTCCAGCAACGCTTCGTCGCGAGACGGAGCCATCTCCCGTTCCTTCTCCCATTGCGGCTCGAGAAAGTCGAAATGCGACACCAGCCGGTTGAGCAATACCTCGTCATAATAACCGAGGGCACGTATCAATGTGAACAATGACATCTTTCGCTTACGGGCAACCCGCGCTCCGGCGTATATGTCACGAGCGGCCTTGGCCTCCAAGTCCACTTCTATCCACTCGCCCCGGTAAGGATGTATCGTTCCAGATACGATTGTCTTCTGATCCTTGCCAGGCTGGAACAGCACGCCCGGTGACCTCACCAGCTGGGAAACGATGACCCGCTCGGTACCATTGATGATAAAAGTGCCCCTGTCGGTCATGGCAGGGAAGTCCCCCATGAAGACCGTCTGCTCCTTGATCTCTCCGGTCCCCGCATTATAGAACCGTGCACGTACAAAAACCGGCACGGCAAAGGTCATGTCCTTCTCCCTACACTCCTCAACCGGGAACTTCGGCGGTGGTTTGAGATCAGGATCGTCAGGATCGTACTCTATCTCCAGGCTCAGCTGCCCGCTGAAATCCTCGATCGGGCTGATATCGGCAAATGCTTCCGCCAGCCCCCTCTTCATGAACCATTCGAACGAATGACGTTGAACTGCAACAAGATCGGGTACCGGCAACACCTCGTCCAGATTGGCAAAGGTAACACGGTTGGGAATTTTATGCGCTACGGACAATACGGTTAGCTCCTCTCCATATATTGACAGTACGTTCTTTTACGTTCCTGGCATGCGAACACGCGATGTGTGTAAAGCCGGATCTTGGAATAGTGCGATGTAGCCAGGCATTGCCGTACGCACAGCTTCTTGATTATTCAAACCTAGCCGCGCCCGAGCCACACGGTGAATGGATAACCGTAGACGCATGACGCTACACCCGCACATAAGCGCGCGACACCTATTAGATGATTGCCAGAGAGCCAAGTAACTGCACTATATTCAAATCACTGATTATTATAGCACTGACGCGGCACCCGTGCAAGTCATCACAGTATACCCGTGGTGGCCGGCCAGTCTCGATTACTTGAGTTCCACCGATGCGCCCGCCTCTTCCAACTGGGCTTTTGCTTTTTCGGCATCTGCCTTCGACACCTTTTCCAGCACAGCCTTTGGAGCAGCTTCCACCAAATCTTTCGCTTCCTTGAGGCCCAAACTGGTAAGAGCCCTGACCTCCTTGATCACCTGGATCTTCTTGTCCCCTACCGCCGCCAGAACGACGTCCACCTCATCCACCTCTGATTCGGTATCAGCGGTTGCCGCTGCATCACCGCCGACATTTACGGCTCCAGCCTGAGCCACTGCAACCGGAGGAGCGGCCGTCACGCCAAATTTCTCCTCGAAATCCTTCAACATCTCGGACAACTCCAATACGCTCAGATTTGCTATTCCGTCCAATATCTCTTCCTTGGTAAGGGTCTTTCCTGCCATTCTCTTCTCCTGTTTTCTCGTTTACCTGTACTGTACCTGCATACAACATATACAACTGGGCCTATTCAGCCACTGGCGGCGCGCCCACCGGCTCGGGCAATTTTACTATCCAGCTTGCCGACCGCCGTTCTACGCCTCTTTGCCTATAGCGGATGACTGGTCCGGCAATTCTTCATCGTGCTCATGCTCGTGCAAGACTGCCTGCTCCTGCACCGACGACGACGGTTGCTCCTGTGCCGACTCCGGGTGGGGTTGCAAATCCAAATGGTGATCGGGCGGGGCTACCTGCTCCTTGGTGTCCAGGAGCGCTTTCAGGCCGTATGCAAGGTTGGTAGGCAGTGCTGCCAGCAAGTCCGCCATCTGCTGCAATGGCGCCCTAATCATACCTGCCAGCCTGCCAAGAAGCACTTCACGCGATGGCAGTTCGGCAATACTGATCAACTGCTCTCTTGTGACAACTGAACCTTCGTAGACACCTCCCTTGATCACAAGGTGTTCCTTGCTGGTGGAAAACGTCTTCAGCACTCTCGCCATGTCAGAAAGATCGCCCGTGGAAAAGGCAATAGCATTGGGACCCTCCAATATTGATCCCAGCGACTCGTGGGCAGTACCTGATATGGCTCTTTTGACAAGAGTGTTCTTGTATACCTTGTACGATGCCCCCGTCGCAGCCAAGCTCCTGCGCAAGCTCTCCATGTCGGCTACCGTCAATCCCCTATACTCAGTAAGAACCGCCGACACAGAGGATTCGAACATATTTCGTACCTCTTCGACTGCAGCCACCTTCTCTGGTCTTGGTTTTGACATTACTCTCCTGCCGGTATCGTCACTCTTGCCAACATATTCCTGCGTGCCGCCACCCTGCCACCCTGTACTCAAATTGGTATATGGGCATACAGACACGACCTATCTCCCGCTACAAGCGCCTTCTTCTCACTACCTACTATGCTGTACTCCCTGCTGCACCGCAAGTACCTGCACTTCAATCATCACGCACCAAGTTTGATGGGCGTGCCATAAGGAGCATGATAGGGTGGCAAAGGAATAATAGCTCACTACCTTGTGCAAGTCAAATCGACAACCGGCAAGCCAGTTGCACTGCCACCTACCGGCACCTTCTGCGCAAAGCCGCCCAATCGCCCCAATAAATTATTACGCTAAGCCTCTAGGCTGTAGCCGCCAGGGCGTCCGCAGTAATACGCGCTTTATTGGGATCTATTCTGACCCCCGGCCCCATGGTGGTCGATAACGTGACTGACCGCAGGTACCTGCCTTTGGCTGATGCCGGTTTTACGCGCACAAGCTCATCAATCGCAGTACGATAGTTCTCCAAGAGATCAGTTGCATCGAAGGATGCCTTGCCTATCGGTATATGGATATTGCCTACCCGATCCGTTCTGTACTCCACCCTCCCACTCTTGAACTCGGTCACCGCTCTCTCGATATCTTCGGTCACAGTACCTGATTTAGGATTGGGCATGAGGCCCCTCGGGCCCAGGATGCGTCCCAGTTTACCCACCTGCGCCATCATGTCAGGTGTCGCTATGACGATGTCAAACTCGAGGAAACCGTCACCAGCAATCTTAGCGACAAGGTCATCCGCACCGACATGATCGGCCCCTGCTGCACGGGCCGCCTGTGCCTGTTCTCCGGCAGCAAAGACCGCCACCCTCACGTCACGCCCCGTTCCGGCAGGAAGGCTCATGCTGCCCCTGACTATCTGATCTGCCTTGCGAGGATCCACCCCGAGCCGTACGGCCAGATCGACAGTCTCGTCGAATTTCACGCTGGTTAGCGACTTGACCATCTCCACTGCCTCCATGGGCGCGAAATGATGATTCTTGTCATACTTGCCTACTGCGTCTCGATACGCTTTTCCTCTGTGCAATCGGGTTCCTCTCTTTTCTTTCCAGCACCGCCAGGCTCTTTGAAGCCCAGCGGACCACTACCTGTCGACGAAACGAGTGCCAGGCTACCCTGCCAAACTCTCTCGGACTCCTTAAAAGCTATGACCAGCGAATCTAAGCGGATACAGCTATTCCCATTGACCGAGCAGTACCTGCTACCTGCAACTCTGCAGCCTGTAAATCATTGGCATTTAGATCTGGGAGCTTCACCTTTGCGATCTCAGCAACTTGATCGGTCCTCAGATGAGCCACTATGTCACGCCCTGGGAGTTGGGATGCCTTGTTCAGTCCCACCGCCTCCTTGATAAGCGCAGTGGTCGGAGGGGTCTTCAGTATAAAAGTAAAGCTGCGATCTTCATATATAGAGATCTCGACCGGAACAATGGATCCTTTCCTATTCTCTGTGGCAGCGTTGTACTGCTTGCAGAACTCCATCGTCTGCACGCCGTGAGGCCCTAGTGCCGTACCGACTGGAGGCGCAGGTGTAGCCCCTCCAGCGGGCAACTGGATCTTCACCAAAGCAACTACCCTCTTCTTGCGAGGCGCCATATAATCTTATTTCCTTCCTATGTAGTAATTCAGTAATAAACTGAGCGAATCACACCTCGAACTTGCAATTTGCCGCAAAACTTTCGAGGTGCATACCCCCGTGAATCTTCCCTGTTACAGCTTTGCCACTTGATCAAACTCCAGTTCAACGGGAGTTTCACGACCAAAGATATTGACGAGCACCTTTAGCTTGAGCTGATCCTCGTTGATCTCGGCCACCTGGCCTGAGAAATCTGCAAAGGGACCTTCCTTGACCCTTACTGTATCACCTACTTCGTGTTCCACCTGGGCTCTTCCCTTCCTGCTGTGCGCTTCACCGCCGGAATCAGGCTTCATTATACTTTCCACCTCCCTGCGCGACAGCGGCGTGGGCTTGGTACCAGGACCTACAAATCCAGTTACACCAGGAGTGTTGCGTATGACGGACCAAGAATCATCGTTCATGTCACACCTGCAAAGAAGATATCCTGGAAAGATCTTTTTCTGCACCATGACCTTTTTGGAATTCTTGAACTCCACCACATCCTCAAGGGGAATGACCACTTCGTATATGCGATCTTCCATGTTCATGGTAACTGCCCTGTTGAGCAGGTTGGCCTTGACCTTGTTCTCGTATCCAGCATAAGTGTGCACTACATACCAGGAACCCGGTCGATCGTAAGGACTTTCCTGAACAGCCTCCTCGCTATCCTCCCAATCGCTCGAATTGTCTTCATAGGACACACCAGTCTCTACGACCTCAGGGATCACGGATTGAGCAGGGATATCGCCCAGAACCTCTTCGTGGTCCACTGCCTCGAGATTCTCGTCCAAGCGGTCACCACCATCAACACCATTGCCGATGTAGCTACCGTCACCCTCATGATCGCCACCCGCGATCTCATTCTCCATGACTACGGTGCTCGCCGACATGCCACTACCACTGCTGTCCTCGTGGCCACCACCAGTCATGCCAATCTCATTTTCGTCATACGTCACTGCTCCGCCGATCCATCCACACGTCAATCACTTGAACGCTCTCCAGGTAATCATAAGCCATACTCTACTCTATTTCGAACCCACCGTGAACATCCATTTGTTAAGGCCTGAACAGGTACGAAACGCCTTTGGCAAACAGGAAGTCGAGCAGGAAAATCATTCCCACCATGAAAATGAGTGTAATAAGCACCACCGCGGACGAGTTGACCACTTCGCTCCTAGTGGGCCAAGCCACCTGACGCAACTCTCCTCTTACCTCCCGCAGGAACTGGACCGCCGTGGTCCGTTGCTTGGTGGGCGGTCTGTTACGTATCTGCTTGGGTGGCTCTTTCTTGGTCGCTACCGAGCCATCCGCATCAACCTGCCCCTGGCGCTGCATCAAGCGCCTCGTCTCCCTATTCAATAGAGTGTCGCCTTTCCTGACATCATTTCCATCTCACTCATGACCTTACCAGCCAAGCTTACCAATCTCTATAATACATTACACCGCGCTCTAGGAGCGTGGGACAGAACCCCCGGCTGTTAACCCGGTAACCCTATATCTTGTGGCTCCGTCGTAGAACAACCACAATATCTTGTGTTCAATTTATATCGTAATACGGTTCTGTCCCACGCTCCTAGGATGTAATGACCAAACTAATGCGAGTTTCAGCCTAGAGACTCCCTGCCACACCGTCATAACTGAAATGCAACCACTGGTTGCAGCCAGCGGTTTGCAACCCTAAGAAGCACCGCGAGGAGCGCCGCACGAGGTGCAAAACGATTCATCTGGCATGATCGGATTACCGCACTTGGCACAAACCTCGCCAGGGTGCATCCCGGCACCATGCACCGGCCCCTCTTGCGGCGGGTACGGCGGCGAGCCTGGTGCTGGCGGCATGCTTCCCGGTGATGCGTACTGACCTGCAGGAGGTACATAGTACTGCGGCTGGTACTGCGGCTGCGGCTGGTACTGCGGCTGCGGCTCACCTACCGGCGCTCCCTCCGGCATCTGCTGGGGTACGCCACTTGGAGCAGATTGCTGAACTATGGGAGATGCGGTTGACTGTGGTTGCTGCGGTTCGGATTGCGCCTGGTACTGGGGCTGCTGGTATGGCTGGTAGCTGCCGGATCCATAGCCACCACCCACTGGGCCGGCCTGACCGGAATGGTAACCACCTGACGGCATGGCCTGCTGAGCAACCTGCCAAGACTGCCACTCCCCCCAGCTCCCGTACAGCACGAGGATGGCAAGGAGCAGGCCAAGCCAGGCGAACAGTCCATAGATATAGAGAAACAGGCTCACGTGACTGGTCAGTAGGCTGAGATTGGTCAATATGCGCAGCAACCCGAAAAGAAACACAAGTCCACCCAGCACGGCTGCAATCAAGCTGCGATAGTGGTCTGCTACCGGAAGAGCGATCCTCGCCAAGCGCAACCCCACCCAAAGAAAGAGGATAAAAGCGAATATACCCGCTGCGGCTCCAGTTCCGCCCCAGCCATTCAGCGACGCAGGAATATACACTGGCATGCCTGACGGCGTGTTGTAGGTAGACTTCGTCCAGGGAAGAAAAAGGCAAACAAAGTACGCTATCGAAGCAACTGCAACCATTACGTCAGAACTGATCGGTGTCGTGGGATACTTGGTGACACCGTATCCCTGAGGTCCTCCGGTGCTAGGTCCAGGCATCATAACTATTCCTCCTCTATCTTGTGCCATGCCATTGGGCTGTATTTACATCGCCTATGGTAATGAATCAGATGAGCGCGATTATATCATTGAACCTTACGGCACGCGTAATAAACGAAACTTTTCCCCCGGTTTGGTCAGGCCACGTGAATGGTTACCAAAACATACTGTCAATGGCGAACGTGGTGTTTTCACCGAGAAATGGGCTGATGATTTCGAGCGTTGCCAGAGCGATCTTGTCTAAGAACGCGCCCGCAATCATCTCTCCGTAACCTTCCATGCCTTCCTCGTCGGATGCAATTTCCTCCACTATTGCAAGGCATGCCTGGACTTCAGAGAGTATAGCATCGCGATCCGATGTGATGGACGAGATAGGGACGGGAACGGGGACGGGAACGGGAACATCTGGCTCGTTATCGGAGGTGCCAGTGCCAGTGGATTTTCCCGCGCGTTCTCCGGCTACTGCTTCAGCGAGTTCCGCGGTACCGCCAGTCTGTGCAGAGCCTGCCGGCAAAGAGCCGCCCGGTGCGAGACTTACTTGTAGATCGTCATGCTGTGACATGCTGGTGACCAGACCTGCAATATGCTCCGCAAGTTCCTCCAGCATGACCGCCAATCCGGGATCATCGTCCACCATGCTCGCCAGTTCCTGGTATTTTTTTGTCAGTACGGGCGAGATGCTTGCAATCTTCATTGAGTAGTATTCATCCATAGATAATAGAATATCATCTAATGTATTTAAATGCAAGCTGTGCATCCATGCTGAGCATTGCAGCGAGACATGGCAGGCCAGGCAAGGTACGCTGCGCCGGCTAATTGGCATAACAGGATATGTCTCCGTCCCATGAGTCTCCGCTGGACCGCCGGTAGGACCATCTCACATACGCATAGATTAAATCAGTATCTGTGCTAGCGCGTAATGTGGTAATTGCCTACTACACTTACCGTGGTTCCACCGTTGGATTTCAGGATTGCGTCATCTAGGATGCCGACATAGGTATCTTGAACCGTTGTAGCACCAGTGCATGGCCCCTGTGCACAATTCCAGAACCCCCTCTCCCTGGATAACATGCTACAACGGTCAAGGTGCCCACGTGCTTTGGAGCGTTGTACATGACAGGTACCAGCGCCGCGAACTCCGGCAAGAACAGGGTGCAACCTGAAGACGACCGCAGTACGGCATCCGCATCGGCGGGCAGGTGGCGATCTGTTTACCTGCGGCGTCCTTTGGCCATGTTCAGTGCCACCGCCGCTTGAACGAGCACCTTGAAAGCCGCGTCGTCCAGCGTGGCGCCTTCGTGGATGTCTATGGCACGGCTGAGATTGCCGCCGAGGCTGGAGTTGAACAGGCCGCAGGGATCCTCGAGGGAGGCGCCCTTGGCGAAGGCCACCTTCATGTGGTCCTTGTAGGTCTCGCCCGTACAGATCATTCCGCATGACAATTGTAACGCCGTATTCGTTATAGACGGCACTACCGCCTATTGGGCTTTGAGCTTATGATGTGCTTATGGAGGACAACGCTTACCAGGACAACGTTCATACCGCTGGCGCTGCACCCGTCGGCACCGCACCTACGGCCATGACCACGGGATCCGGCAACGGCTCGCCGGCCGCGCACGCTGTCGATCTGTGCAAGACCTACGGTACGGGGCAGGCGGCGGTCCATGCGCTTGACGGGATCAACGTCGTGTTCGAGCAGAGCCGCTTTACAGCGGTAATGGGTCCGTCGGGATCGGGGAAGTCCACGCTCATGCACTGCATGGCGGGCTTGGACAATCCGACCTCCGGGAGGTCGTTTATCGGTGGCATCGAGGTGGGCGACCTCAACGATGCCGGACTTACCCGGCTACGGCGTGATCGTGTCGGTTTCATCTTCCAGGCCTTCAACCTTGTACCGACACTTACCGCGGCGGAGAATATCACGCTACCACTCGATCTTGCCGGGAAGAAGGCCGATAAGGGCTGGTTCGATCACCTGGTTGGCCGGCTGGGTATTGCCGACCGGCTGGCCGGCAAGCCCAGCGAACTATCCGGTGGCCAGCAGCAGCGAGTTGCATGTGCCCGTGCTCTTATCAGCAGGCCGGAGCTTGTCTTCGCTGATGAACCTACGGGCAACCTCGACTCGATGGCCGCTGGGGAGATCCTGTCGTTCCTGCGCATGTCGGTGGATGAGCTTGGGCAGTCAATCGTGATGGTCACCCATGACCCTCGAGGGGCTGCCTATTCGGACCGGGTGGTCTTCCTTGGCGACGGTAAGGTCGTCGGCGAGATGGAGCAACCCACTGCCGACTCGGTACTCGAGCGAATTCGAACATTGGCCGGCTGAGATGTGGAGGATCACCCTTAAGAGCCTTCTCGCCCACAAGCTCCGCTTGGCCCTTACTGCGATTGCGATTGTGCTGGGCGTGACTTTCGTTTCGGGGACGTACATCCTGACCGATACTATTCACAACACCTTCACGTCATTGTTCAGCACCGTGTACCAGGGCTTCAACTTCCAGGTACGTGGCGTTGCTCAGTTCAGCAACGCAGGGACCGCCGTGCGTAATCCCATTCCCGAGTCGATCCTTCCCGAGATCCAGAAGGTTCCCGGCGTCGAGGATGCCGCGGGATCGGTTGTTGGGTATGCCCAGTTCGTATCGCACGGTGGCAAGGCAATTGCGAACAACGGGGCTCCGACGATCGGTGCGTCCCTTCACTCGAAAACACTGTCCTACCTACATATCGTGGAGGGCAGAGCTCCAACCACCTCGCATGGAGTGGTCATGGATGCCGGCACCGCCAAGAAATATCATTTTAAGGTGGGCCAGCAGGTGCGGGTGCTGCTTCTCGGTCCACCGAGGACATTCACCATCACAGGCATCGCCCGTTTCGGAGACACAGCCAATCTAGCCGGGGCCACCATGGCCGCTTTCGACACCCCCACAGCGCAGAAGGTCCTGGGTGAGGTGGGCAAGTTCAACGCCATCTACGTCAAGACCGCTCCGGGTGCCTCCAATGCGGCTGTCCAGCGGGACATAGCCCGGATCCTTCCTCGAGGCGTGGACGTGGTCACGCGCCAGGTCGTGGTCAACGAAGCAATCAGCTCAATCAACCAGCCGCTGTCATTCTTATCGACCACATTGCTCATTTTTGCTTTCATCGCGCTCTTCGTCGGCGCATTCACCATATTGAACACCTTCTCGGTCGTTGTGGGCCAGCGGACTCGGGAACTCGCACTTCTGCGCATAGTCGGCGCAAGCCGCAGGCAGGTGTTCCGTTCGGTGCTTGGAGAGGCTGCCATCCTGGGTCTTGTGTCTTCTCTTGTCGGCCTTGGGCTGGGTGTGCTCACCGCAATGGGCATAGAGGCGCTTTTGCGGGGATTCGGCATATCCATGCCCTCCGGATCGCCGGTGCTCGCCGCTCGCACCATCATAGTGGCGCTCGTGCTGGGCGTGGGCGTGACGATCCTTGCTGCTGTCAGTCCGGCTCGCCGCGCCGTGCGCATCCCGCCTGTCGCAGCCATCAGCGACAGCCACGTGGCCGATGTTTCATTACGGCGCCGTTTCACCTGGGGCACCTCCATTGCAATTGCAGGCGTCGCCGTTCTCGGAATAGGGCTGTCAAATCACACCATCCAACTCGTAGGTCTGGGCGCATTGGGTGTCTTTATCGGCGTAGCTATGCTGCTACCTGCAGTGGCCAGCCCACTATCGAGCGCCATAGGCCGCCCCCTCGCCCGAACTTTGGGGACAGCAGGCAGGCTGGGCCGTGCAAACTCCATGCGCAGCCCCCGGCGCACCGCCCAAACCGCCTCCGCACTTATGATCGGACTCGCCGTCGTCTCGGCCTTCGCAGTCATAGGAGCGTCAATATCGAAGTCGGTCACCAGCGTCGCCGACAATGCCGTCAACGCCGATCTGATCGTGTACGACAAGGTGAGTAGCCCTATGTCGCCTGGATTCAGCACCACAGTGCCAAAAGTCGTAGCAGCGCTCCCCGGTGTCACCATGACGGACACGATATACGGCAACACGCCGATGAGTGGCCAGTTCAAGTTCAGGCATTCCCTGGGAACCCTCACCGCTGTGTCAGCGCGACATCTTGCCGGTACTGTGCGCCTGCACATGACGGCAGGCGACTCTCGAGCGCTTGCCTCAGGCGCCATGCTTATCGACGCCACCGTGGCCAAGTCCAATCATCTTTCTGTGGGAGACACGGTACCGGTGAGATTTGCCCTCACTGGCCGCTCCACGGTACGTATCGGAGGAGTCTACAAGCTGAATCCTATCGTTGGTAGCTATCTTGTAAGCGACTCTTATTACCTGTCCCATTTCCAGAATCCGCTCCCTAGCGCCGTCCTGCTGCGAACAAGCGGCGGTTCTTCGGTCGAGGGGGAGGTGCAACAGGCTCTCGCTCCCTACCCGAATGTGCAGGTCCAGAATCGTGCGCAACTCGAACATTCACAACTCGCCCAGATCGACAAGCTGCTCGGGCTGGTGTACGCCCTGCTTGGCTTGGCAGTGATCATCGCTCTTATCGGGATAGTGAACACACTGGTACTGTCCGTATTCGAGCGCACACGAGAGATCGGACTGCTTCGCGCTGTTGGTATGAAGCGTCGCCAGGTCCGTATGATGATACGCGCTGAATCGGTGATACTCTCGATCTTTGGCGCCGTAGTGGGCATCATCATAGGGACAGGCCTCGGTGTTGCTTTGGCATCCTCGCTCGGTTCCGCAGGCATCACCGCCATCTCGGTGCCGGTATCGAGCATGGTGGTATTTCTCATCCTGTCAGCCGTACTTGGCCTTCTTGCCGCCACTTGGCCTGCGCGCCGGGCGGCTAAGCTGGATGTCCTCGCCGCCATCGCGGAGGAATAGCGTGCGGTCATACCCGGCGGTCGAGGGCGGCGCAGGCGAGACTGACGGTATAGAGTAAAATTGATGGCTGTAGAACGAGCTGGACGCGCCAGGTTATTTTCATCTTCAGACACCGGTCGCGCGAGTGGCGTCGGCAAGAGGTTTGATCGTATGCCCGGCGCCAGGTTATTTTCATCTTCAGACACCGGTCGCGCGAGTAGGGTGGGGTGGGCGATGGGAGTTGCGTGGTTGTTCTTCCTGGTGTACCCGTTGAACGCCCTGTTCTCGTCCCATCCGGATCCCGAACGCCTGGTGGCCAGCCTGGCTGGGCTGGTAATTTTCCTCGCATGCTACCTGCACAATACCGGAAGGGACTTCGGCCAATCGCTTGGCGCAGGCGGGGAAGTCCGTCTTGTGGCGATGGCCGTAATATCGATCATCCTGACCATGTCCGATGGAATAGTATGGGCAACACTGTTCATTTTTGCAGCAGCCTTTGCGGGAGCAAGGACTTTCCAGCATGGGCCGCATTCCGTGTTCGTCTCGGCTACAAGAGTATCCGCAGTATCGCTGCTGGCGGGGATCGCGAGCCTGGCCGCCGGAGCAAACATTCTGAACGCTGCCGGAATCACAGTGGAGACAGCTCTTGTCGGTTTGGCCGCTCTCGGCGTCTCACGCCTGTTCAGCACCATCTGCGAGCTGAATGTAGCCCGTGCACAGCTCGCGCAGTCTGCAATTACTGAAGAGCGGGTACGGTTTGCGCGCGATCTCCACGACCTTCTCGGGCACAGTCTCTCCTTTATCGCCGTCCAGTCTGAGCTTGTCAGGAAACTCCTGGAGAGGGAGGAAGGGGCGGCGGCGCGGCGTGCCGGCATGGAGCTGGAGAAGATAGATAAGGTAGCCAGGGATGCGCTGCAGGAGGCGCGCCAGACTGCCAGCAATTACCGCCGGCCCTGCCTGGAGACTGAGCTAGCCGCTGCGAGGCTTGTGCTGGATGCAGGTCGCATAAATTGCAATGTCACTGGATTTCCTCTTGCCTGCACCCTTGATCCAGAGTTCGAATCAGTCCTGGCTTGGGGGGTACGAGAGAGCGCAACCAATGTGCTTCGCCATTCCCGCGCCAGCACCTGCGAGATATCCATCCAGAGTGTCATCGGTATCGCTGGTGAGAACGGTGGCAGTGTTGTTCCCATCGATGGCATCCAGGATTGTGCAAGCGGCGCCGGTACTTGCAAAGAGTGGATAGTCCTATCGGTAAGCGATAATGGTCGTGGTCCTGCCCACCTGGTCTACTCCCCGGAACAGGAGGGGATTATAGGGCAAGATGGGATCACGGAGCGGAAGCCGGCGCACCCGCATGGCAGCGGGCTGCTTGGGTTGTCGGAGCGTGCGGCTGCCCTGGAGGGGTACCTGAACACGGGGAGTAATGACGGAGTTGGCTACCTCTTTTATATGGCATTGCCAATAGACCCCAGCGGTGAAGCGGAACTCTCTGATGACGACCAGCAGAGTAGTTACACCGAACATGCCGCTGATGCGGAACAGGGTGGTGACTCTGGCGGCTCGGAACCATCCGGCCATTCCTGGGTACCGGCCACAGATGCTCTTCACCGCCGTTCCTTCCAGCCTCCTTTTGCCAATGGAGCGCCCAAGAGGGTATCGACCAGGGGCGGCGCAATCGGTTTCTTGGTATGATACGGATACTTCTGGCCGAGGATCAGCAGATGCTTCGAGGGGCGCTGGCATCATTGATCGATCTCGAGGACGACCTCGAGGTAGTGGCGGAGGTGGAGAGAGGTGATGAAGTACTACCTGCGGCAGTTGCCGCATGTCCCGACGTGGCGATCCTGGATATCCAGATGCCCGGGATGAGCGGCCTCGACGCGGCGCGCACACTCACTCAGGAATTGCCGGCATGCAGGATACTGGTACTTACCACATTCGGTCGTCCAGGGTATCTCCAGCAGGCGATGGGAGCGGGGGTGTCGGGATTCCTGTTGAAGGACGCACGGGTGGAAGAGCTGGCGGACGCCATTCGCAGGATCACCAGGGGTGAGCGCGTAATAGACATCGGTTTGGCCGCGTCAGCCCTAAGCGCTGGCAGCAGTCCCCTAACTCCCCGCGAGGAGGATGTCTTGGAACATGCCCGCACAGGCGCTACGGTGACCGAGATTGCTGATGCAACCTATCTTTCACAGGGAACCGTACGGAACTACCTCTCCTCCGCCATGACCAAGCTGGGCGCTCGCACGAGGACGGAGGCCGCCCGGATCGCAGAGGAGAAAGGCTGGCTTCAGCCGCCGTAGACTTCCTCCTGCCGTCGAAGATGGTGGCTGCGGAGGCTCCTGCCGATCGACGTTGCAGCAAGAGCGATGATAAGATGCCTTGGTCGTTCATCCATCAACATGACTTTGGGTACCTATGGTCACCTACTGCCAAGGCTGGATGAAGAACTCACACGGAAGTTGGATACGGTAGCGATATGGGAATAATTAGAATTTGCATGTATTTTGCACATTATTTGGATATTAAATACTCAACCATCATGGCAGGTACTGTAACCAGCATTTCTGTAGTGGGCCGTAGAGGACTCGAACCTCTGACCCCTTGCGCGTCATGCAAGTGCGCTACCAACTGCGCCAACGGCCCTTGCATACAGAATAGCATTGCATGCCGGCGCCGTAAAAATAGCTGCAACAGGTCAAGCAATGCGCGTCTGAGAGCGACAGCACACATCACGACATACCAACGCTAACTTCTGGTTCGATGCTTGCATGTCTACAGATGCTCCACCATACAGCACACATCACGACATACCAACGCTAACTTCTGCTCCTCCACTGTCTCGTGCTACCTGTATCCACCTGCATCCACGATAGACTCGCTCAGCTCCGGGATGCACCGTCACCACTTCGAAAAGAGGCGGCGAGGGGATTCGAACCCCTGTACAAGGCTTTGCAGGCCCCTGCCTGAACCACTCGGCTACGCCGCCAGACTAGGTCATTGTAGCATCACCAGATGCGGGCGGCGGAATACCGGTTCTTCACAGCCGTAAGGCGATCCAGCCGGACGCATCATGAACGTACCCGTCCACAGATCTGGGCAGTTAGCAAAATGCGACGGAGTACCCGGAATCGTGATTGAATGTATATATGAGAATTGGACTTTTAGCCCCACCTTGGACTCCGGTGCCGCCTCCTCTTTATGGAGGTATAGAGCTGGTCATAGACCAGCTTGCCAGAGGATTGACAGAGGCGGGGCATGACGTGACACTCTTCACCACCGGTGACTCTACATGTCCGGTACGCAAGTTGTGGGTACTGGATGAGGCAGACGGTTTCCGCATAGGCACAGCAGTCCCCGAAATGCGTCACGCCATCCACGGCTACAAGGCTCTCGCCGATCAAGACATCATCCATGATCATACCGTGTTTGGTCCTTTCTACTCGGACAGATTTCCCCACATGCCCGTAGTGACCACCATACATGGACCACTGAACGAAGAGTTGAGCGACCTGTACTCCGACTTATCACCAAGGATCGCTATCGTAGCCATATCTCACGCACAGGCTGCCACCTTGCCTTCATTGCCGGTTGCTCGGGTCATACATCATGGCCTCGATGCCAGTAGATTTCCCTTCGGCAACGGGAAAGGAGACAGCGACGGTCCGTATGCACTATTCCTGGGGAGGATGGCCAGCGCAAAGGGTGCACACCGGGCAATCCGCGTAGCCAGAAAGGCGGGAATGCGCATACTGATGGCTGCGAAAATGCGAGAGGATCCCGAAAAGCAATACTTCCGCGAAGAGGTTGAACCCTTGCTCGGCCCCGATGCCGTCTACCTCGGAGAGGTAGAGCATGACGTAAAGCTGGACCTGCTTGCCAATGCCAGCGCCCTCCTCTTCCCGATCAGATGGAATGAGCCATTTGGCATGATAATGCTGGAAGCAATGGCCTGCGGCACCCCTGTCCTGGCTTTTCCCGAAGGGTCGGTTCCCGAAGTGGTTGAAAACGGTGTAACGGGTTTCCTGTGCGAAGACGAAGAGGAAATGGCTACAGCATTGCACAAAGTGGAATCTCTGGACAGGCGGAAGTGCCGTGAAGCGGTGGAAGGATATTTCTCCACTAGACGCATGGTCGACGATCACTTGGCGCTCTATACGGCTCTCGCAAATCGATCATGACGCTTAGGGAAAACATCTGATGGGTCAAACTACAAGGACAGCAGAAAACCAGGCAGGCACTGCACGCTCGAGACACGCGTGGCATCCCTCCAGCTGGAAAGAGTTGCCGGCTCTTCAACAGCCGGACTGGCCGGACAAGCTGGCACTGGAAAGAGCAACCGGCCGGCTTGCATCCCTGCCCGCACTCGTGAAGTCTGCTGAGGTGCACCAGCTTCGTACCGAATTGGCACGAGTGGCCGATGGAAACGCTTTCCTCCTTCAAGCCGGCGACTGCTCAGAGTCATTTGACGAGTTCTCAGCCCGAGCCGTACGGGACAAGCTCAAGGTAATCCTCCAGATGGCAGTTGCACTTACATATGCTGCAGGACTCCCAGTGGTAAAGGTAGGGAGAATCGCCGGGCAATTCGCCAAACCACGTACATCGGAAACCGAGAACGTGAATGGTACGACACTGCCATCATTCCGCGGCCACATGGTCAATTGCGACCTTCCCGATCAGGCGTCACGCGTTCCTGACCCGGAACGCCTGACCACCGCCTACAACCAATCCAGCGCCACCCTTGCACTGATTGGCGCATTCTCCAAGGGTGGCTTTGCGGACCTGTCCCACGTGCACTCCTGGAACCTGGAGTTTGTAGCTTCCTCCAAGGAGGGGAAACGTTACAACAGGATAGCCAATGAGATAGACCAGGCTCTACGCTTCATATCGGCTTGCGGCGTCGAGCTGAATGCAGAAGAGGAACTGCACAGAGTAAACTTCTATACCAGTCACGAAGCGCTTATCCTCCCCTACGAAGAGGCGTTGACACGCGTCGACCCGTTCAGTGGCTCGTGGTACGACTCGTCTGCGCATATGCTTTGGGTAGGGGAAAGGACTCGCCAGCCGGAAGGGGCACATGTGGAGTTCTTATCCGGCATCACCAATCCCATAGGTGTAAAAATTGGACCGGCAACGTCACCAGATCAGCTGATCGCACTTTGCTCCAGGCTGGACCCCGAGAGAACACCGGGGCACCTCACATTGATTACCCGGATCGGACACTCCAAGGTAAGGGAACTATTGCCGCCATTACTGGAAGCTGTCAGGGAAGAAGGATTCCCGGTTGTATGGGCATGCGATCCTATGCATGCCAACACCATCACCTCTACGAGCGGGAGAAAGACAAGAAAATTCGATGATATCCTTGCAGAAATAAGGGGTTTCTTCAAGGCGCACCAAGAAGTCGGGACCAGGCCGGGTGGAGTGCATATAGAACTGACCGGCGACAATGTCACAGAATGCATTGGCGGTCTTGACGACCTTGCTGAAGACCAGTTGCACTTGCGTTACACTACTACGTGCGATCCCAGACTCAATGCGAGGCAATCCATCGAACTGGCCTTTCAAGTTTCGGAACTGCTGCGGTCCTGAATTCGCCGCAACCGGGTAAAACAATCAAATCGGCAACGTGCTGGCGGTCGTCAATGACAGCAACAAGTTGCTAGACGCTTCCAAGGGCTGCAGATCCTGTGGGCGTGCTGGACAGTGATATCGCGGCTGTGGTTACCCTCTCCACTCGGCAAATTGGTGAAACCAGAGCGTCCTTCGGCCTTAGCCTATCATCCTCTCCAGCGGCTTCCTTGATGCGGACTGCGGGTGGATCCTAGTAAGGCCGGATCTGCCTTACCCACCGGTAGGGCAGATCCGGTATCGATACACCTCTATATGCGCCTGAGGTCATTCATCTGCCATCAGCTCGCAATGTGGCAGCAATCCCATACATGCTCGAATGCGAGGTGGGTCTCATCTTGTGCATGATGCAATGCCTGATGACCATTCGCGGCTGTCGTATGGAATGCAATGAGCATTGCCGTGACAAGTGCCACAAGCATCACAGCGGCAAACACTACAGTAGCGATACGCCTTGTAGCTGAGGTTATTGTAGTCATGTTTATCTCCTTTGTTTCGCTTCGGTGGATACTCTTGTATCCTTCGTCCATGGTAAGCTCGCCTGTAATGAATGACTATCTCCGCTAGGTATACATTTTCCTTACCTTGGCTCATCGCCAATCTCCTCTTGCGTCTCGTGCCTGGAATCGTTCAACCAGTCACGTACGCATTCGGTCCCAACTCTTGCATGATTCGCCAATAGGAGAGATAATTAATAAAATGCTTGGGAGGTCACACGTGAGGATGAAGCTGGTAAGCAATATATCAAGGACAAGATCGCTTGCGGCCACCACCTTTGCCGTCACCATCGTGCTGCAACTCACTGCAGCCACGGCCTTCGCAGCCCAATCCCAATCCCAATCCCAGCCGCAGACATTCCCCCGAGCATCATTCCCATGGCTTCCTCAGGCATCCTCGCAACCCCAGTCCTCGACGTCCTCGCAACCACCCATACCCTCCTACTGGATGGCCACCAACTACGGGAATGTACTGACATTTGGCGGAGTACCATTCTACGGTTCCCTGGCCGGCAAGAAGCTCTCGTCTCCCGTGACAGCCATGGCCACCACGTCCAACAAGACAGGCTACTGGCTGCTACAACGCAATGGACAGGTCACCGCTTTCGGTAGTGCGCGCTTCTTTGGTTCGATGGCAGGCAAGCCGTTGCGCCATCCTGCAGTGACCATGGCCTCTGATCCTCAAACCGGTGGCTACTGGATCGTGACCGCCGGCGGGCAGGTGTTCAGCTTCGATGCACCATTTTATGGCTCCATACCGGCAAACGGGATACCGCTCCCCAGCGAGGTCACCGGTATCGCAGCAGCTCCAGATGGTGAAGGCTACTGGCTGACTGATCAGACCGGAAACGTATACACATTCGGTAGCGCGTCGTTCTACGGTTCTGCGCTCAGCAAAGGTGTCAATGCCCAGCCCCCGATAGTTGCCATTAAGTCCACTCCTGATGGAAAGGGCTACTGGCTGGTGACCGCCGGTGGCCAAGTCATTCCCTTCGGGAATGCGCAAGCTCAAGGCCAGTTCGACGCCAAACTCTCTGCCCCCGTAGCATCTATGGCAATTACTCCAGGTGGTAACGGATACTGGCTTGCCATGACAAATGGAGGCCTGCTGAACTTTGGGACAGCTCAGTATGGCGGCTCGGCAGGTGGCATCCTTGCGCCCGGTATGACAGTGGTAAGCGTAACTGAAGGTCCTGGAGACGGTGACCCGCCTAGCCGGTTGACCTACCCCTCAGGTAGCTTTGGATACGATATATCCTGGCCTCAATGCAACAATCCTTACCCACCGAAGCCGTACACCATAGCTATAGTGGGAGTCACCGGTGGCACTGCAAACAGCCAGAATCCCTGCCTAGCCTCCGAAGCGTCGTGGGCAGGATATGCTCACGAAAACTACATCAACGTCAATATTCCCAGTACTTCAGGAGAATTGGGTGACACTAGCGGTCCATTCGGCAATTGCCCCCAATCGTCTGGGAATTGGTACTGTGAAGCCGCAAACTTCGGCTGGGCGGCAGCACAGCAGGCACTCTCCTTCGCCTCATCCAACAATGCATCCTCACCGGTCTGGTGGCTGGATGTAGAAGTCGCAGGCGGGTATACCAATAGCTTCCCCAGCAACGGCAATGGAACTTGGTCAAGTAATCAGAATATAAATATGGAAGTCATCCGGGGTATGCTCCTGGCATTCAAGGCTGCAGGTGTGACACCTGGTATTTACTCCACTTACGTCCAATGGCCAGACATCGCAGGCACCTATGCACCAGGTGGACCACTGTGGGTGGCAGGTGCCTACGACTCCTCCTGGCAGACTCACTGCTCATCTCCGTATGTTTTCGCTAACGGCTCCGCCACCCTGGTACAGGGCACGGCCGGTCCGAACAACACTGTATACGACGAAAATTACGCCTGCTGAAGAACCCTAATCATCAGGGAGACACAAGCAACAGGGTATCGATTCTGCTGATAGCGTCATTACGGCATGGGCCTGGGTACTGAGGACTCCATTCTGCTATACTGTTTTTGCGCTTGCGGGCGTAGCTCAATGGTAGAGTCCCAGCCTTCCAAGCTGGTAATGCGGGTTCGATTCCCGTCGCCCGCTCTCCCGTTTTACCGAGCAGCAGCCAGTATTGCTTGCGGCATTGTTCACCTTTTACAGATTTCACCTGCACAGACCGCATCCAGACCACCTTCGCATTCTACTGCCTTTTGAGCACCAGCGTTAGCGATGGGTAATGTGTTCATGCACAGGTCTATGGCGATACAGCCAGTGCTGGGGATACGGGAACGCAACCGCAGTACCAGCCATCCGCCCAGCCACCTGCCGGCCGCCTGCATTACCATCCGCCCAGCCACCTGCCGGCCGCCTGCATTACCATCCGCCCAGCCACCTGCATCCCATCCGCCTCCCAACCTCCCGGCCGCCCATTCACTTGGCCGGCTATCGAGAACCAGCGCCCGCAGGCGATAGGCTGCGTAACCTGCCATTGCCGGCCAGTTCGGAGACAAAATCTTCGAGTTGCCGGAGACTCCGGCACTCTACGACTGCATCGCAGTAGTTGCCATACTCCTCCACCACGGAATCCCCGGTTCCCCAGTATGCCCGCGGTTCGGGATCGAGCCAGAAGATGCTCCGCGCACGCCTGTGCAACTCCGCCATCACCCACGCCTGCGAAGAATGGTAGTTGTTCCTGGCATCGCCAAGGATGAGCAACGTCGTCTTGGGTCCCACGCACCCGCCCCATCGCTCCAAAAATACGGTAAACGCATGCCCGTAGTCCGAATGGCCGTCCACCCACATCACGTTGGCTTCCGTGCTCACGCGCCGCACTGCCTGCGCAATATCTTCCTGGCCCTCTATCAGGTGAGTCACCTCGTCGATACCATCCACAAAGACAAAACTGCGCACGCCTTTCAGCTGGGATCCAACAGCATGGACAAGCTCCAAGGTAAAGCGGGCAAAGGTAGCTACCGACCCAGATATATCGGCTAATACTACAATCTCAGGCTTTGACGGCTTGGGTGATCGGAACCGGGGTTGTAACGGTACGCCACCCGTCGAGAGCGACTGCCTCACGGTGGCTCGAAAATCGAGACTGCCCCTATGCAGATGCCGGTCTCTCTTGGCAAGACGAACGGCGAGCTTTCTCGAAAGCGGCCGTATGGCCTTGCGCATGCCATCGAGTTCCTCCCTTGTGGCGTGCATCACATCGACATCCTCCAGCAACGGCTTCCTCACGGATCTGGCCAGGGCCTTGGCCCCCCTGTCTTCGACCAGGCGCCTGCGGATCTCGTCCTTGATGGCTGTACGTAGCTTCTCTATATGGACTCGATGCTCGTCACGTGCAAGTCTCTCTTCCAGTGAGCTGAGCGTCCCTTGTGGCGCGGATGCCCTCTCGATCTCCATGAGTTTCGCGACGAGGTTGTCGAAATCGAGTGCGCGCAAGGTACGGTAAAGATAATAGGTACCACCGACCGGCCGCCCAGGTTCCATGCCGGCAAAGCGCGACACGGCATACGCGGCAACCATCGCTATGCGTGCATCATCGCCCGACAGAAGCACCTCGAGAGCGGCCTGCGCAAGATCGCTTGCACTCAGATGTCCGGCTCGGGTGTATCCGGTAAGTCCACCATGAGGCATGTCGCTGATGGCATGATCTCGTACTACCCGCTCCCCGGTAGCTGCCTCAGCCTCCGCTCCAGCCGCCGGATCCACCGAACGCACCGCAAAGAATATCTCGAATACGGATTTGAATACCTTCCAGTGCGCCTGGGACTTGCACATAGTGGCGCCGAGAGCCCGCTCCAGGGCATCACGGTCTTCCAGATGGATCTGATGCAGAGCGTTGGCTGCGTCGATCGACTCGGTAAGCGACACCGGCAACCCCGCCTCCCTCAGCTCCTCTACGAATTCAGTGAGCAGCTCGAGCACTGGGCTATCCCAGCCCGAACTCTTTGGCTGCTTTTTCTAGATCGCTGCGATACTTCAACAGCACCCACAGCGTATCGTTTGCACTTTTCTCGTCGATGCTCTCTATTCCCAGTAGTACCAGAGTACGTGCCCAGTCGAGGGTTTCGGAGACTGACGGATGCTTCCTCAGATCCATTTCACGAAGGGATCTGACCATCCGGGCCACCTGGTCAGCCAGCTCTACGGTAACGCCAGGCACCCGTGTCGTTATAATGCTGCGTTCACGCTCTACGCTGGGATAATCCAGGTAAAGGAAGAGGCAACGACGTTTCAACGCCTCAGACAATTCCCGCGTTCCGTTGGAAGTGAGGAACACCATCGGTATACGAGATGCTCTGACAGTGCCCAGCTCAGGTATGCTTACCTGGTATTCAGAGAGAACCTCCAGCAGTAATGCCTCGGTCTCCATCTCAACCCTGTCCACCTCGTCTACGAGAAGCACGGCTCTCCCGTCAGTTCTGATTGCGGACAGCAACGGGCGTTCCAGCAGGAAATCCTCCGAGAATATGTTCTCTTCAAGCAAAGACCAGGAGCCGGAAGCTTGCGAAGACGGCTCACCTGGCGCATCATACGGCGTGATCACGCGTTCAGCCTGTATACGAAGGAGCTGCTTGCGGTAGTTCCACTCGTAAAGCGCCTTCGACTCGTCCAGACCTTCGTAGCACTGCAGGCGCAACAGTTTACTTGCGGTGATCATGGCCACCGACTTCGCCAACTCCGTCTTGCCCGTCCCGGCCGGGCCTTCCACGAGCACCGGTTTTGCCAAATGATCCGCCAGGTACACGACGGATGAAATACCCTCATCCGGCAGGTAGCCAGCAGCTGCAAGCCGCTCTGAGACCTCTTCGATGGACTGGAACATCGGCTCCTCGGTGACCGGGAACGACAGGCTCCCACTCATTTTCTCACCTGCCCGTTACCACGCAGGACCCACTTGACGCACGTGAGCTCCCTAAGACCCATAGGTCCGCGAGCATGAAGCTTCTGCGTAGAAATCCCGATCTCGGCCCCAAGGCCCAATTCACCACCATCGACAAGCCTGGTGGACGCATTTACGAGGACAGCAGCCGCATCCACCTCCCGGAGAAAACGCTCAGCAGCGTACACGTTGTCAGTGACTATTGCCTCCGAGTGCCCTGACCCGTAGGTATTGATATGTGATATGGCATCATCCAGGCTGTCCACAACTGCCACCGACATCTTAAGGGCAAGGTATTCCGTACCAAAATCCTCCTGAGTGGCTATGCCCATGAGAGGAACGATCTCACGAGCGCCGGCATTTCCTACCAGCTCGACGCCGGGTAGTGCATTCACCGCCAAAGGCAGGAACTCCGCTGCAACATCGCGATGCACCACCAATGACTCAGCGGCGTTGCACACGCCTGGCCTCTGCAACTTGGCATTAGCAAGGATGTCCAGTGCCATCTCGATATCTGCATGGCTGTCTACATAAATATGGCAATTCCCGTCCCCATCGATGATGACCGGCACCGTAGCATTCTCGATCACCGTTGACAGCAGCGACTTGCCTCCACGCGGTATCAGGCAATCCACGTAGCCGTTCATCCGCATGAACTCCACCGCCGCTTCATGGCTGCCATCCTCCAGAAGTACTGCGCAGTCCTCCGGCAACCCGTTTTCCGCCAACGCATCCCTGATCACCGTCACTATTGCCTTGTTCGACTCCATGGCGCTGGAAGACCCTCTCAGTATTACGGCATTACCGGACTTCAGGCATAATCCAGCAGCGTCAGCAGTGACATTAGGCCTGTTTTCGTAGACTATGCCTATCACTCCAAGAGGTGCCCTCACCTGCTCCACCTGCAGGCCATTCGCAAGCAACCAGCCACCTGCCACCTCGCCTACCGGGTCAGGCAGCATCGCCACTTGCCTGAGCCCCGCCGCCATGGACCGCACCCTTGAGCCATCCAATCTCAAGCGGTCAAGCTGGGCAGGATTGAAACCCGCCTGCTCGCTGCGCTCCAGGTCAATCGCATTGGCTGCCAGCAGAACCTTCTCGTGGTCTTCGAGTAGTGCAGCCATACGATCCAGCACGCTGTTCTTGACGGTAGTGCTGGTGCGGGCGATCACCCTGGATGCCGATTTAGCACGAGGCCCGTAATCGTTCATCGGTTACTAAACCTACAGGTCACAGCAATGGGCGCAGTAGCAAAAGCAGCAAAAGCAGGTACCCACACGTACATCGAGATGGTCCGGGGCAGTGCCGCCACCTGCACGAGCACGGAACCTGCAACCCCGCGGCGCCCATACTCAGCGCCGCTATTGGAATGACCGTACAATGCCATCACTCCAGTATAACCAGATCGTTCTTATGCACTACTTCGGGCGATGCCCCTGCCGGCAGGGAATGGCTGTTTTCCCCGGCATATATGGGTATTTCCCGCGATCCGTAACGTACAAGACCCTTGGCAAACACCAGGCCATCGGGTCCTGCAATTTCCACCGCATCGCCTTGGCGGAAGGCACCGCTGGAGCCGATCACCCCTACGCTCAATAGTGACGCATCACCTCGCTTCAACGCAGTCCTGGCCCCGGCATCCACTGTCAGTTTTCCCGACGAGCCAAGCGCAAAGGCTATCCAAAGTTTCCGAGCACTGAGGCGCCGTGTGCGAGCCCTGAACATCGTTCCCACCCCTACGGTCCGATCCAATGATAGCCTGATCACATCTGGCTGACCTGCATCGGCAATAATCGTTTCCACTCCAGACCAGGCCGCCATCTTGGCCGCCTGCAACTTGGCCGACATGCCGCCAGAACCGGCGACACTGCCTGGCCCGCCTGCAAGCGCCTCGAGTTCCCTATCCACCTCCGCCACCTCCTCGATAAGGGAAGCATTCGGATGAAGTTTCGGATCGCCAGTCAGCAAGCCTGCCGTATCGGTAAGCAGTACAAGTAGATCTGCGGAAACCATATGCGCCACAAGCGCTGCAAGCCTATCGTTGTCACCCAACCGGATCTCGTCATCCGAAGTGGCATCGTTCTCGTTGACCACTGGCAACACTCCCAGTTCCAGCAATCTGGCCAAGGTGCGACGCGCATGTAAGTACTGGACCCGATGAGCGAAATCAAGCGGCGCCAGGAGTATCTGGCCCACCGTCAGTCCCCTGGCGGCAAAGGCATCGCTGTAGACCTGCATTAGCCTATGCTGGCCGACTGCGGCAACTGCCTGGAGCGTCACCGTGCTCGATGGCCTGATCTCGAAGCCGAGCGCAGCCAGACCTGCCGCAATTGCACCAGAACTGACCAGGATCACCTGATGCCCAGCACGCACCGCCGAACCAATCTCGACACATAGCTTGGACACGGCTTGTTCGGACACATGACCGTCATCAGCGGTCACTGAGGACGATCCTATCTTGACAACGACTTTTTGGGGCTTTTCTACAGTCACGGCTTAATCTCCAAAACATTTACCAACGGCGATACTTCACGGTGCACGCTCCAGGGCCGATCAAGCAAGGAGGAACACCCGCATCCATCTCCATGCCCACCTATCGCCATCACGCTCCCCGGCTCGCCGGAGGCGCAAATCCAGACAGCGTCATCGATGCCTTCTCTCGGGAATGGCCAGATCACCATCGCTTGTGTAGACAAACTCCATATTCCCTATTCGTACTATGTCACCGTCCCTGGCGCCTGCCCTCTTCAGCGCCTTATCCACCCCAAGTGCATCCAGCTTGCTCGCAACGTACATGGCGGTATCCAAGTCGGCCAGATTGTTCAGAGACACTGCCCTGACCACCTGACGACCGGACACTACAAACGCTCCATCAGCATCCCTGGTCACCTCCATGCCTTCTGGTACGGGACGATGCACCACCACAGGTCCCTCGGAAGAAGCACGCGACGCTACCTTGGCATCCCTTACCAGGGACCACAGACGCCACAACATCTTGGGTATCCCAACGCCGGTAATCGAGGATATGGTCATGTCCATCCTGGGATCCATCCCACCAGATGCGGAACCTGCCATGTCTGCCTTGGAACCGACCACCAGACGCGGACGATCAAGCATGCTGGAATCGTAGTGCTGCAGTTCATTGAGCAACGTGTCCAGCTGAACGCTTGGAGTCGGCACGCACGAGTCGCTGACATCTACGAGCACGAGCAGAACCTGCGCCCTCTCGATGTGACGCAGGAACTTCCAACCGAGTCCCTTTCCCTCTGCGGCTCCGGCTATTATCCCCGGTATATCCGCGATAACAAATCCTGGTTCATCGTACATAGATATAGCTCCACCAGGTGAGGGGCTGGCAAACCGCACCACTCCCAAATGAGGCTCCAGGGTGGTAAACGGATAGTCGGCAATCTTTGGCTTGGCGGCAGAGACTGTAGATACGAGGGTGGACTTGCCTGAATTGGGAAAGCCTACAACACCGACATCGGCGAACAGCTTGAGTTCGAGATTGTACCAGTATTCCTCCCCCGGTTCAGCCCGCTCTGCAAACGCCGGCGCGCGCCTGGCATTGGTGAGAAATCTCGCGTTTCCCCTTCCGGCACGCCCACCGCGAGCACCCAACCATCTGTCACCAGGATTGGCCAAGTCGCAGACAATAGACCCTGTTCGGTCCTTTACGACCGTACCTACCGGAACCGTCACATACAAGTCTTCACCGTCCGCTCCGCGCTTGGACTTGCCCCCTCCATGCTTGCCATCACCTGCCCTCTGGTGTGGATGATCACGAAAAGCTGCAAGAGAGGATCGCTGATCGCCGGCAACCAGCCACACGTCGCCACCCTTGCCTCCGTCGCCGCCATCTGGGCCACCTCTGGCCTCATGGGCCTCACGCCGGAACGACACAGCACCAGCTCCCCCGTCTCCAGCCCTGAGATGTACTTGGGCTTCGTCTACAAACCCAGACATCGCGCAACACCGGCCCTAGTGCACTTGAAATGCGTGATGGCACAGCTACTCAAAACAAGCAAGACAACCATCACTTTGAACGACCGTGACACCCGGTACCAGTAAATCTCCCATACCTGCTCGCCTGCAGGTGTTGAACATGCGCTACTGGGATACGTCCACCAAGCGCCTTCCCTTGCGCTCTCCGAATTTGACCGATCCATCCGTCAATGCAAATAGGGTATCGTCCCTGCCTCTCCCTACGTTGTACCCTGGATGGAATCTGGTGCCACGCTGGCGCACCAGGATGGTCCCCGCACTCACGACGGCCCCATCGTACGCCTTCACACCCAACCGCTGCGCCCGGCTATCCCTTCCGTTCTTTGTGGAACCACCACCTTTGGTCTTGGACATGTTTTCCTCCTAGCCACCATCTTTATCGTTTCTAAAGTTCCCAGTGCATCACCAGTACGGTCATCACTACCGTACAGTGCTCGGCTTATCCGCCGTCTCCGTCAACAATCACAACTGGACTGCCGGAATCTTTCCTACCCGCCCCACCTTCTTGATCGATTGCAGGTGTACGACTACTGCCATCGTCAGGCAGCAGTGCATCCTGTCCTTCTATACCAGGGGCGGATATATCCTTGATCTCGACAAGAGAGTAAGGCTGGCGATGGCCATAACGCCTGCGCGACCTCGTCTTCGGCTTGTAGGTAAACCCCCGTATTTTCCGGCCGAGTGTTTCCCCCACCACCTCTGCATCTACGCGCACCTGCTCCAAGTCATCAGGTAATACTCGTATATCATCACCTGCCACCAAGAGCACAGGGGCCAAACCAACCCGGCTACCCTGTTCCTCTCCCAAGTGCTCCACCCTGATCACATCACCAACGCTTACACGTTCCTGCTTGCCACCTATATTCACAACTGCATACACGAGTAGAGAGTATAGCCTATCTGGAAGCTGCCGTGCGAACCAGGACGGAAGTGGCTCCCGCGCGCTGATGGAATACACCACGCAACAGCAAGAGACGGATCAGAACAGGCTTGGATCCAATACCATGCCGCTACCCGAACAAGTGGGACATACCTCAGAAAGGGACTCCACCAATCCCTCGGAGATACGCTTACGAGTCATCTCCACGAGACCCAACTCCGATATGTCGAATACCTGAGTTCTCGTCTTATCTCTAGCCAGTGCAGATCGGAATGCCGCGGCAACCTTGTCCCTATTCCCCCTTATCTCCATGTCGATGAAGTCGATTACGATAATGCCGCCAATATCTCTGAGCCTCAGCTGGCGGGCTATCTCCTCAGCAGCTTCGAGGTTGTTCATATAGACCGTCTCCTCCAGATTCGATGTACCGACGTTCTTGCTAGTATTGACGTCTATCACAGTCAGAGCTTCGGTACGCTCGATGATAATGGATCCGCCTGACGGAAGCCATACCTTGCGATCTATGGACTTGTGCAATTGCTGCTGGACGTGGTATCTCTCGAAAAGTGGGATCACATCCTGCGCTGGATCATACAATTCCACCCGGTCAGCCAGGTCGGGATTGACGGCTTCGACGTAGCTACTAACTTCCTGGTAGAGATACGGGTCATCGATAATGATAAGCCGGTAATCAGAATTGAGCTCTTCTCGGACCAGCCTGATTGCGAGGTCAGGCTCCCGGTACAACAATGCGGGTGCATGGAGACCGGCAGCACGTGCAGAAATATCCGCCCAAGTCCTCACCAGCCTATTGATATCTGCCGCGATCTCCTCAGCGCTTGCGCCCTGTGCCGCAGTACGGGCAATGATTCCAACTCCGTCCGGCTTAGCATCCTCTATGACCTTACGTAAGCGCTTGCGCTCGTTGCCCTCTATGCGCCGGGATATCCCGAACACGCCGGCATCCGGTACCATCACCACGAAACGACCAGGCAGGGACACCTCTTGGGTAAGACGGGCCCCCTTGCTACCTATGGGGTTCTTGGTGACCTGGCACATCACCAACTGCCCAGGTTTGAGCATCTCCTCGATCCGGGGAGTTGGGGACCGGGAATCCCCTTTACCGCCGGCACCTGGTTCAACATCTTCACGATCGTAGCGTACATCCCCCCTGTACAGAACGGCGTTCTTGGGAGTGGCGATATCTATGAACGCCGCCTCCATGCCCGGTAGAACATTCTGTACCCTTCCAAGGTATATGTTCCCGTCGATCTGGGTAAAGTCGTCAGCCACCTTCGACACATAGTGCTCTACAAGGGTACGCCCCTCGAGCACGGCTATCTGGGTGGCATCCTTGCTGGAATGGACACACATTGTATAACGTCCAAGTGCTCGCCCTTTGGCTCCTCGGGAGACCCTTTTCCTGGATCGCCTCTTTGTGGCAACAGAACCGTTGTCGCCTTGTGGTTCTGAACGTGGCTTGCGTGCTGTTGCCGTGACGGAATCAGTGCCTGTCTCCAACCGGCCATTTCCATCAGAGCCAATGCGAGCAGGAGGGCGGCCTACGTCGGTGCCGGCGATTCCCGCCCCATTTGTGGCGGCAGGGCCAAGTACGCCAAACTCATCCATTTCGCGTCCATTGCTACTGCCACGGGAATTCGGGGACACGCCACGTGAACTCCTCCTGGCCGCCTTAGCCGATTGTGAGTCAAGGGTATCCAGGGAAGACGACTTACCGCTTCCTGTAGATGGTTTGCCTACCCTTGTCCCTGCTGTGCCTGACGCTCCACCGGCGACCGGTGCCGGCCTAGTGTCTCCGATCTTCGGGCGCGGAGCATACTTTGGAGTCTCTTCGCCAGACTCCCCTGTGGAGCTTGTAGGCTCCCGTATCTCCCGCCCGCCAACGGGTTTTGCCATTTAAAAAGATCCCTTCTGAATATTAATCGTGAGATATGTCCTGAAACATAGACATCCCCATATTCCTCCCCTTGTAATTCCATCTGTAAATTGCCTGCCTGTGTGCCAACGTTACACCCAGCACCGAAAAACAACCCCATTGGATATGACTGGTCAGCCAAGCACTCGAGTGCAGTACAAACGACCATATAAAATAGTGTACCACACTTCAGAGGAAGATGTGGCGCCTTCTCGCATCATCAGGGTGAACGCGATGGTGACTCCCTCTTGTAAGCAGGCACAGCGCCTACCACGATGCCAGAGCCGGGCGGGGTGGTAGATAAAGAACCTGTGGTGGTCGGCGACGTGGTGGTGGTCGGCGACGTGGTGGTGGTCGGCGACGTGGTGGTGGTCGGCGACGTGGTGGTGGTCGTACTGCTGCTGGTACTGCCACTGCGAGTGGACCTGGAACTGGACGATGTCGAGCGGGATGGCCCACCCGACGGGCTCCCACTTGTAGAAGATGGAGCCACGGTAACCGGCCCGCCTGATAGCGAACCAGCCGAACCTGTAGAAACTCCCACCGTTGCAGGAGCAGGTCTGGCCACCGGCACCTTTACCACAGGCGTGGAAGATGACGTCTTGGCAGGCGGCGTCACCGGGGACGGCAAAGGCAGGATCATCTTGGGTACAGGGTGGTTCATCAGGTACTGGAATATCTGCCTGACCACCGGTGCGCCTCCATTAGCCCCATATCCAGCCTGATTGATCACGGCGCATACTACGTAACGAGGGCTGCCGACAGGTCCAAAGCCAGTAAACCACGATACCGGCGGCTTCGGATTCTGGCTGGCGGTACCGGTCTTTCCGGCGATAGGAAACTTGGAGTATGGGTAACCCTGGAAAGTATAGTAAGCGGTACCCAAAGGATTGGTGACAGCCCCCTCGAATCCTGCAAGCATCGGACCCCTGATCCAGGAAGGCAAGCTCACATGGCCGGTCACCAGCGGCGGTATTCTCTTTACCACCTTGCCTGACGGTGAGACTATGGCGCCTGCCACTTCGGGCGCGTAACGGGTGCCTCCGTTGGCAAAGGTAGCATACGCATCCGCCATCTCTATGGGAGTCAGCACTGTCATGCCCTGCCCAAAGGCCATCTCCAGGTTGTCTCCTGTGTACCACGATCCATAGGGGAATGCCTGGGGATAATGTGCATGTAGGTACTGGCGCACCTGCGGGGAATCCACCCTGCCTACATTCTCCCCGGGGAGATCGATCCCGGTCAGTTGGCCGAAGCTGTACTCGGCAGCGACCTTCTGTATCGGATCAAGACCGTAGGTGGCTCTGTTCATCCAGAACTGGTACCCGATGTTGTAGAAAAAGGAGTCGTCCGAGGCGGATATCGCTATAGGAAGCTGTATATTACCGAGTGCCTGGTAGCCAGCATTGTGGAAGCTGCACTTGCCCACATGGCAACCTGGAATGGTGAAGCTGCCGGTATCGTGATATGTATAGGTCGGCGTAATGAGGTGATCCTGCAGGGCGGCGGTGGCGGTAGCCAGCTTAAATGACGATCCAGGAGTATACAGTCCATCTATAGCACGGTTGAGCAATGGCACATGGTTAGCTGGCGAAGTAATAGCCTGGTACTGAGCCTCGGAGATGCCGCCCGTCCATACAGATGGGTTGTAGGTCGGGTACGATGCCATGGCAAGCACGTGGCCGTTGTTCGGATCCATCACAATCGCCGCCCCACCGGTTGCTGGTTCGCCGCTCTTGCGCAACGCCGTTATCTCGTTTGCAAGGTCGGCAGCCACCTGTTGCTGCAATGGTACATACATATTCAACACCACCGAATCTCCCATCTTCGGAGGACTTGCCGCCAGCTTGCCCACCACCTGACCCTGTGCATTCACCTCCAACCTTTGTATTCCCGGCTTACCGCGAAGGTAGTTCTGGTAGGACGACTCTATGCCGGCCTGGCCGATTTGGCTGCTTACCGAATATCCTTTGGACTGCAGCACCTTGTACTCACTGGGAGTAATCTGGCCAAGATAACCTAGTACATGCGCAGCGGTGGTTCCCAGCGGATAGGTCCGCACCGTCTTGGCGACAACTTGTACCCCCTGGAACTCCGGCTGATGCTCGCTAATATACACAACGACTGACATAGGCACGTTGCTGGCGACTGGAACAGGCTGGTAACTGGTGTACAGATTGCTGGAAAGGGCTTGACTTATCTGCGATACCGGCACACCTACGACAGCTGCCAGCCTGCCGACAATACCGGGATGCGCCGACACGTCGCTACGGGAAAGCGTAACTTCCTCCGATACGCTGTCACCTGCCAGAACCGTGCCGTTCCGGCCCAATATAAGACCCCTGGGAGGAGAGATTTGAGCTATACGCACTGAATTGGACCCCACTATCCTGCTGAAAGATGGCGCGTTGAGTATCTGAAGATAGTACAGGCGAACCAGCAGTATACCAAAGGCTGCAAATACGACAACCGCAATTATCTTGAGCCTACGCTCATGTTTCGGGCTATGTCCTTCGCGACTCAAGAACCTCTTCACGAAAGACTGCCTGGGCTTTATCTGGAGATCGCTCGTTCTGGAAAGATCTGGCTTCAGCTTGGCAACCATTACCATGAGCCAGGTGACACCAAGGTAATCGAGCACACGTTTGGCCACTGACGGACCGAACAGCCTGGGCACCCCTCGGTGACCATGCCTGCTCATCCCTGCAATACCCCGCGCGCAGGAGCAAACGGCATACCGTTCCCTCTGCTTGGGTGCCCTTGCCGGAACGCCCACCTGACAGCCATCATCATGGGCCCAGCGCCAGCAAACGCTCCAATTATGACAGCCGGCAACGCCTGAGGCAGGTAATAAGTGAGCATGGCCGGTACGCCGAAGAGGGCGCCCAGAAGAGCATATCCCGTCATTGCGCATCCAGCAAAAAGGGCACACACAAAAACTATGGGCAGCGCCCCCGCCTGACCCTGCGATCCAGCTGTATCGGTCTCACCGCCCCGCAATATTGCCGTTGCATATCCTGCGGAATAGCCCGTACATATCCAGACAACAGCGCTCAGGCCAAACGGAGTCGGGAGGAACAGATCAGCGACCAGCCCTGCTGCAAAGCCAGTCGCAGCTCCGCTGGTAGGACCTGCAATATAACCTGCCACGATGGGTATGAGCACCATGGCCGAAGGATGGGCGCCAAATATATCGACATGTTGCAGCAATGCCACTTCCACCATCTCAGACACCACCACAACCAGTGCAATCCTTGCCAAACGCGTAAACCCGTTCACCCGCCTTCCGCCCTCATCCGATCTGCTCAATGGTCCGGACCCATGCAATGCCAGGCACGGGCTGCGGCGTAGTGGTCACAGCAGACTTCCGATCCCCTGTACGGTCCAGACCCACGCAATGCCCTACTGCCACGAGGCACCGGCACGCCAGCTCCGTTGTCCGGTAGCCCGTGTCATGCAAGTCCCGCACAGCGCTTACTTCGCCGGCAACGCAGGACACACTCTCGATGCGCCGTGGATTCATGGCCCCGATGCTCCTTGAACCCATTCAAGCACGTCCACATACTGGATATCCGAAAGGCTTGCGTCCATCGCGGCATATACGCTTTCGTCTCCAGACGCGTTGGTGGTTCCGCTTACGGAAGTTATGTGACCGACTGGAATGCCCGGAGGGAAAATCGCACCGCTGAGACCGCTCGTATACACGGGAGTTCCCTTGGCCAACTTGGTGCCGGGTGCCACATAATCCACTGCAAGCGTGCTGGCGCTCCCAGTTCCAATGATCATCGCATAAGGCCCTGACGCGCCAAGACGTACGTCCACGGTGGATCGTGGGTCGCCCAGCATCCTGACTGTGCTACCGGTCTTCCATGCATCTATAACCGTCCCCAGCAACCCGCCACCTCCGACTACGGGCATACCAGCCACAACGCCGGAGGACGTTCCCTTGTCCAATGTAATTGTTGACTCAAAATCAGAGCTTGAACCTGAAATCACCTGTGCCGTAACCTTCGGAATCGAGCCCGCAAAAGGCAACCGTTCAAGAGAGGCAATCTGGCGCAACTGCTCCCTCATCGCCGATGTGGAAAGGAGCTTTTCTCGGAGGGCTGCATTCTCCGATCTGAGCTGCTGGTTCTCCTGGCTCAGAGTGCCCACCTGTAACACTCCATCAATGTAGCTGCCAACAGGCCTCAATATTCCGGTAACTCCTGCCTGCAATGGCATGAACGCCTCGTGAGCAATGGCCTTCGCCTTACCCACGATACCAGCCGTATACCCCCTGAAATCAAGAGTAATAATTGTGAATGAAGCAAGCAACAGGATTATCAGGGTCAGCTTAGATCCTGAAGAACGCCTGGCTTGGATCACATGGATCCGGAAGATACAAGCACTTGCTTGAGCGCTTCAAACTCCTCCAGACACTGCCCGCTTCCCAGTGCAACGCAATTGAGTGGATCAGTGGCCGTCACGATAGGCATACCCGTCTCCATATGCAGGCGCGCATCCAGCCCATGCAATAATGCTCCACCTCCTGTCAGTACTATGCCCCGCTCTATCACGTCTGCGGCAAGCTCGGGTGGCGTACGGTCCAGCGTAACCTTGACAGCATCCACGATGCTCGATACGGGCTCTTCGATGGCCTTGCGGATCTCCTGGGTAGAAATAATCACAGTTTTCGGTAGACCGGATACGAGATCACGCCCTCTCACCTCTGCTTGCAACTCTTCCTCCAATGGATAGGCCGACCCGAGCGACATCTTTATCTGCTCGGCGGTACGCTCTCCGAGCGCGAGGCTGTATTCCTTCTTGACGTAAGCCATAATAGCCTCGTCCAGCTCGTCACCTCCTACTCGTATTGACTGCGCAGTGACAATGCCCCCCAGCGATATCACGGCTACTTCACTCGTACCGCCGCCTATGTCCACGACCATGTTGCCGCTCGGCTCGTGCACCGGGAGTCCCGCACCTATAGCAGCCGCCATGGGCTCTTCTATGATGAACGCACTCCGCGCACCTGCATACTGAGCAGCCTCCATCACGGCACGCTGTTCCACACCGGTAATACCCGAAGGCACGCAGATGATCATCCTCGGTTTTGCCAAGCGGCCCTGATGCACCTTCTGGATGAAGTAGCGCAGCATCTTCTCGCATATCTCGAAATCCGCTATTACGCCATCCTTCAATGGCCTTATGGCCTGGATATGACTCGGCGTGCGCCCGATCATCTGCTTGGCGTCCGCGCCGACTGCCAGTGGCCTACCATCTTTGGTGTTGATTGCCACCACCGATGGTTCGTTGAGCACTATTCCCCTGTTACGGACATAGACAAGGGTGTTGGCCGTACCCAAGTCGACTGCCATGTCACGACCGAGAAAGCCGCCAATTTTCTTTCCTGCCATATTAATGATCTCCTCTCACGAGACGTTCATCCGGATAAGGGCATTTCGCTACATAAGTTCCATGCACTCATCCCAGCCGGATGAAGCCCCGGTACTGTTCTGGATGCGCTACACCTCTCTGGCCCGTAAGAGCCCTCTTCGGTATGCTTGCACCGTTCTTATCCTCACTGACGTACTTACGCCAATCCTGTCCTTAGCCCTTCTACTGGATGATTGTACGGCCAGACAGTCACGGATCAAGGATATACCAATCCCGCGGCAAGTTCAAGCCGGCCAGGTCACTTAGAGGATAGGGAAGGCTGGATAAGGATGGCAAATGCATATTCAAACTGCAAGCTGCGGGAAAAATAGTGCTATTTCCCGTTTGGCAGAAGATAATGAATCCGAGCCATGTATCAGGTTCTCCGTCAACTTGCAGGACAGGTCGCCTCGGATGGTGCCAGGAGCCGCCTGTGCGGGATCAGTCGCACCCATGACATTCCGCACCACCTGCCACGTGCCGGTAGGCCCCTCCACCACCAGTGCAAGCAAGGGTGAACGCGTAATGAACTCCACCAGCTCCGGGAAGAAAGGCTTCCCCGCATGCTCAGCGTAGTGGCGCTCGGCCGTATCTCGATCCAGCTTCCTGAAGTCGGCTGCAACTATCGAAAGGCCTTTTCTCTCGAGACGGGAAATTATTTCCCCAACCAATCGCCTCTCCACCGCATCTGGCTTGATAAGAACTAATGTACGGTCATTCACATCGTTAACGGTCACGATCTCCACCCATTTGACATTGCATTCATAGACACATGAATCTAGCGCGCCAGATGCCGGTATACAAACTACCAGCTATACAACGATATCTGGCCGTACAATGCCACCAATCATGGCTTGCCTCGCAGCTCCCACCACGTACAGCGACCCGGCAACCAGCACAAGGCCTGCCGACCCCGCAGCAGCACCAGCCATCTGCAGCCCAACGACTGCTGAACTCGCCGATACCGACCGGATGCCCATCGCCAGTGCGGCATCTCGTATTGCATCAGGGCTGAGTGTCCGCTGTGACGGGGCCGGTACCGCAATGACACAATCTATTTGACGGCCCAACGCGACCAGCATGGCCGCCGGATCCCGTCCGGTAAGCATTCCGGTGACAAGTATTTTCGGCGACAACTCCGCAAAGTGATCCTTCAGCACGCCCGCCAATGCCTGCATGCCGGCAACGTTGTGCGCGCCATCCATCAACACAATCGGATCCTTGCCAAGCACCTCGCAACGACCAGAAAATGAAACCTTGCCGAAAACCTCCGCTAGGAGATCCTCTGGATATGCAGCTCCGAAGAACGCCTCCACGCAAGCCAACGCCACTGCTGCATTATGCCCTTGGTGAGCACCGTACATGGACAGGTTGACCTCGACGTCACGCGACCATGGAGTCTCCAGGTCAATGGTCAGCCCACCAGGAATAGGTACGCTCCGCGTACAGGCAAAGTCCCTTCCTGCGTATAGTGTCGCATTACCGCCCCTGTTGCGGGTTGTGCAGGTTGTGTCGGTGGATCCAATGACCACATTGCCTTCCACATTGCCTTCCACATTGCCTTCCCTGTTTACCATGCCGGTTTCACCAGCATCTCCGATCGTGTCTACACTGGCAATACCTGCAGCCGCCTCGAATACCTTGATCAGTTCCGGATCCGTCTCGCCAATCACCACCAAGCTCCCGCTCTTGATGATTCCTGCCTTCTCCCGGGCAATGTCCGCCAAAGTAGGACCGAGTATCTCCACATGATCGTAACTAATGTTGGTGATCACCGCTACGTCCGCATTAGCGACATTGGTGGCATCCCAGCGCCCGCCGATGCCCACTTCCAGCACAGCAACATCCACGGGGCGATCTGCAAACCATCTAAACGCGCACGCCGTCAGCAATTCGAAACGGCTCAGCCGGTATCCCAGCATATTCTCGAAAGCACTCAGTTCGGCCATAAGAGCGCAAAGATCTTCGTCAGGTACGGGCTCATTACAGTAGGTCATCCGCTCGTTCACCCGGGCCAGGTTGGGGCTGGAGTAAGTACCCACCCGGAGACCTCTGGCGACAAGCAATCCTGTGACCAGCTTGGCGGTAGAACCTTTACCATTGGTGCCGGTGATGTGGATGATCGGCTGCGCCCCTTCGGGATTATCCATCAAGTTGCATATGTCATGCATGCGATCGAGAGTCGGCACCGCCATCTTGCTGAATCCGGTTGCCTCCATGCTGGAATGCGAATCCAGCCACTCCAACATCTCGTCATACGACCACTTCTTCATCTGCATCTCTTCATCTGACGGGCCCCAAGTGCCCGCGTGTCGCGTCCCGTCGCTTAGGGTACTCTATATTGGACTGGCGCCACTCAGGAAGCGGCTCTGCGGGTCCTGGTTTTGACCTCACTGTCACGCGGCACAAGGGTGGGGTTGACCCGTTCCTTCACAACCGACGCATCTATGACACACTTCTTGACGTCCTCCCTGCTGGGCAGATCATACATGAGGTCAAGCAGCACTTCCTCCAGGATGGCGCGTAGCCCTCTTGCTCCAGTTCCACGGAGAAGCGCCTGGTCGGCTATGGCATCTATGGCATCGTCAGTAATTTCCAACTCCACCTCGTCCAGTTCGAAGACCTTCTGATATTGCTTGACAAGCGAATTCTTTGGCTCCAACAATATACTGACAAGAGATTCCTTCCCTAGACTCGACACGGCCCCGACAACAGGAAGCCTGCCTATGAACTCGGGAATCAAACCGAAACGAATGAGATCTTCGGGGAGGACCTGCTTGAGAATCTCATCTTCGTGCATTACGGTGTCCCTGGACACATCCGCCCTGAACCCTATCCCTCTGTGCCCGATCCTATTGCTGATTATCCTCTCCAGTCCCGCAAAAGCTCCGCCACAGATGAAGAGGATACCCGTGGTGTCGATCTGTATGAACTCCTGGTGAGGGTGCTTCCTGCCCCCTTGTGGCGGAACCGATGCAGTGGTTCCCTCGAGAATCTTCAAAAGCGCCTGCTGCACCCCCTCGCCTGACACATCTCTGGTAATGGATGGATTCTCGCTCTTGCGAGCCACTTTGTCGATCTCGTCTATGTAGATAATTCCCATTTCCGCACGCTTTACATCGTAATCGGCCGCTTGGATCAGCTTGAGAAGGATATTCTCCACATCCTCACCGACATATCCCGCCTCAGTCAGTGCGGTGGCATCAGCAATGGCAAACGGCACATCCAGCATACGAGCGAGAGTCTGCGCAAGAAGGGTTTTCCCACATCCCGTAGGGCCGAGCAGGAGAATGTTGGACTTGGAAAGCTCTACATCCGTAGACTGGGCCGTTCCCGCCTGTACCCTCTTGTAATGGTTGTATACGGCTACAGACAGGATCTTTTTGGCGTGCTCCTGACCAACTACATAGTCGTTCAGAAAATCAAAGATCTCCTTGGGCTTGGGCAAATTCTCCAGGCACGGCTCCGAGGACTCGTTCAGTTCCTCCATGATAATATCGTTGCAGAGTTCTATGCACTCATCGCATATGTATACACCTGGACCGGCTATCAGCTTCTTGACCTGCTTCTGCGATTTGCCGCAAAAGCTGCACTTCACAAGTTCTGTTCCATCACCAATCTTGGCCATTATCTTCCTCCCTCTGCTCTACTATACAGCAACCAACCTGCGCATCGGATCGACCTTTTTCCACTCAACTCTTTAATCCTAGCTCAGTTTCGTGCTCTTCGATTGTATCCCTACTATGAATGACCTCATCCACTATCCCGTACTCCACCGCTTCGCTTGCCGTCATGACAAAATCCCTGTCCGTGTCTTTGGCTATCTTTTCTACAGGTTGTCCTATGTCCTCAGCAAGCATGGAATTGAGCAGATCCCTCATCCTCAGCATCTCCCGAGCCTGTATCTCTATGTCGCTGGCCTGACCTGCTGCACCACCCCAGGGCTGGTGTAGCAGGATCCTCGAGTGAGGAAGGGCAAAGCGCTTTCCTTTCGCACCTGCGGCAAGCAACACCGCCGCAGCGGAGGCTGCCTGACCGAAGCAGAAGGTGGAAACATCCGGTTTCACGAACTTGATGGTGTCGTAGATGGCAAACAGCGCCGTGATGTCTCCGCCCGGGGAATTCAGGTAAACATGGATATCCTTCTCCGAATCCTCCGATTCGAGGAACAGCATCTGAGCACAGACCAGGTTCGCTATAGAGTCGTCGATCGGCGTACCCACTATGATGATTCGGTCCTTCAGCAGTCTGGAATACAGGTCGTAGGCTCGCTCCCCTTTCGGGCTCTGTTCTATGACAGTCGGAACCAGGTAGTCAAATGCCTTCATCGTCACCGTCCACTCCTTCCACTTCCATTCACTCTACTCATATAGTCTACTCGCCTACCGGCGACACCTCGTTACCCAGCAATACCTCGTTGCGCACTTCAGCCCCATCTTCATCCACCACATGAACATTGCGCATCAGCCAGTCAAGCGCCTCGCTCTTCCTGATTTCAGAGCGTAGCGCAACCAGCCGGCCATCACGTTCATACTGGGCTCTTGCCTCGGCCACGCTGATACCTGATTGCACGGCCACCCGAGAAAGCTCTTCGTCGATTCTTCCGTCACTCACCTCTATGCCCTCTGCGTCAGCCAAGGCACGCAACGCCAGGTCGGCCTTTACGCTCGCAATCGCGTCCCGGCTGATCTGCGAGATTGCATCATCGCCTCTGTACGATGCAAGAAACTCCTGCAAAGAGACATGCATCTCGTCCAACCGCCTTGCAAGCGACTCCATCTCCCTCTGAAATGCAGATTCGACCAGTGGGGACGGTACCTCGTCGTCCACGTACTCCGTCAACGCGGAAATCACCTTTTGAGTGAACAGCTTCGGGCGGATGGACATTTTGATATTAGCGAGCCGATCCCTCACGTCCGCCCTGAGGCTTTCCACGCTGTCCTGGTCCGTAGCATCACGGACCCATTTGTCGTCCAACTCGGGCAGCACTCTTTCTTCAACCTGCTTTACAGTCGCTTTCACCTCCAGCACCGTACCCTGGTTCACGGCATCGCCACCACCAGTACCGCTACCATCCGGGGTACCATGATCATGGATTGCGGTCTGCGCACCGGTTGTGGCAGGATCTTGGCCTACGGCGGCAACATCTACATCGACGGCATCTACAGATTCAATGGTGCCGGCATCACCACCTCTGTCCTTCCCGCTGGCATCCTCCGAACCAGAACTCTCCGCAACTGGTTCTGGGGCATCCGGTTCCCCAGTGTCCGGTTCCCCAGTGTCCGGTTCCCCAGTGTCCGTGGATGGCCCGGCATCTACTGAAGCCAAGTACTCCACCACTTCCCCCGGACTCGCCCCGACAAGTCGCTCGCCCATCTCCGGTACATCCGACACCGTAGCGACCTCATACACGTAGTCGTCGAGGTGAACCTCACCCTGAGGACCACCCCTCACCTCCAGATCCATGGTCACGACGTCACCCGCCAGAATTGGACGATCCACGCTGCGCAACTCAGCCCACTGGCTACGAATCCTGTCTACGTAGGAGTCAACCTCCTCCTCAGTAACCCTGGATGACGGCAGTATGATTTCCATCCCCTGGTACCCTGCAACTGATACTGACGGCCTCACCTCCACCACCGCCTCCACCTGTAAAGGACCTTCTTCCTTGCCACTCAGTATCTCAATGCGAGGATCCGATATCGCCTCTATACCGGTTTCGTTTACAGCCGACACGTATGCGTCAAGAACCAGATCCTCCATTGCATAAGCCCTCAGCGCCTGCGATCCTCCGATGTGAGCTTCAATCACTGCACGGGGCAACTTTCCAGGCCGGAAGCCTTTGACTCTCATGGTCCACTGCAGATTACGAAACACCTTCTCCACTGCGGCGGAGACCTCGGATTCTTCTATGTCCACTATGAGTCGGACGCGGTTCCCGTCAAGGGTCTCTGATGTGGTATGCATAAGGATACCTACACTAGCCACTCGTAAGGCACCAGTTGTGCATATACAGAATTATTTCGCAGATGAACCACGGTGGCAACCATTTCATGATATCTTGGTTGACGGCGCGTAGTTGTTATACTACTATTTGAAGTGAAATTGATGTCTTTTAATGCCTTGCGTAGGCTTGCCGGCCTTGTGCGCGTGCTGCAGGCAAGCATGCCAGAAGCGTGCAATTGATGTTTCAGGGGTATATCATAGTGTTCATTATTTTTCAGAGTAGATCCATGGGGAAAGGCGAAGGCTTTTGCAGAAACAACAGGACATGCCCTATCAGGAAACGGCAGATGACACCAGCCGCAATAGGATACCGGGAATCTCGAAGGTAATGTAATGACCATTACGGAGAGCGGGCAGGGGCATGATGGCAACCAGCAGGATGTGGCCGGCACTGTAACAAGTGTCATCATGCGCTACGTTCGCAACAAGTGCGGCGACAAAGGACTGATAAGGATGCTACAGCTGGCAGGAGAATGCCGGTCGGTCGAAGTGCTCCGGGATCCTTTCACCTGGAGTTCATATAGCGAAACCATGGCACTTATATCTGCCGCAGCCCAGGTATGTGCAGACAACGATATATCGATACATCTGGGCGAGGAAATGCTGCGCCAGTACGATGGTACCGATGTCGCCAGCCTGTTGCGTTCCCTCGGCTCTCCAGCGGAAGTCCTGAAGAACGTCACTGCAGCAGCCGCCAAGTTCTTCACGGTGTCCAGCCTGGAAGCGCTCGAGGTCGGGGACGCTCATGCAATAGTGAGAGCAGTTGGACTACCCGGCTACCGGCGGGATGCTATACTGTGTGACTTCACCAAAGGGTTGCTCTCCCAGGTACCAGTGCTCTTCGGTCTGGTACCGGCTGTCATCACCGAATCGGAGTGCGCTGCTCGGGGAGGCCGGTTCTGCCTGTACAGCGTTGGCTGGGAAGAGCATCAATGGTCCTCCTTCGTGGACGGCAGGAGGAGCATCTACACGATGGCGTGGAGTAGCGGTGAAGTGGACGAGGCGCAAGCCGAAATCGAATCCGATGACAACACCAAGGTCAGCTACCTGACCGCCCAGGTACAGCAGTTGACGATGCGCCTGCAGGATGTATATTCCACGGCTGCAGACCTGCTGGCCACCGACGACATCGACAGCGTGCTCGCCAGGGTGACCAAGAGGGCGGCACACGCCGTAAGCGCTCCTCGCTATGTCCTGGCCATCAAGCTGGCCCCCGAACAGCCGGTTCAACTCCACCACTACGGATTGACCCAGCAGAAGGCGAAAAGGGTGGCGGCAGAGATACTCCTGCCTGAGCCCGACACCTACAATGGCTCGCGTCTCATAGTGGACGTACGATCCCGTAGGCAGTACTACGGCAGGATAGCCGCAATATATCCCGAGGGCGTTCAATTCCTGGCACAAGAGAAGGAAGCACTCTCCGTATATGCGAACTACGCAGCAACCGCACTGGATATGGTCACCGCACTGGACGATGCTCGTCGCTCCAGCGCAACATCCAGTGCACTGCTCAAGTTCTCCAGACAACTCGCCTCCCTGACAACGACTGCGGAAGTTGCGGAACAACTCTCGAAAACCGTTCCTATGGTGGTGGGCTGCGATACTTCCGCCGTGTTGCTCTGGGACGACTCCACCAAGACCTTGCGCTCTGTCAAGAAAATAGAACAGGGCGGGTCGTCCAACCAAGACGATCCCAGTGGCGGACTCGCGGATGGAATGTATGGAAATGGCGCACATGGTGGAAATGGCGATAACCACGAGTTCAAGTATGCAGAACCGGTGCAGGATGGACAGGAGAACGGTACCGGCACGGTGCTCAACATCCCCCTTTCGGCATCTCCCCTCATAAGACGAGTGGTGGAGGCACGTGACATAATTTTCGTGGATCGCACCACCAATGACAGCCTGGTAAAAGACGTGCTCGAGCATTACGACATACAGGCAACCCTGTTGGCGCCGATCTTTACCACAGAAAAATGCCTCGGCATAGTAACGGCCAACTTCAAACACGCAGTGCAACCAGCCTCCGTAAACACCAAGGAGTTGCGCGAGCGGGTGACCGGCCTTTCCGACCAGGCGGCAGTATCACTGGAAAATGCAAACCTGCTCCAGCAGATCAGTCATATGGCATGGCACGATGCATTGACCGGCCTTCCCAACCGGCGCCTGCTGGAAGATAGAGCCAACCAAGCGCTGGTTCACGCTGCACGCGCCGGAGACGTAGTCTGCATGTTCTTCGTGGACCTCGACCACTTCAAGGAAGTGAACGATGTTCTTGGACACGCTGCTGGAGACGACCTGATCATTGAAGTGGCCACCCGCCTATCTCGCACGGTAAGGCAGCAGGATACGGTGGCGCGCCTTGGTGGTGACGAATTTGCCATCCTGCTGCCAGGACTTTCCGATCCTGAAGCAATAGAAGCGCTCGCACGCAGGATGCTCGCGTCTTTGAGCATGCCGTTCAATATGTCTGGGCAGGAGGTATATGTGACCGGATCGATAGGTGTGGCTATGGCGCCGCGAGATGGTAATACGTATGACGAATTACTCTCCAGCGCAGACGCGGCGATGTACCGCTCCAAAGAAATGGGGAAGAATACGTTTCAGACATTCGATGCCGAGGAGGATCGTACAAGCACGCCGGATAGCTTCCACCTGGAAAAAGACCTGCACAAGGCGCTCAAACGGAAAGAGTTGTTTGTCCTTTACCAGCCATTCATAGACCTCGGAACTGCCAAGGTGGTTGGCGTGGAAGCACTATTACGCTGGAAGCATCCTACCAGGGGGACGCTGGAACCCGCAACATTCATCGAAATTGCCGAAGCCTCGGATCTTATAGTACAGATCGACAGTTGGGTAATAAGTGAAGCATGCAGGCAACTGCGCTTCTGGTTGGACATAGGTCTCCCACCCCTGCGGATAGCCATCAATGTATCCACCAGGGATCTTGCTGCCGCGGAATACGTAGACAGCGTCCTTGCGGCACTGGAGAACAACACCCTCGACCCATCCCTGATCGAGTTGGAACTGACCGAAAGAGTGGTATTCGACAATACTGGAACCATGCAAGCCAACGTTGAAAGACTTCAGAAGACAGGCGTGCGCTTCTCGGCGGACGATTTCGGCACAGGATCGTCCGGGATGGACAGGCTCGGGTCTTTCCCTGTCTCCATCCTGAAAATCGACCGGTCATTCGTGCAGGTTCTCGGTCCTGACGACCAATCCCAGGTAATAATACAGGCCATCGTCGGAATGGCCAAGGATCTGGGTATGACTTGCGTAGCAGAGGGGGTCGAGACATCCACGCAAAGCCGGATACTGCTACAACGTGGCTGTACCACCGCGCAGGGATTCTTCTTCAGCCCTCCCCTGCTGGCTGTAGATGTCGAACGCATGCTGCGATCCAGCGCTCGCAGCATCGCGGTAGCCGGCAAAATCGACAAGGCAGGCGCAGTGGATGGTGTAGGGCTATCCAGCGACATAGTATAACAAGATGGTATAGCAGGCGATGGGCAAGGCTCTTTGAAGCGTAATCTCTCCGGGTTCTCCGAATCGACCGGTCCGACCGGATCACCTGTCCCACCAGGTCATACCGGCGGCAAGGTGGCTCGCATCTGGAAGATACTGGTAGGTCCCCCTCTCAGGGCCGACCAGGTCACAAGTGAGGAACTCAGCCCTGTAGACGGCCTTCCAGCCCTCTCCCTTGACGCTCTCACCTCGGTGGCCTATGGCCCCCAGGCCATCGCTCTTGTACTTGCAGGTGCAGGAGCTGTCGCCCTGAAATTTGCATTGCCCATCACAATAGCTATCGTCGCCCTCCTTGCCTTGCTTGTATTGTCATATCGCCAGGTAATAGAAGGATTCCCCCAGGGAGGTGGCGCTTATGCCGTAAGCAGGGCTCACCTGGGAGCGGGATTCTCCAGACTGGCGGCCGCCTCCCTCATAGTCGACTACACGCTCACGGTGGCTGTTTCGATAGCCGCAGGAGTTGCAGGACTGGTATCCGCATTCCAGTCACTAGCGCCTTACACCGTCATGCTATGCCTTGCCATGCTGGCAATCATTACCCTACTGAACCTTCGAGGACTGGGGGACAGTGCCCGAGCCTTCCTCCTGCCGACTGCCGCTTTCATAGTGGGCCTGCTGGCGGTCATCATCGTAGGTATCATCCACCCCATCGCCCCACATGTACATCAGCCCGGAAAATCGCTGGTAGCCACGCATGCGCTTCAAGTGATCGGCGTTCTTCTCATCCTGAAGGCCTTCTCTTCAGGGTGCTCAGCCCTGACGGGCGTAGAAGCGATTGCAAACGGCGTGCCACTATTCGAACGACCTCGAGTAAAGCGAGCCAAGCAGACGGAACTATTGTTGGGAGTGATTCTTGCGGCCATGTTGCTTGGGCTGGGCGTCCTCATAGCTCACTTCCATGTGGCGCCCAGGATGCACGATACAGTACTTTCCCAGGTGATGGCCATATCTGTGGGTAGAACCTGGGCTTACTACACGGTCACGATCGCCATCACCATAGTGCTCGGTATGGCCGCGAACACATCCTTCGGCGGCTTGCCCATCCTCGCCAGCCTGCTTGCCCGCGATAACTACCTACCGCACCTGTTCTCGATGAGAGGTGACCGTCTTGTCTACACAAAGGGGGTATGGGCACTGGCGGTATTTTCAGGGCTGATACTGGTGGTTGTAAGTGGCAATACCGATACGCTGATACCGCTCTTTGCAATAGGGGTGTTCACCGGCTTTACCCTGGCCCAGGCAGGTATGGTCATACACTGGCGTAGCAACCGGACCCCCAGATGGCATTGGCGAGCCGTACTCAATGCCGTAGGAGCGGTAGTCACAGGTATCGCCACACTGGTATTCGTAATATCCAAGTTTGCAGCCGGAGCCTGGATCGTAGTGGTTGCCGTACCCGCCATAATCCTGCTATTCCAGCGCGTACACAGATACTATGAGGTTGTCGGGAAGGAACTGGACCTCTCGGGAGCAACAAACGCACCTGCCCCCCACGACAGCTTGCTGGTTGTGGTTCCGATCACGGGCATCACCCAGCTGTCAATGGCAACCATATCTCAGGCTATGACCTTTGGCGGTGAGGTGGTGGCGGTACACGTAGCATTCTCTGATGCCGGCGACGAGGAAGGGGGGATAATAAAACACTGGGAGAGATGGAACCCCGGCGTGCCTCTGGTCATGCTCCAAACCAGGTACCACTCCGTCATCAGGCCTATCACCAGATATGTCCTGCAAGCCATGCACGACGGCAAGGATGTCGTGGTTCTCATCGGCGAGATGGAACCCCGGCTACTCCGTCACCGGTTGCTCCACAACCAGATGGGTACCGTGCTCAGTATGTCGCTACGGCGCCACACGGATGCCACTGTGGCCATTCTCCCTATGCATGTGAACGACTGAGGATAGAGGAGGAGTATGCTGGGCGATCCCCCCCTTCCCGGTGCCGGTGCCCATACCCGGATGTGAACGACTGAGGATAGAGGAGGAGCATGCTGGAGTGCATAGACAATAGCATAGCAATGCGCCATCAGGGGACTGACAAGCCCGAGATGCCTATCTGCTGAACCACTAAGGTGGATCCATTGAAGCAAGGAGAAACTCGATGAAGCTGTGGTAACGTGACCTGGGACGCAGGGAACTGGTGATGGACTTCACTCATTACGCAGTGCGACGTTCCGATGATGGGGGATCCCGACCTTCCCGGCAATGAATTGGAGCTAGTAACTACAGACCGTAGGAAGATCGGCGTGATGGGGTCGCTCCTGCTCGGCTCGTTCACCGAAACCCCTGCAGCTTGGCTTCAGGCCCAACGACCTCTGCTCGCGCGTGGAGACACCTATCCCCGGGCTGCTCGTGGCCGGTGCCTCTGTATATCCCGGCGGCATGATGCTGGGCGGCTCAGGCTATCTGGGCGCCAAGGTTGCAATGAACATACTTGGCCTGGATGTCTGAATGCTGAGCCTCTTATCCGGAAAAGCCGCCAATCAGGTGACGAGACGAAGAAGGGCCTGTCTCGCATCCTCAGATTTTTCGGCCTCCTTCGACAAGCATGCCGCAAGCCGTTGCGTCCACTCCCCGACCGTCAAGGTATCATGACGTATCGCAATGCCTCCCATTACTTTCGCAACGGTAGGCACGAGCCGTCCGTGCTGTTTCGAGATGGAATACTGTTCCTCCTCCAATAGGACCACCACTTCCGACACACCGCCACGCCCGAGCAAGCCTGCCTTCTTCACCTGCACCGCCGCTGGCCATGCCGACCCTAGCTGATCCGCCAGATAGCCGAGCAGCAGCTGGTCATCCCTGGCTTGCTCGGCGAGAAGCTGCGCGAAAGCCTCCACCTCGTATCCCTGGACATCATTGTTCTCCGGTATGCTTTCGAGCCCCTCCGTGGATTCCTGAGGTTCTCCCGGATCTCTGGGTACCATATCGCTCATCGACCCCAACTTACATCAATCATTCGCTCACTGCAATGGAGTCCACCTATACCCGCATGGAGCACCGATCTACCTGACCCCAACTTACATCAATCATTCGCTCACTGCAATGGAGTCCACGGAGGTAGGCCACAACGTGTCCTTGGCGGCTGCCGAGCAACCGCCAAGGACACGAGCCTCTAAGGTCATCCTTCCTTGTGCATTGCGGCAGGGGACGTACGAATTATCTCGTCCTCGAGCGGAACGGTCAGCCTGGGAGCAAGCCTGATATGCTCACGAGCAACCTGGCTGATGGCGGTACCCATGGCGAAGAACTCTATGGTATGGCTGCCTCCCCATCCGTGGGACGACTCCTCCACGGTCACACCTACCACTCCATCAGACCCGCAGGAAACCGCCTCGTCCTGCATGCGTCCCATCGCCAGTTCACGCGCCTCGTAAAGAGCCCTCGTGTATGCCTCTATCTCCATGTTCTGGCGGTTGGCCACCGTTGTGGCGAAGCTCCGGGTCCGCACGTAGTAGACACACGAACCCATCACCACCTGGATGGGCATGTAACCCGCCTTGGCAAGAAGGTAAAAATCCTGGCCAGAAAGGTGGCTGGAAAAGAAGCTCACGCCCTTTGCGCTGCTGTGATGCACCACTTGGGCGCCCTGCACCCCTGCACCTGAACCGCGGGCATCATCGGATGTACCCCCCCGAACAGGCAGGCGCCTGATCGCGGTACCCAGAGCTAGGAAACGACTCGTCGAAGAGCCTGCTTCACCCACAGAGAATGGATTGACGAGCAACCGCACGCCTACCACACCGGACCCACCCGCACGCTGCCCTTCGCCAGCAAGCCGGTTCAAAGCAGTGCGGCGCGCATTATGCATTGCAGCAGAGAGCATCTGGATCTCCATCCCGATCCCAGACATCAAACCTCCCTGGGGAAGGCCGGCCCCCTGGCCGCCCCCAGCATCCTGTCCCATACCTCCACCAGCCATACCTCCACCAGCCATACCTCCACCAGCCATACCTCCACCCCACGACCCAGGACCGTAAGGAATATAAGGCATTCCAGTGTGATATACACAAGAGCCCTTGACAAAGGATATTGGCTCGTAGCCCGCCTGCTTGACAAGGACGGACTCGTCCACGCTCAGGTCAGAGGAGAAGAACCGCCCCCCCTGAGATGCCTGAGCCGGAGATGCGCTTTTCGCCCCCTGGCCCCCCCTGGCCTTGTTTCGGGAGCGCTGCAGTGCCGCATGCGGACTCCCCCAATTGCCAAAGTATAGTTCAAAGTACTCCGGCGCTTCGCCACCTTCCCCAGCCGCCTTGGAACTACCATCCCTTGCAGAACCGACTCTTGCCGCCAGTGAATTCATAGCACGGGCGCCGACGTCTAGGCCCGCTACAAGATCCCTGCCATCCTGTGCGCTCATGACAACCTCCGCCGGTCGGCAAGTCGCATCACCGGCAGAGGCAGGTCGGTATTCCCCCCTGCACCGGATACATTCCCAGGATCGAACTTCACCACCGCCGTACCCGTGACAATGGTTTCGAGGAAGTCCTGCCCGCCCATCATGCCAATGGAGGAAACATCTATATCCACGCCCACGATACCGTCGCCAAGGGACGCCGCTTGGGCCTCCATCCTGGAAATGGCAATCGAAACGCAATTGTCGAGTACTTCACTGAATTGCGACACCTCCGAGTTGCCCCATGACTGAGCCTGGCCCGCGGCCTGCCATCCCGCATAAGCCCGTATTGCCGAAACTCCAACCACGAGTGCTGACGGAACGTATCCGGCCCGGAGTAATTTGGCGAAATCCTGCCCTGAAAGATGCGATGTGAACGGTATCGCCTGAAGGGGAACGCCAGGCGCCGTAATGGCGGTCCCGGTTGCATAGAAATCCACACCCACGACCGGGCTGGACATCCGTTTGAGCTTCAGCCGTACACCGACCACCCCGTGGGCGCCGAACGACCTGGCCTCATCGACCATCCGCTGCATGGCCATACTGGCGGCAGACAGGATGCCGTGTTCATACCAGTCCTGCTCTACGTTTGCTCCCCTGCCCATAGTGGAACCGTATCCCCCGTAACCTCCGAGGCCGAGCATCCCGAGTCCGCCGGAAATACCCGATCCACCGTAGGATCCCTGGCCTCCAGAGATAAGCGTGCCCGCAGCCGAGCTGAACGCTCCCAGGCGGTACACCGAGGTGCCAAGCACCAGTCCCAACGGCTGGAACCCTGCGCCGCGTATAGCTGCCAGCTCGGGTACCGAAAGACCCGACCCCCAGGCTCCGCCTGAACGAGCCGGCAGGATCGCGGCATCGAACTCCTCCCCTGCCCCCTGACTTGGCTCCTCGGGCCGGCTTTGCCGCCCAGTGCTGCGCCTCCCAGGTTGACCGGCTTCCGGATTGCCCGGGCTTCCAGCGACTACCACGATCGAATCACTCCCAACGATCCGCTCAACGATCCAAGGAGAGCATCATTTGTGGCTTCTCTATGACGTGGTTGTCTCTTATGGGTCTGATCGCCGTACCAACGGCAAAGAACTCGATCACATGGCTTCCCCAGAAGTGCGACTTCTCCACCATCTGTACCCCCACAATCCCCTCTGCACCCAATCGCTCAGCTTCATCCTGCATCCTCGTCATGGCCAGTTCCCTTGCTTCATAGAGCGCCTGGGTAAAAGGAACCAGCTCGCTGTTGTTAGCGGTCTGCGCTACCACATTAGCCAGATTTCTGTGGCCAACATGGTACACGCAAGTACCCATCACGAGACCAAGGGGCATGTACCCGGACTGTACAAGCGTCCAGAAATCCTGGCCTGACAGGTCACTGGTAAACGGCGCGCCCAGTGGATTGCGCCAGCTCATTGGAGCATCCTTGGACTCTATGGCAGTTCCTATCGCGATAAACTCCGCTGAGTGCGGTCCCCAATCGTAAAAATTCACATCGAGGCGCACACCAACGACTCCATCCGCATCGAGAACTTTCGCCTCCGCCTCCATGCGCGACATCGCCAACTCCCTGGCCGTGTACATCGCCTGTGACAGCTTCTCCAATTCTCTGTTCTTCGACCAGGAACGCCCCTGCAGCCCTATATGATAGATGGAACTGCCGAATACAAGCCCCTTCGGATTGAAGCCCGCCTCCTTGACGAGTAGGAATTCGTTGACCGAGAGGTCCGAAGTGAACAGACCTGCCTTCCCGTCACGCCCCCCAAGTTCTGCAAGCCTGCTCAGGGCGTCCTTCGGAAGGCCTATACTGCTTGGATCGAGTGACTCAACGGCTTGCTGCTCCCTTGGAGCGAGCTGTTTGTCGTCCTGCACCGCCTTGTCCTTTGCCATGGGTTTCTCCTTTCCAGATAACCTCATTACCACCTAGTCACCGACCATTGCCTGGCTGTCTCCTGCCCGAGTCCGATGCTGTATCTACGCCTTGTTCAAGCCTTAATCCAAGCCTTGTCCCATATCCGGAGGGGAGGTCGCTTGTTCGCCACTACTTTATCTCCCCTTGAAATTACCCAGCCTGCGTTCCATGACTGCAACTATACCCTCTAATGCATCTTCGGTGGCCAGCAGCTTCTCCTGCTCCAGGATTTCATGGTTGGTCGCCTCCCGCACCTTCTCGGCAAGCCCTGCACGCAACGTAGAATTTACCGCTCGAAGCGCCAGCGGAGCACCTTCAGCAATCTCACTGGCCAGGTCCACGGCAGCCTGCCTCACCTGCTCGCTCGGAACGCAGACATCCGCAAGACCGAAATTCGTCGCCTCCTCTCCGTTGAACCGGCGACCAGTGAGCAGCATCAGGGCAGCCTTCGAGGGGCCCAGAAGCTCCGGCAGGGTAACGGACAGGCCGAATCCCTGGTGAATACCGAGGCGCACAAAGTTGGCGGAAAAACGTGCCTCCGGACAGGTGACTCTCAGGTTTGCCACCATGGCGAGTCCCAATCCTCCACCGACAGCAGGGCCATGGACAGCAGCCACCACAGGTATGGAAACAGAGAACAACCGGTAAGCAGCGGCATAGAGCCTACGGGCGGGCGACAAGCCGCCATCCTGTTCCACTATGCCCTCGCTGTCTCCAGGCTCAGCTAAGAAGTTTGCCCCGGCGCAGAACGACCGCCCCCCTGCCGCAAGTACCGCTGCCCTCACTCCCAGATCGCCGTTCAATGCCTCAAGGGCTGACGCCACCGCCTCCACCAATCCTGGAGTGAGAAAGTTATGAGGCGGTTTGCGCATCTCGATGATTCCGACATGGTCGCGGATATCTACGCTTACCTCTTCTTCTGCTTCTCCTGTCGAACCACCGTACTCGCCGCCAAGTCGTATGGCAGCATCTTCAGTATTCATCTTCAGCATTCCCGGCATCTTCTGTATCTTCGGTCGCAGCAGACATGATATCCAGATATTACACCTAGTGGCTCATTGCATACGAATACAAGATACTTTCGTCACACTTTACCTGGATGCCTGTGGTGTGACAAGGTATTGTGTACTATAAGCTACGTATGTCGAAGTATCTGCACCCTGGAGTTCGACCAGCAAGAGAACCATCCATGGTTGCCGGAGAGAGGAGGATATCCATAGTGGTAGCCAGCGAGAATGAAGGCACGCAAGCAGCCGAGATAGCGGTGCATTGGCAGGAGGAGGAGTATTATCACGCTCCACCAAGCTTTGTGGAACAGGCAAATCTGAAAGATCCCCAGATTTTCGAACGCTATTCCATCGAACACTTCCCTGATTACTACAAGGAGTTTGGCGAGATGCTTGACTGGTACAAGCCGTGGGATACGCTGCTCGACTCGAGCAACCCGCCGTTCTGGCGCTGGTTTGTGGGTGGTGAGCTGAATGCCTCCTTCAACTGCGTGGACAGGCACTTGGATGCCTGCAAGAACAAGGCAGCTCTCTACTTCGTGCCCGAGCCCGAGAAGGAACCAATCATAGCACTCACCTACCAGGAACTGTCTGTCCAGGTCAACGAGCTGGCTGCCTACTTTCGCGACGGGCTGAACCTGAAAAGAGGCGATAGAGTCACCATCCATATGCCCATGGTGCTGGAGCTGGCTGTCACCATGCTGGCCTGTGCCAGACTGGGAGTCATCCACTCGGTGGTCTTCGGCGGTTTCAGCGCCCAGGCATGTGCGGATCGCATGGTGGATTCTGACAGCTCGGTACTCGTCACCATGGACGGTTACTGGCGAGACGGGAAGTGGCTGGATCACAAGGAAAAGGCTGACGAGACGGTCAGGGCCGCCGGAAAGGCAGGGCACGCAGTCCGTGCAGTACTCATCTTCGAGCGTTACCCTGGAGAGTACCGGAGTAGCTTTGGACTGGTCGAAAACCGTGACATCATCGTAAATGACATCCTCAGCCAGTACACCGGCGAACGAGTGGAACCTGAGCACATGGCTGCAGACGACACCCTTTTTCTCATGTATACCAGCGGTTCTACGGGCAAGCCGAAGGCTGCGCAACATTCCACCGGCGGCTACCTTTCCTACGTGACCGCTATGTCCAAGTGGATCCTCGACATCAAACCGACCGATGTCTACTGGTGCATGGCCGACATTGGCTGGATTACCGGCCATTCCTTCATTGTCTACGGCCCGCTTGCACTCGGCGCATCATCCATAATATACGAGGGTGTCCCCTCCTGCCCTGATGCCGGACGGCCCTGGCGGGTGGCAAAAAGGCTGGGCGTCAATATCTTCCATACTTCTCCCACGGCCATTCGCAGCTTGCGCAAACTCGGACCTGAAGAGCCTGCCAAATACGACTATGACTTCAAGCTCATGGTTACGGTTGGCGAGCCGATAGAGCCAGATGTATGGCGCTGGTACTACAATACCGTCGGAAAGGGCAATGTAGCCATAGTGGATACCTGGTGGCAGACCGAGAACGGCGGGTTCCTCTGCAGCACCGTACCGGCCCTGGCCCCCATGAAGCCGGGAAGCACGGGGCCTGGAGTACCTGGCATCCATCCGGTGATATACGACGAGGACGGAAACGTTGTACCGCCGAAATCCGGCAAGGGCGGCAACATCTGCATACGCAACCCGTGGCCCGGCCTGATGATGGGAATATGGGGAGACCCAGACCGCTATATAGCGACTTACTACCAGAGATACTGCAAGGACCCGGAGAGCAAGGACTGGCAAGACTGGCCCTACTTCGCAGGAGATGGTGCAATGCAGGCGCCGGACGGCTACTACCGCATCTTGGGCCGCATAGACGACGTGATCAATGTAGCCGGCCACAGGCTTGGCACAAAAGAAATAGAGTCAGCAGTGCTCGAGGTGAAAGGAGTGGCCGAAGCCGCCGTCATAGCAGCGGCAGACGCGATAAAAGGCGTTATACCCGAGATTTACGTCACTCTACAACCCGGAGTTGCCCCGTCCGATCAATTGCAGAGGTCCGTGGTGGACATAATAGTTCGCGACATAGGTCCCATCGCCCGTCCTCGCAAAGTGTGGCTGGTACCAGACCTGCCCAAGACGCGATCCGGTAAGATCATGAGACGCGTGCTTGCATCCATCAGCAACCAGAAAGACCCAGGAGATATCACCAGTCTGGCCAATCCGGAGATAGTCGAGGCAATCCGCCGGACGGTATCCGAGTAACTGCCCGCAGCAGATGCGTGTGGTGATACATTACTGGTGGTCCATCTCGTAAATAATAGCGCGCTCCCGCCGACCCTATGTTTCTCCATTTTGCCCTCCTTGTCCTGGCTGCGCCAGATCCACTTGGCGCTTAATCCTATTTCTAGCTTATACTAGAATACTTGTAGCATGCATCTCAAGCACCTGCGATGCCCTATAGATCACCCCGAGCTTGATCACAAAGTGCTAAGCTGCGACTGTTACTCCAGCGCATCATGCCAGGCATGTCTTTACAAGATGCAGCCGAGCGGCTAGCGTTTCTGTATGTTCAGTAGCAGATCGCCGCGATGGGACAAGCCATTCTCGAAAGAACGCCACCCGTCGAACCTTGGGGGTGTTGCGAGTTCAAAACTCACTCCTCCTGGCGGGACAATGCATCAAACACCCAGCAGGACCGTTCCCGCCTGGCCTCTAATCGTGCTCGTGGCTCTGGTGGTGATACTCATGGAGTCTGGAGCCTTGCCTGCCTGGCCGGGCATCACCCACGAGGTGGCCCTGCCACCGCTCGGGCTGATCTCGGACATTGGCCTGCTGCTGGCGAAATCACCATCGGTGATGATTTTTGTTGTACTGCTGGCCGCCGACTTGGTGGTACGCTCCACAATTCTCTCGTTTCTAGTAGCTTCGACCTGGAGCGGCAGCGTCTGGTGGCTGGCACTGCGCTTTTACCTGGTGGCATTGATCCCTTCATACATTGCAGCAGAGCTTGTCTATTCCGGGCAGGCGATCCTGTATTCCCCCTTGTTCTGGGCAGGCCTGGTACTGTCTGCACTGGTGGCATTGGCCGTGTCGCCCCTCTTATGGCGCCAGGATGCCGGCAGGCCACGAGGCGGATGGTCTCGTGATGCGTCATGGTCGAAGCTTTCTCCCCATGGCGGGCTGTTTTCGGCAATGAAGTCTGGGCTGCAATCGGGTTTCAACATACCGGTAATGATGGTTTATTTGGTGGCGCTGACACTCATCGGAGCAGGTGTGGCCGGTGCAACCAGTGCGGGCAGGGCGGGAGACATGCTTGGCGTGGTCATTTCGGGAATACTCACCTTCTACACAGCTCGCTACCTTCGTTCCGGTCATACCGGCAGGGTATCGGAGATATCCGTGGGGATGAAGAGGCTGCTTGCGTGGATTGCGGTTGCTGCGCTGGTCATGGCCGGGGTGGCTTTCCCGGTAAGGGCTCCCGAACTTTCCGGGTCACCGCCACATTTACGGGGCAGTCTCTTTCTCGTGGCAGGAATAGATACCGCCAGCGGGTATGGAGCGCTGTTTGGCCTACGGCCAGAGGCGATAGGCTTTACCTGCAGCGATACCACTTACTATTCCTATGCCGGGCTGGGAAACGGAACTGCTCAGGGAGAGGCAAGATGTCCCATAAGGTCCGGCAAACCATATAGGCGTCCAGACACTATGCAGCCGTTGAGCAGGTCAGTATCGCTGTTCAGGCAGGAGGTCGAGCATTTGCCATCCCCGGTTACGGTGGTGGCGCATTCATCTGGGGCCTGGGTGGTGTGGGACGCGCTGAAAGGATGGAAGGGGAGCCCCGTAAGGGAGGTGGTTCTACTTGCCCCGATGTCTCATTCCATCGGTTATGCAATAGGGGGATCCGGCCCCGGCATTGTCGGATCTCTCGGTTTACGGATGATCACCAGGCTGGGCAGATCAATCAATTTTGGTACAGTGACATCGCGCAGCCCGTTACTGATCAGAATGGTATCGGCCCGCGATGCTCAAAGATTGTTTTCCGCCGCGTTGCCCAGTGGAGTGAATGCTATTGCTATTGAATCGGCTTACGATGCGAGCATGGCAGGTCGAGTGGCGGTGCCTCATGCGACCCAAGGCTGTCCCTTGCTGCTCACTCATACCGAGATGGCCTACGCGCCAGAGGTAATGTACGAGGTCAGCCAGTTCCTGCATGGGCAGCGGAGCCAGGGGTGCTCGCTGATCAGCAGGTGGCCTTATGGCGTGGCCGCGGGCTGGCGCCTGCCGTAATGGTTGTATCTTGCCTCGTGGCTGCTAGGCTAGGTCCTGCGCCATGAGTTGGCCGTGCAGGCGCTTACCGTCTCTGGAACGCAGACCCGGGACAGGCGGCTGCTTGCCTATTTTCCGGAACCCCATGGATTCGAAGAAAGCGATTGCAGCATGGTTCTCGGCCAGTGTACCCAAGTGGCACCCTGGTATATTTTCAGCACGCAAGGTGTCCAGCCAGCATCTCATGAGTGCTGCGCCAGCGCCTTTGCCTCTTGCTTCGGGTAGCAGATCTATGTGCAAATGGGCGGGCCAGCGCGGGTCGAACAAGGTGGAATGGTCCAGCCGGCGCATCACGGAGTCGGCAACAATATCACGAGCTGATCGCCATATAAAACCGGCAGTTCCAGGCATGAAAGCTATGCCCCTCGTAAAAACATGTCGTATGACCACTCTTTCCGGTGCCCATGCGCGCGTACTGTCTTTGCAGCCCAGCAGGTAGCCGATCACCTCGCCATCCTTTGCCTCGACTACAAAGGACGATTCGGGTTCGCGGTCGGTGTAGTAGCCGGAGAATGCATCAGCCAGGCTCTTGGCATCCCTCCACTGCCAGTCGATGGGTTCCCCCATGTATCCGGTCACGTAACAGATATACCTTACACTGGCACGATCCTTTGCCTCGTAGGGCCTTACCGCCAGATCACCGACATGCACTATCTTGCCCTGTTCGCCCACTTCCAACCTCCTGCACCTTATGGCACTGATTCGCCTGCCTGCAAGCTAACTCGTTGGTAGATTATACCGCATAGCGGTGTTCGCATACATGGTCGGCTGCGCCATTAGCTTGCCCCCTGTACGTGGCGTACCCATATACATTACGCAAACCGTTGGCGTAGGTGGAGCTTGCGGCGTGCATCGCCGCGGTCAGTAAGCAACCAGTTGCAGGTAACCTGGTCACGTCTTGAATTGAAGATCGGCGTAGCGTAGCAGCAGTTCTTGGACTTCGCCGCGGGTCTCTATTGCTCCGGCCATGCCATAGATAGGGGTCATCACCCCCAAGGTACCAGGTATGCGTTTTACTTCCTGCACCGATGAAGCGAGGTCCTCCAAGAACCGCGCAACCACTCCATCGATGGTGTGGCGCAGCGTAACACACAGATGCACGGCCGGTGGATTCTGGAGTCCATTCAAGCTCCAGCCACGCCTGGTCATGGCATCTGCAATGGCGTAGATGTCCATTTCCGGTGAGGTGAAAGCGATTACGGACAGGGGGTTACCTAATATTTCCAAGCCATCTATTGCTGTTATGCCTTCCTTGATCTGATCGGCCGCTTCGAGGATAGCTTTGGTGGCCTTCAGGTATCCTGATTGCCCGAAGGCAATCATGGCAGCCCAGCACTCCGCTGACAGCGCCCCGGGTCTGCTACCAGCGAACGTGGGGGAGTAGTACAGCCCGCCCATCCAGGTAGTGGTGGTGTACATCTGGTACCTGCGCAACCTGGCGTCACGGTAGAGGATGACTGAGGTTCCCTTGGCGGCATAGCCAAACTTGTGCGTGTCGGCAGAGAGAGAGGTTACCCCTGGCAGGTGGAAGTCGAATGGCGGTATGGAGCGGCCCAGTTGCCTGGCAAACGGCAGCACGAAACCGCCCAGGCAGGAATCGACATGCAGGCCGGTCCCTGCTTCCGACGCCAGCCGGGAGAGATCTTCAATGGGGTCTATGATCCCATGCGGAAAGCAAGGAGCGGAACCGACTATAACCGCAGTCCTGGCGGTGATTGCATGGCGCATTGCGTCCACATCCGCTTCCCATCGGTCATTCAACCCTACCTTCACCAGTTCCATGTCAAAGCACTGCGCGGCCTTTTCAAATGCAGCATGGGCACTGAGCGGAGCGACTATTTGAGGTTCGCCAATACCCTTTTCCGTACGTGCCCAGTCTCGATATACTCGCATGGCGAGCATGATACTTTCTGTTCCACCAGAGGATACAGTGCCACACACACTTGGGACGCCGTCTTTACCCCCTCCGAAAAGTGACGCCGTCATGGCTACTATCTCGGCCTCGTATTTGATGGCGCTTGGCCAGATGTCGGGGTGGAGCGGATTGGCCTGGGAGTTGATGGCGTAGACTTCACTGAGAAAGTCCGTATGGTAAGGATCTCCGTTGTATACCGCTCCGGATGCGTATCCATCTTTCCACTTGCCTTCCTCGCTGCTTGACAGTTCCCTCATCTCGGCCAGTATTTCGGAATGACTCCTGCCTTCCACCGGCAGGTTCCGGTAGACCTTGTGCGAATCCTTGTACGGGCGCAACTCGGATTCGAGCACTTCCGTGATGAAATCGAACTCCTCTTCAAGCATTGAGTCTCCTGTAAATCTTGCGGTTCTTCCGATATATATTGACAAACTCCCTGTAAAGACCATCATAGGTGGTTGAAACCCTGCTGTCTGGTTCCAAGGGTGTGTCTCTCGTAACCATGCCGCCAATATCGTCCCTGGTGATCATACCGAGCGCCAGAAGCGCCAGGATCCCGGCACCACGGACATTTGCCATTACCGGGTCATGCAGGGGAATCACTCTGCGTTGCAGGATGTCAGCGTGTATCTGTGCCCATAGCCTGGACCGAGCCCCACCGCCTATGAATGTCAACTCCTTGCATCGACGGCCGGTGAAGGATTCGACTGACTCCAGGAGCCATCTGGAATTGAAGGCTACTCCCTCGTAGACCGAGCGTATCATATCATCCTGTGTTGTAAAAAGGGACAGGTTGTGAAACCCGCCCCTGATGGTGTGATCGTCCACTGGCGAGCGCTCACCATTCAGCCAAGGCGTGAAGACGACGCCTCCCGACCCGGGAACGGCCCGCGATGCCGCCTGTTCCATGTATTCGTAGAAGTGTTTCGGTATGCGTTCCTCGCTCCTGGTGTAGCTGGGTGGAGGTACCGGCATTGCAAGTCCAGCGTCAGCGTTATGACTCTCGGCATCACTCCGGTCCCCAGTGCTTACCTGCTTACCGGGATGGGTCTTTACTTCCCTGTGATGTCGATCATTGGCTGTCGTATCGTCTACTCCGCCGAGCAGGGTGGACGCCAGGAAATCCAAACATGCGCCTGCAGTCTCGTGTTCGTCGGCCACCAGGTAACGCCCGGGAAATGCAGACGGGATGGATGCGATATTGTGCAGCGCATCGGTCTTCTTGAAGGGTACGTGGCACGATATCCATGATGACGTCCCTATGTAAAGATGAAGCTCGAAGTCGTCGATTGCACCTGAACCGATCACGGCGGAATGAATGTCACCCGAACCGGCTATTACCGGGAGACCCCCCGGCAGTCCCAACTCTGTTGCGGCTTGCGCGCTCAAATGGCCCATCACGGATCCTGATGGCACGAGGTCAGGCAGTTGTGATGGCTCTATGCCTGACATTTTCAGCAGCTTTTTCGAATAGCGAATATTGTGAATGTCCCGGTTATCGGTCACCCAGTGCAGGCAAATTGAATCATGCGATGCGCTCGCAATGCCGGTGAGCCTCATGCCTATCCAGTCGACGGGTTCGAGGAACTTGTATGTCTCGCTGTACAGTGCAGGCTCATGCTGCCGTATCCACAGGATATGAGCAAGAGGATCCTTGCCCGATAGACCCGGAGCACCACCTGTCAGATGGATCCATCGTATGATCTTTGGTATGTGGTATCCCATGATGCCTGGAAACCCGCTTACCTGGTGTTTCAAGCCAGCCGATCCTCGTGAGTCCATCCAGATGATGGCCGGTCTCAGCGGCTCGCCAGTCATGTCGCACGCTACTGTCCCTGACCACTGGGCCGTGCAACCGATACCAACGACTTTCTTTGGATCGATACCGGAGATCTCCAGCGCGGCCCTGGTCGCATCTACTATGGCACACCACCATTCTTCGGGATGTTGCTCAGCACCACCTCCGGGCAGGAATGTGGTACTGATGCATCGTGAAGTACAGGCGAGTATCTCGCCGGATGGAGATAGCAAAGCGACCTTTGGTCCTCCGGTGCCGAGATCAATGGCGAGGACGTAATCACCAGGCCTGTGGCGGGAACCTATCACGTAGGCATCTTACAGCTTGCCAGCGGCTGATACGGTTTGCAGTCGCTTGAATCCGGGCAGTTGACTTTCCAGTGAGAGCTACTTCCTGTAGATACCTTTTCCCTCGGTACTCGAAGGGTTGAGGTGAGGAAGATGCGCCCTGCGATTGGAGGTTGTCAGGCTGATGGATGCGAACACCTTCGGGCAGAGGTACCTCACCGCGCTGTTCCACTGCAGTCATCCCTCGCCAGATGAGCTGTGGATCGGCATCCGGGTCTCGTGGGTGGAGCAAAGGACGCTCGTACACAACGGGAATCGGGTTCCGCTCATCGTCGGCGACGAAGTCTCGAAGCTCCTCGGTGGGGATGTTCGTTCGCTTGTCTGCATGGGTTGTCGACTTGACCTGCCTCGGCGCAGTCGCTTTACGGGGTGCCATCAGATAGCTCCTGCAGTTGCGGTCTCAGCGACGATGGCGCGGATCATGTCCGCACCCTCGTAGGGATCAGCCACCTCGACGAACCGCCATCGTCCGAAGCGGGAAGATACACGAGTGAACCAAGGCCCTCAGTTTGTCTAACAAATGGGGTCCACTTCAATCTGGTACCAGAGCGAAGGAGGAGGACGTGAAGACGATGAACTCTTATGAGATTCGCCACCGGAGGCGCCGGTGGCATCACACACCCGTGGCACTCGTACTTGTTGTTGGCACCGCAATGGTCGTACCGTTGCTCTACGTTCCGATCGCGTCCATGACAGTTGCGTCCGCGGCGGTCGCACCGAGCGCCCAGAGGGCCGGCGCTCCGCTCACCACAGAACCGGACGGCTCAGGGCTCTACCACCCGATGACACCAGTACGGCTCGTCGACACTCGCTGTGCCGCCTTGCCGGAGCCGAGCTTCTGCGCGGGCGAGAAGCTGCCGAGCGCGAACGCTGGCCTTGGCACGCTCCAGGCCGGATCGGCAGGGCCGTCCTGGTCGCAGCCGGCCTTGATCGACGCGAACGGCGGCGGCCTCACCTCCGTCTCGTGTCCCTCTTCGAGCTTCTGTGTGGCGGTGGGGGGCGGCGACGCGCTTACCTGGAATGGCACCTCTTGGTCGCAGCCGGTCTCGATCGACCCGAACGGCGGCCTCACCTCCGTCTCGTGTCCCTCTTCGAGCTTCTGTGTGGCGGTGGACGACAATGGCAACGCGCTTACCTGGAACGGCGCCTCTTGGTCGCAGACGTCCTCGATCAACGCGAGCGGCGGCAGCGTCGACTCCGTCTCGTGTCCCTCTTCGAGCTTTTGCGCGGCGGTGGACGTCGGCGGCTACGCGCTTACCTGGAATGGCACCTCTTGGTCGCAGCCGGCCTTGATCGACGCGAACGGCCTCACCTCCGTCTCATGTCCAACTACGAGCTTTTGTGTGGCGGTGGATGCTAATGGCTATGAGTTCACTTACTCCAACGGCACTTGGTCATTTGGTCAACAGATTGATACCAACAACAACAACAACTCCCTCAACTCCGTCTCATGTCCAACTACGAGCTTTTGTGTGGCGGTGGACTACAATGGCAACGCGCTCACCTGGAATGGCACCTCTTGGTGGACACCGGTCCCGATCGCCCCGAGCGGCTACTACGGCCTCAGATCCGTCTCATGTCCAACGACGAGCTTTTGCGTGGCGGTGGACGGCTACGGCAACGCGTTCACCTACGGTGCGCCCCAGAGCACCATCACCGCCCAGGTCGCAGGCGTCGACGGGATCCCCTCCTCGGGGGTCAGCGCGGTCGCGGCAACCGTCACCGCGACGAACACGACCGGCTCGGGATACCTCACCATCTGGCCAGCTGGGGAGA
>JAMCPL010000020.1:24849-134610 GCA_023379675.1 Actinomycetota bacterium | reverse complement strand
AGATGACGCCCCTGGCGGCGTTCTCGTCCTCAACGTAGCTACCGGCTACGCCTTCGTCCTCGGCCTTGCCAGATGACGCCCCTGACTTGCCGGATAACGTCACGCTATTTACGAGACACTACACTAGGAGCGTGGGACACAACCCCCGGCTGTTAACCCGGTAACCCTATATCTTGTGGCTCCGCCGTAAAGCAATCACAATATCTTATATCGTAGTACGGTTCTAACCTACGCTCCTGGAGAGGTGACCATTCACCGGATGGTTACGCACCGGATGCCATCACGCTATTTACGGAACTGGCCACTAGACCACTTGGGTGCATATGCGCACGCCAGGGAGCGTGTCTTCATGCACTGTTTCACGGGAACGCTTGCGTCTTAAGCGGAGATATAACATAATAGTCTACATGAGTGATCCTGAGGGTCGGATTATTGCCACAGAAGATGAAAAGCTGAAGGCTGCTCACACCCTGTATGCAGCATATCTGGCGGGTACCATTACCGGTGATGATTACCAGCGGAGGTATGCTGATCTTATAACGAGAGTCTATGTAGATGAGATACTTTCGTTCTTGCAGGGGCTGCCTCCATCTGCGGGCAGCGCGTTCCAGGGGAATAGTGCTGATGGCAGTAGTACCGGTGGTGATGGTGCCGGTGATGCTGAAAATGCTGAAAATGCTGAAAATGCATCCGGTGCACCGATGCAGGGCATTAATTTTCAAGATCCACCCGCCACGAATTTGCCGGAGGGAGCAAGTGAAATCCATGATACAAGCGGTGGCCGGCAGGGTGATTTGGCAGGACTGGACCCCATTGATCTTGCAAGGCTGATGAGACAGGATACCCAGAAGAAGACTGCCAGCGACTACAGATGGGTGACGTTGGCGGTAGCTGTAATCTTTGTCATACTGCTTTTACTGCTGGGTATTATATTAATGTCGCGATACCGGTCCTCTACTTCTGGCACGACGACATCCGGTCTTGCAGGTGCGTTTCCAGCGGCTGCCAGCCCATCATCGAATCATCGCCGGTGACGATTCGCACAGTTGCGGTCGACCCCCGCAGGTGCTTGCGGTCCAGGAATATCGAATTGCCTGCGACTGGCAACTCGGCAATATAGTTCTCCATAGCACTGCAGAGTTGAGCTTTCTCGGGGGTAATCGAATTGAACGATATCGTGACAGTGTCCTGGCTGTGAGCGTCTTGCCCACTATCACCAGTGCTGATGCCTATGCCTGCATCTGTGCCGGTGGTATCAATGCATGTGCCGGCGGTGCCAACGCGGATTATTATTCCATTTCCATCCGTTGCCGGCTTTGCGGCGATCATCTTAACCCTTGATGGCTGGATTGTCACCATCCGGCCTATCCTGTTGCGGAGTGATGAGAGTACGGGTTCCACATGTGCAATCAACTGTTCGAATGCTCCGGAGCCTGCATCGGTAGCCGCCTGCACCACGGCGTCGGAGCTACTTGGCACCTGCCGGAAGAGCACAGCGCAGTCCAGCACGCAACGCTCCTTCTCTCGGTACGCCGCCGGGAATACCAGAAACGGCACGAGTCCCAGCGCCCTTTCCTTACCTGGATTCCGTCCAGCCATCAGCATCACCGTTCCTGACCTGCTCACTGATATGCCCGTAGAGCAAAGCGATGCAATTGTAAGGTCTTGACGGGAGCGGCCGGGCGCGTGGATGTGCGCCCAGCCGTTGAGCGGCCAGAACGTTGGCTGGAAGTGGCGTTCCAGGGGGCGAGTCACGGTTCCTCCAGGCTGGGCCATGATGAGCGAGGAATGAGAGGCGATTTCCGACGGACTGTCACTGTACCTGGGACCGGAGACGAAAGGTGCACGAGGTACGGGATGTGAATCGAGGGTGAGCGGGCGTTGTGGACTATATGGCGAGGGTGGCATAGTGAAGTGGATGATGACGCTTCTGTGCCGGCGCGGGATTACCTCGCAATGTACCGCGACGAATGGCTCATCTGCGCTGATCCAGAAGATCCTTCGAGTGGGCCTACCTTCGAGATCGGCGTCAAGCGTTATCTCGACTCCGCCACGATGTGATCGTACGGTGGCATGTGCGGGACCGGTGGAGGTGTTACTCACCTCGCTCAGTGTCCCGCCGGCAGATTCATTTCCCAGCCGCCACATCCCGCCACTATCCTCCAAAGATACCAGTTCACCGCAGTGATCAAGGAGTGGAAGCCCACTGGAAATGCCCACGCAGGAGCTAATTATCCCGCCTCGTGATAGGTCGAACCGGATACGCAAGTGCTGCGTTTCGACTGATAGTATGTCGCCCGCGCGGCTCCAAGAGGGCTGCGATGCCTGGACTGGTGGGGATTTTGAGGGCGTGTGGGTTGGGGGCGAGGACTGGGATGCATCTCTCACGGCTTGCCGTGCTATTCCAAGAGCATGAAGGAGCCATGGTCGTTGCTCCTTGTGATAGACCCTGTCGGATCCGGTTCCGGTGATTAAGTCATGATGGTTGCCTACCGATGCTATCTCCCATGCCTGCGAGTTGCCAGCTGCCAGCCGTTGCGCTAGTGGCATATTGCCGGATACGGATGCAATGGTTTCTGATGCGATCAGGTAATCAGTGATGCGGCGATGCATCCGCTTCAATGGCAGCCGTGATCCGTAGAAGCCCATGAAATACGGGTTGGGATCCAGGGCTACTACCGGTAACGACTGGGTATGGCATCGAACAAGTTCGAAATAGTCGTCCAAGCCCGCGTTGACGACGAACAGTCCCGACTGCCTGCCATGCAACTCGTTGTATCGGTCCAAGAGGGCTACTAGACCCTTGAGCGGTATCGTGAAGTCGAGGCCCATGGTAAGTAGGAGATACGGGGTGGGGGAGTAGCGATCAAGCTCCCTGGCGAATTTCTCTATCTTACGGGTGACGTTTGTGTCGCTGCGATCTGGAACCCCCTGGTACATGCCGCGATCACGCCTGCTGCCGTGACCAGCGATCATGTCACCGTGGCCGTAGTTGAAGGCATTCCAGTGAGCCAGTATCTCTGATCCATTCGAGTCCTTCCAAATGAAGTCCAGAGCACTTTTGCTCTGTAGCATTTCCTCGCTTGACATCAATCTTGGATAATGGGATTTCGGGCTGTATTCGAGCCCCGTGGAGTGCATGCCGTCTATCCGGGTAAATGCCACCGAGTGTATGCCGCATGACTTTGCCACAGAAGGGAGGCAAGGAGTGTGGCCGAAACTGTCGGGCAGGTAGAGCGTACGAGGATCTACTGGCATGCCGTTGGCATGCAACCAATCCCGCCCAGTGAGCAGGTCCCTTACCAGTGCTTCCTCGGTCGGTAGTAGGGTGTCGGGTGTCGTGATTCCTGAACCGGTAAACTTAATCCTGCCGGTATTGACGAGGGTTCTGATTGCCTCCTGCCTGTGGGGTGAGCGTTCGAAATACTTTCGCAGAAAGAACACGCACTCGACATCGAATACCCTGCGCTCCTCTTTTTGCAGTTCGGTTACTGCTCTCTCCAAGGCCCGGCGCACCATATACTTGTAGTATTCGCCCGATGTGAGTACCCAGTCAGGATCCCAATGCGTGGACTCCGCAACGATCATGACCCGCTCTGCCCAATCGGGTATGGACAGCCGTTTCCGGATGGCCTGCTCCGTATGTAGGGAACAGTGCTGCCTGGACAGGGATACTGCCTTCCCTGCTTCCGTGCCGGTGTCAATGTTGCCTGGCATAAGGGAATGTTAGTGGTCGTATTTGCTCGAGGTCAAGCTGTGCGTAACAGCGCCGGTTGCCGGCCGCCAGAAATTTTTGATGCGCGAGCACAATTCTTGACTGATATGGTAAGATTTATAAGTATGTTCCGGGGGTACCGGCGAGGATGTAATGCATACTGGCTGGGCCTCCTAAAGGTGAGATATTAGTTGGAGGTAAGTGTATGCCAACCAGTAGGGAGTTGTTTGCAAGAGCCAGGGCCGGCATCGTGGAGATCACGCCTGCCGAGGCTGAGGCAAAGATGCAGGATGCCAACGTGATCTTTCTTGATGTCCGTGAGGCAGATGAGCATGAGCAAGGTACGATTCCGGGCGCTCATCATATCCCGCGCGGTTTTCTGGAGTTGCAGGTCGAGGGTCGGATTCCTGATAGGTCTGCCGAGGTCATAATTTACTGTGCGGGCGGTATCCGGTCTGCGCTGGCGGCCCAGACCATGCAGGATCTCGGTTTCAAGAGCGTGTCCTCCCTGATCGGCGGCTTCAACCGGTGGAAGGACGAGGGGCGTACCTGGTCGGTACCTAAAGTGCTCACCGGCGAGCAGCGCAACAGGTACCACCGACACCTGCTCCTGCCTGAAGTGGGGGAGAAGGGCCAGCAGAAATTGCTCGAGTCGAAGGTATTACTGCTCGGAGCTGGAGGGTTGGGATCTCCAGCGGCAATGTACCTTGCTGCGGCGGGTGTAGGTACCCTGGGGATAATCGACATGGACGTGGTGGATGCGTCGAACCTGCAGCGCCAGATATTGCACAACCTTGACCGAATTGGTGACGCCAAAGTCGATTCCGCCAAGCGCACCATAACGGCGATGAACCCTGATGTCAATGTGGTTCCGTACGACATGAGGTTGGGTGCTGACAACGTCGTCGAGATAATGGGAGAGTACGACCTGGTCCTGGATGGAACGGACAACTTCCCTACCCGGTACCTGGTGAATGATGCATCGCTTATTACGGGAGTACCGGTGGTGCATGGCTCGATATTCCGTTTCGAGGGGCAGGTGACTGTGTTCGATCCCTACAAGGGCCCGTGCTATCGTTGCATGGTGCCGGAGCCCCCGCCGCCCGAGCTGGCGCCCTCGTGCGCTGAAGCAGGTGTTCTCGGGGTGCTCTGTGGCATTATAGGTTCCCTGGAGGCGCTGGAGGCCATAAAGATGTTGCTGGGGTTGGGAGATCCCCTGGTCGGCAGGCTGCTTTCCTATGATGCGCTGGAGGAATCGTTCCGTACATTCAAGGTGAAGCGTGATCCGTCCTGCCCGACTTGCGGTCCTGATGCAGGCGAGATCGTCATAGCGGAATACGACCAGCTGTGCATGCCCCACATTGCTCGTTCTTCCGAGCCGGCGTCCACCCTGGCGGTGCCTGATCCCTCGGGCGCGCTGGAATCCGCAAGCGTATAGCTATAGGCATATTCCAGAATATTTCGGGCCACTGCTGCCATCCAATCGATGGCAGCGCATGCGCAGTGGTCGCGCAACAGCTAGTGGAGTAACGTTGTGGCCATGAATGATGACGATATTCGCACCACCGACTCCGGCATAGAGATAAAGCCCGTCTACGATGCTGGCGATCTCGAGGGCTGGGATCCAGCAGCCAGGCTTGGACGGCCCGGGTCGTTCCCATACACGAGGGGGATATATCCCTCCATGTATAGGGGCAGGATGTGGACGATGCGGCAGTATGCTGGTTTCGGTACCGCAGAGGCGACCAACCAGAGATTCAAGTTCCTGCTCGATGCAGGCCAGACAGGGCTGTCATGCGCATTCGATCTTCCCACTCAGATGGGATACGACTCCGATCATCCCAGATCTGAAGGGGAGGTCGGCAAGGTCGGGGTAGCCATAGATTCACTGGCTGATATGAGGATATTGTTCGACGGCATACCTCTGGACAAGGTGACGACCTCCATGACCATCAATGCCACTGCAGCCATCCTGCTCTTGCTGTATGTTCTGGTGGCCGAAGAGAGTGGTGTTGCCGGTAGCCAGCTGAAAGGCACCATCCAGAACGATATACTCAAGGAATATATAGCGCGAGGTACCTATATATTCCCGCCCAGGCCATCGATGCGCATAGTCACGGATATCTTTTCGTATTGCGCAGGGTACCTGCCCAACTGGAATACCATATCCATTTCCGGGTATCACATCAGGGAGGCAGGATCCACTGCGGTGCAGGAGATCGCCTTCACGCTTGCCAATGCGATTGCTTACGTCGAGGCGGCCTTGGCTGCAGGGCTGGACGTGGACAGTTTTGCTCCGCGCTTGTCTTTTTTCTGGAATGGCCATAACAACCTTTTCGAGGAGATCGCAAAGTACCGTGCAGCCAGAAGGATGTGGGCAAGGATCATGGAGGAGCGCTTTCATGCCAAAGACGAGCGATCAAAGCTCCTCAGGTTCCATACTCAGACCGGTGGTTCCACTCTCACCGCGCAGCAACCCGAGAACAACATAGTCAGGGTTGCCTTGCAGGCCCTCGGTGCGGTATTGGGCGGCACGCAGAGCTTGCACACCAACGGCTTCGACGAGGCATTGGGGCTGCCGACGGCACGTGCAGCCAAACTGGCGCTGCGGACGCAGCAGGTGATTGCTTACGAGTCGGGTGTAGTCGATACGGCGGATCCATTGGCGGGCTCGTACTTCGTCGAGCGACTGACCGATCAAGTGGAAGAAGAGGCCTGGCGGTACATAGAGAAGGTGGATTCGCTGGGTGGCTCTGTAGCTGCCATAGAGTCAGGTTATATCCAGGACGAGATAGAGCGCTCTGCATACGAATATGCAAGAGGGATAGATGAAGGCATGCGTATCGTTGTAGGAGTTAATAAGTGGGTCGAAGATGATGCTGAGCCGCAGGAAGTGTTTCCTATTGATCCGGCCCTCCAGCAGTCCCAGGTGGACAGGGTGCGTAAAGTCAGAGCTGAGAGGGATGGTGGCGCAGTGGAAGCGGCGCTGGCTGACCTCGAAACGGCGGCTAGAGGCACGGCCAACCTGCTCGTTCCGATGAAAGTAGCGCTGTCCCGTATGGCAACACTCGGTGAGGTGTCTGATGTGCTCCGTAATGTAATGGGCGTGCACCAGCCTTCATAGTGCCGTTCATGGGGCACAATATGGCGGGTAGTCATGGGGCTGGTTTGGTTTACCTGGCGGAATGCCCGGCTATGCTGGCTGGGCCGTGAGGCGTACGGAATGCCAGGTCGATTGCCGTCCAAGCCATCGCTACCGCACCATCATAGATGACCTTGGCTGCTGCTGGGCCTGCACATGCAGCGGCAAAAGCCGGCTCATGATTGGACGCGCCATCGGATTCGAGCTTCAGCAGGGGATGGATGGAGGGTATGGCTAGGGAAACGTTTCCCATGTCGGTGGAGAATACCGGAGGTGGTTCGCCTCTCTCATCCATGCCGTAGTCTCGCCCTAGCGAGGTTGCATTCCCGGCCCACAGCCTTATCAGGTCAGGATCGGTCACCATATGGGAATAGGTGGGTGAGAGCGTCTCCTGTTCAATGGACGCGCCAGTAGCTACTGCTCCTGCTTCGAAGCATCTGTCAACCTTCTTCCTTAGAAGACCAAGTTGCTCGAGGTCTGGCGCTCGTACCATATAACGGCTGATCACGTGCGATGGAATGATATTTGGGGCATCACCGCCTTGTTCCACTATTCCATGTACCTGCTCGCCATCGTGCAACTGCTGGCGCAGCAGCGATATCGCCACCTGTGCTATGACCACTGCGTCGGCGGCATTTATCCCATGCTCCGGAGCGGCTGCTGCGTGGGCTGCCTTACCGTGGTAATGTACCCTGAAGTGGTCGACCGCAAGGCATTTCGGAGCGAGCCGATCTTCAGGCCATGGATGGATCATCATGGCGGCGGTTACACCATCGAATGCGCCTTTTTCCAGCATTACAATCTTGCCGCCGCCCCCTTCTTCTGATGGGCAGCCGTTGATGGTGATAGTGCAGCCAAGTTCTCCTACCATGTCGGCAAGCGCCCAGGCTGAACCGAGAGCGGCTGCAGCTATGAGATTGTGGCCGCATGCATGCCCAACTTCTGGCAGGGCATCGTACTCGGCCAAGATAGCTGTGCGGATCTGGCCTTCACCCATAGTAGCCTTGACTGCGGTGGACAGCCCGCATATGCCGGTTTCCACGCTGCAGCCTCGCTCATCCAGTAACTGCGCAAACGCCTGGGAGGCGAGCCTCTCGTCACCGCCTATTTCCGGGTGTGAGTGTACATACAAGCTGAACTGCTCCAGGCGTGGCATCTCGTTGCCAACAGTAATTGCAGCCCGTTCCTTCAATCGGGCGACCAAGTCGGTACCGGTGATCGCGGTCATGACAGAATGACGCCATGCATGGTTGTAGCGACACGTGACAGGCCTATCCAGATCGGTGACCAGCCTGCCGACATCATTCGATTACGATGATCTCATCGCCCGCCGCCACGTAGTCACCGGCCGAGACATGTACCACCTTGACCGTACCGGATCTCGGAGATTCGAGTGAGTGCTCCATCTTCATAGCCTCGAGCACGCATACCGTCTGGCCTGATTCGATCACATCACCTACAGTTACAAGTACCTTGATGATGGTACCGTGCATGGGAGCTGAAATATTGCCGGTACCTGCGGTTGGAGTGGATGCGCTCGAAGTTGGAGCTCTGCGCGACGGGCGGGGGGCCGCCGGCGTCCGTGAAGTGGACTGGCCGCCGGCATCCGAGATGTATGCATCAGGCATCCACATGCGTACCCGGTACCTGCGCCCGTCGATCTCTGCGGTGACATCGCGTTCGGCAAGTTGAGTTGACGAAGCGTCTCGAGCGGTTGCTCGCGGAGCCGCGCCCAGTGCCTCTTCCGAGGCCGATGCCGTGCCTACCGGCGTCGCGCCCGGTGAGTCCTGATGATCGAGTGGCTTGCCAAGTTGGGTGAGATCGAGAGTGGATTCCACCCAGCGCGTGGAGTGCTTGGCTGCAGCGAAGTCAGGATGGGAGAGGATCAGGATGTCTGCGGGTATTGTGGTCGAGACGCCTTCTATCTTGGTTTCGCCGAGGGCCCGTAGCATCCGGATCCTAGCGGTCTCGCGGTCGCTTGCCCAGACGATGAGTTTTGCAATCAGATTGTCGTAGTGTTGGCTGACGGTATCGCCTGCCTCGTATCCACTATCCAGGCGCACACCTGGCCCGCCAGGCGGGGTAAACATGGTCAGGGTGCCAGGGCTGGGAAGGAAGCGGCCCTGTGTCGGGTCTTCGGCGTTGATCCTGACTTCGATTGCGTGACCCTTGGAGCGTATGTCCTCCTGACTGAAACCGAGCGGCTCACCGGCTGCTACTTTTAGTTGGAGAGCCACCAGATCGGTCCCGGTTACCAGCTCGGTGACTGGATGCTCGACTTGGAGCCTGGTGTTCATTTCCAGGAAGTAGAAGTCACCGTCCTGGTAGAGAAACTCGACTGTTCCGGCATTCCGGTAACCGCAGGCGACCGCTACCTTGACTGCCGCTTCACCCATTGCTTGGCGTATTTCCTCGGGGAAGTCCGGAGCCGGACTCTCTTCTACGAGCTTTTGATGACGGCGCTGGCACGAGCAGTCGCGCTCGCCCATCCAGACGGCATTGCCGAAGTTGTCAACTATGATTTGCATTTCGATGTGTCGAGGCCAAGCGAGGTATCGCTCCATATAGGTCTCTTCCCTGCCAAAATAAGCGAGAGCTTCACGCTTGGCAGATTCAAGTGCCTCATCGACTCCACCAGCCGAGTCCACTACCTTCATCCCCCTGCCGCCTCCACCGTAGGCAGCCTTGATTGCAACAGGCCAACCGTGAGAGTTGCCGAATGCAATTACCTGTGCAGGATCAGTGATCGGTTCCATAGTGCCCGGTACACCATCCACTCCGGCGGCACGGGCAGCTATGCGGGAGCTGATCTTGTCTCCCATGGTCTCAATGGCTTCCGGAGGTGGTCCGATGAAGATGGCTCCCCGTCCTGTAACCGCTCTGGCGAAGTCTGTATTCTCGGAAAAGAATCCGTAACCTGGGTGGACACTGTCCGCGCCGCTCTTTTCGAGTACCTCGAGGATTGCTGCAGTATTCAGGTAGCTCTCTTGTGCCGTGGCGCCCCCTATGCAGTATGCCTCGTCCGCCATCCTCGCATGCATCGAGAATCTATCCACCTCGGAGTACACTGCCACTGTGGTGATGCCCATGTCGCGGCAGGTTCTGATGATCCTGACTGCTATCTCTCCCCTGTTTGCCACAAGTACCTTACCCAGCATTCAATATGACCTTTCGTTTACAATTCTTGTCGCTTGGCAGCACAATCTGACCGTTACCGTGATCGTGATCTCGAAGTCGATCTGCCATCGCACCATTACGTGAACACCATGTTAGTCTGATCGCATGTACCGGACATACCAGATTGCGTGCCACGAGGTTCGCTGGTTCAAAGAGATGGATTCGACCAATGACTACCTGGTACGGCTACTCAAGAGCGACCTACAGGGTGCTGGCGGTATAAGCGATAGCGCTGGGAGCGAGGACGGTCTTGTAGTGGTTGCCGATTACCAAAGCCAAGGTAAGGGTCGGCTGGGGAGGGAATGGCTGGCGCCTCCCGGGCGATGCCTGCTTGCATCGCTGGTGGTGACCGTTCGGGCTGGTACGCAGTTCATGCACCTTGCCCCTTCTATGGCGGGGTTGGCGGTATTCCGAGCTTGCCTGGACACAGCAGGTATAAGGGTGGACCTTGCCTGGCCAAACGATCTCTACGTGGCAGGCAGGAAACTTGCTGGTGTGCTCGCGGAGGTAGTTGGCGTTCCGGCGCCCGCCGCGCCATGCACTGCACCGGTTGCGGCACCATACACTGCGGGTAAACAGAGCATGGGCGTGTCGCGACGCTTGGTGCAAGGTGAACCCGATGACGGCGCCGGAGTGGAGGTTGCCTCGTACGCAAATCCTCCTGTCGATATTCACTCCGGTGCTCCAGGTCCTGCCCGAGTGGTGGTCGGCATCGGATTGAATGTATCGTGGCCTGCCATGGCGGCGGGCAGCGAGATATCCGGGGCAACGGGCAACATTGCCACTTCCTTGCTGCTGGAGGCAGGAAGGTTGATCGATAGGAGGGTGTTGCTGGAGCGGATACTGGTATGGTTCGACGGCTACCTTGCGCAGGCGACATCCAGCAATTGGCTACGCATAGCGCAGGAATACCGTGAACGCTGCGTTACGGTAGGAAGCCAGGTGGAGGTCTCGATGATGACCGGTAGTGTACTGGCAGGGACTGCAGTGGACATCGATGAGCAGGGCCGCCTGGTGGTCGGAGTAAACGGGCGCCGGGAAGCCATCAGTGCGGGCGATGTCCGTATACTGCGCCAGCAGGAAATGACGTGCTGAGCAAACCGTTGCGCCTTTCTCTGTCATTCTCAGCCAGAAGTACTTGCACTTGCTCGCCTCGGGTCACCGCTACCGCCAGGTTGTCCGGCCAAGGCTTCACCTAATACGTTGCCCTTCGCACAGAGCAGTGAGTACCTCTAAGCCTGTCGGCTTCAGCATCTCGATAACGGCGTGGATCGGTTTCTTTGGCCCCACAACCTGCTTGAGCGCCTCTGCCCCAGCGCCGCGCGCAGGAGCATCGGTCGTCAGCAGAACGACCGGGGTTTTGCTCGCCTCGCGAAGAACGGCCGCCTTGCCAAGTGCCTTCCACAAGGTGTCAGACCGCTTCAGTCCGCCACGATGGGTCGTGAAACTTCCCGCGACATCGAAAAACCACGGCTTCCCTCGACTGTCCCGGGCCGTGAAGTTCACCTCGACCCCGCCTGGCTGATGTTGATCTTTCTGAATATCGGTGAACCCGGCGGCTTCGATGACCAATCTGGCGATCTCCTTCGCGGTTCGGCCCTCTCGAACGGCGCGGGACTGGAAGTCTTCATCCGGGCTGGCGGGTGCAGGAATTGCAGGGACCCTGACCCTCCCCGGAGCCGACGATGCTTCCCGGAGTAGCTGTTGCCGTTCGTTATCGACCCTGCTTTCGGCCAACCTGACATAGGACTCATCAAGGTCGTAACCAACAAAGTGCCTTCCGGCTCGGAGAGCAGCCACGGCCGTAGTCCCAGATCCTGCGAAAGGATCGAGAACCAGGTCACCCCGGTAGGTATACATCTCGATCAGGCGCGCTGGGAGCTCGATCGGGAATGGGGCGGGATGCCCGATCCGTGTCGCGCTCTCTGCGGGGATTTCCCACACGTCGAGGGTGTTCTCCATAAAATCGTCACGCGTCATGGACGATTCTGATGGAAGTCCATGTCGTGCTCGCTCTTGTCCTGGTATGGCGCGGTCAAATCGTCCCTTACTGGCGATGATTACTCGCTCGGTCAAATCCCGCAATACGGGGTTTCCGGGTCGCTGGAAACTTCCCCACGCGCACGAGCCTGACGACCCCCGCTGCTTTATCCAGATGATCTCACCCCGGAGCAGTAGGTGTAGTTCGTCCTGGAGAATGCCGATCACGTCTGCTGAGAGAGAGCGGTACGGGCGCCGACCTAGATTGGCTACGTTGACGGCAATGCGACCGCCGGGTTCCAACTTTTGAACGCACTGCTCGAAGACATCATGTAGGAGATAGAGATATTCGAGGTATGTGGCAGGCACGCCCCCCTTGCCAAGTGCTGTTTCGTATTCCTTGCCGGCGAAGTATGGTGGTGAAGTCACAACTAGGGCGACACACGAGTTAGGAATCTCGTTCATCCTGCGGGCATCACCCACGATCAGCTTGTCGAGCGCGCGATGATCTGCGATTTCTGACTCTGACGATAGCTCTGGTGGCGTGAAGCGTTGGTAGAAGCCGGTGGCGTCGTGGCTCTCCCGTCTTGATACGCCGAAGGCCGAAGTGGATGTAGACCGCTTTACCATCAGAGTGCCCCAATTCCCCTAAGTGTTACACCCTGCATGTAAAGTTGCAACAACATGATCGATTCTCGCTTTCGCTGTTCGGCTGGTGGTGTGTATCCACTTGGGCTACATCTGGTCTGGTACCCGTTGTACCGGCATCGCCTGCTCGCCGGCCAGGTGCAGTCTCGCCTGGGAGAAGTCTTTGACGAAATCGCACTAGATAAGATCTAATGTATACATCATCATTCTATATCGTTTCTACTAGGCTGTTGATTGGCGATTTCATCTAATAAATATACATCTATAGCTATCCTAGGAGATTGCGGCACCATCCATTCATGAGAACAGGGAGTGGCTGCATGGCCTCTCCCCTTTATCTCGGTGAACTGGCTGTGTTCGACAATGTCCAGCGATCCAGATTCCTGCAGGTGGGTAGCTGCAGGCGTTGCGACATTGGAATAGTGGGAGGCTGCATGTCTCGGTGTTCCCGTTTATTGCCATGGTCGCGGTGGCGATTGTGGCGCCGGACGGGGCAGAGAGCGCCGCCTGGATGATCAGCAATGGCATCATGCCGGCAAGCATCGCTGCTACAAGGTATTTCAATGTTGGGCATGGCTTGAGCTGGTGCATTGCAGCATGTTACTACCCCGTATAGTTGGTTGCCGGCATTCCAGCGAATATGGTATTAAAATAGATGGCGGGATGGTAAGAGGATCGGATCGGCATATGTACGCGTTGGCAAGATCCGGCCCCAGGGATCGGTTACAGGTTGCGCTCGGAATGCTGTGGTTGCTGGACGGAGCCCTGCAACTGCAGCCCTACATGTACAAGCGGGGATCGAACGGGTTGCTCGGAGCAGTAGCGGAAAACACCATGGGACGGCCAAACACCCTGACTGACTTCATAGCTTTTGTGGCCAGGCTGATGGTTGCACATCAGGTGGTTGGCAACACTTTTGTTGCGCTCTTACAGCTGGCGATAGGAGCCATTCTCGTATGGTCTGCGGTTGCAGGGCGCTGGGGAGCTGCCCGTGTGGGGCTCGGTATCTCCATTGTCTGGTCAATGGCGGTGTGGGTAGTGGGGGAGGGGGCCGGTGGTCTCATCTTTCCCCAGGCATCAATGTTGACAGGAGCGCCTGGTGCCGCATTGCTGTACTGCCTGGCTGCGCTCTACTTATGGCCTGCGAAAAAAGACGCAGGTAACGATGATCATGTGTATGAAGGGCCATCGGATGGTCGCGTGGCCGTGGCGGATCGTGGGCTGCTTGGCCACAACGGATCATTGATCGCATGGGTGCTGGTATGGTGTGGAAGCTCGCTGCTGGAATTGCAATATGGCAACTTCGCGCCCGGGTCAATACCGGCACAGCTACGCAACGGTGCATTGGGTGAACCAGGCTGGCTGGCGTCAATCGATGCTCACGCGGCCTCCCTTGTTCAAGGTGCCGGTACGGTGGTTGCTGGTGTGCTGCTGGTAGCGGGGTTCGCTGCCGGATGGATGGTACTGCGATTGAGTACCCGCCGTATAGCGCTTGGAACGGGTATTGTGCTGGCGTCGGTGTTCTGGGTCATTGGTCAGAACTTTGGCGGTATTTTTACTGGTAGTGGTACTGATCCTAATTCCGGCCCGGCGCTCGTATTGCTTGCACTCATCCTATGGCCACGGCGTTTGATTGTACCTGCAATCGTTCCCGGCAGGTCGCCGTTGCCAGATGAAGATGAGGGCAGTTGCTCGGTGGCTCAGGTGGAACAGATGTGATCTGGCAATCGCACGATTGCTCTACTTGTGCGTCATTTCCTCGCCACTGGGTGAGATCGCATACCCGCACATGCGTGCACATACCCGCGAAGGAAATATAGATTCGATCATGAATAAAAACGTTGCCGCCGGTTAGTCAGCCAGGTGGTGGACTCGCCCGGCAAAGAATGGAGCAGTTGGCGTAAGTACGTGCTGGCAGGTGTCACTTACCTGTTCATCATGGTCCTGTTCACCGGCATGATCGCCCACAGCCTTACCGGCAGCATGATCAGCGAAAGTCCTGACCCGAATGTCTATCTGTACTTCTTGAAGTGGTGGTCCTGAGCGATCCTGCACGGCCAGAATCCTTTTGTGGTACGTGGGCTCACTTACCCGAGTACCTATAATGCAGCGTGGATGAGATCTATTGCAGCACCGGCGTTGCGGCAGCGCCCGTTACTCCTCTTTTCGGGTCCGTGGTACCTGGAATCTCTATTTTTTCCTTGCGCCCCTTGCGCCCCTTACGCAGCTGTTGCGATGTTATGGCTGCTCGATACTCTGGAGGTGCCCGCAATGCCCGCTGCGCTCGGCGGTTTGCTATTCGGGTTCTCCTCATACGAATTGGCCGAGATGAGAGGTGGTCATATATTTTTAATTCTTACTTTCCCAATACCACTACTGGTGGGACTTTTCATCAGGCGGCTCCGCGGGCAGCTCAAGCCGACGGTGTTTGTGGCTCACGCTGTGTTTGCCAGCGTGCCAAGTGCCCGCAGGGCAAGAATTATAATATCTGATCTTGGGTAACGTACAGTAAGTGTCGAGTCCCTTGCTCGTGGTGCATATGCCGAGAGGCAGGGACTCTACCTCATGGTCATCCCGCCTTCTACTGCCGACGTCGGTTCTTCGCCTCCTGCCACAAGAGCAGCTGTCCATACTGCACTGGCCGGCTCAGTGCAGTATGGCACGGAAAAGATATAGTGTCACGGATCACCTGGATTTGATCAGGTGACCGATCGGGGAGACAGCGTACCAGATCCCTCCGAATTGCTCCAGCGCTTCCCCGTGGGTTTGCCCGGGCGCCGAGTCGACGGTGTATGTGTACAGGGGATGCCCGCCGTAAGTGACCTGGTAATGTCCGCCGGGCCTGCGAATCTTGCCGATTAGGGTTGGGGAGATCCCCTTCCCGAAGTGAGGCCTGCCGCTGGCTTCCAACGGAGGCCACAGCGCAGTACATGCCCCTACCGGGCAATTGCTCTTGTGGGGCGTGTCAAGCGTAAAAGCGTACAGGGTATGGCCGGCTCGATCGGTGAGTACCGTACCGATCGAGGTGTGCCGGGTGGCGACGGTAACCGAGGTTTCCGGTCCAGGTGCTCGCGCGCCACTGGAGCATGAAGCCAGTACCAGCGCGACGGCCATGACCATGCACCCAGGTAGGGTTAGGCGTGGGCGATTATTTGTCTTGTGCATCTTGCGTACCTCCTCCCGATCCCATTGGGCTTACAGAGATGTCGTTCCTCGTGCCGGCATCTATCGGGCTCGGGCTCGGGCTCGAACTAGAACTGGATGCATCCGGCTCTGTATAAGAATCGCTTGTGCCTGATTGAAGCACTTGCCGAGATGGCGTGCCGGCGACACGCCGGTCTGCACCTAGAGCGTATAGCCCGAGACACGCTGCCCCCGCGAGCTCGGCTGCCATTGCAACACCCCCAGAGTATGATACATAGGGTTCCTCGAATCCAAACAATGGGTGTACCAGCGTAACCATGTAGCCAGCGAAAGTGCCTATGCACAGGAGGGCGCCCATTCCAGCAGTGATTCTTCTGATCCATGCTGAACGCAACGCCACGATGGCAATGGCGGTCAACCATGCCAGGATGACGTCGAGAAGGAATAGCGGCCCTATGGTGGGTATCTGATCGTAGTGCTCCCGCGCGTAGAGATTCAGATGAACGATGCCGATCACCACGAGAGCGGCCGTTCCCATCAGCCGTAACTTGTTCATTGACCAACAGTATATTCCTGTCGCGTCGTGCAGCGGTACGCGCCGGTTTACCCTGCCTGCAGCATGTCTCAATCGTGTTGTGATTAGCCGCGGGAGGCTTGCAGCGGTACTCGTCGGGCTCTTCGAAGGATCAGCCTATGTCTTACATAGGCGAGAAAAACGGCGAGTAGGGCAAGAATAGATAGAAGCGTCAGAACGGCTCCTTGGGTCATGCCCGGCGGCCAGTAGGAGAACGAGACGGTTGAAGAGCCTTTGGGTATGGGTACTGCCTGGACCAACCCGAATCGCGAAACGTTTTCGGTGACTTTGCGCCCATTCGCTTGGGTAATTGTTGCCGTCCATCCCGGCGCCCATGCCATGCTCCGGACCAGCAGCGCAGGCGATGTGGACGTTACGTGATCGACTTCGTTGCCGGCTTGGGTAATGCGTTGGATTGACAACTTGTCACCATGGCTCAGCCGGGTTGGGGGCGGGATGGATCCATTTGACGACACATTGCCTGTCAATGGGGCAAGCCAGAGGTGGCCGTACGTGTCAGTGTTGTGGAAAGAGAGGAAACCTCCGAATGTGCCGGTATATACCCACTTGCCTGGCTTTACCGCATTGACCAAGGGACCATCGAGAATCAGGGTACTGCCGTGGTGGGTTCCCGAAGATGCCCTTATTGTTATATTTTGAGGAGATACGTATCGTGCAGCCGGTCCGGTTATCCTGACTGCAACGGTGCTGGTGGGTGCCGGGAATGTTGCCTTGTAGATGATCATCTTGCCACGCCGTCCGCTCGTGGTGGCGTATGATGAGCCGGCAATCGACAGCGCGGCTGATACATGCCCGGGTAAGTCTGCAACGTCAGGCGGCGCCAGTAGCTCAATCCGTATTCCAAGGCTGCGCGTCGTCCGGTGAGGGATGGCCTTGTGTCTTCCCGGCGCGATGTGCGATGTATGTAGGCTTGCAGCAGGTCTTGAACTGTGTAAATAACCCAGAATATTTTGAACGGTGGCAGGTAAGGCTACGGTAACCTGTGACACGGCTACCGGCGATCCGATATACCACTCCTTGCTAGTTGTCTTGCCGTGTACCTGGGTGGCGGGTTTACCTGTGGTACTCGTTTTGAAGGAAGGCACACTGGTGCTATTCATGCCGGCTGTATAGATTGTAGATGTGCGATTCGTTGCACCAGTGGTGTAAGCGGTCACAGCGCCCGATCCATTGTTCGATCCGGAAGGAGCGGGAATGCTGGTATACGCGGACGGGGAGCATGGTACATGGCTGTCTCCCGTTGGTGCCGGGGTCGTCTCATTGGATCCCACGGGGTTGGCGAAATTGTCCTGTGCAGCCAGCAGGGTACCTAGGTCCAACTCGTTCGACACGCTTGAAGCGAGTGCCGCCACCCTCATTGAGTCGTAGGCGTGAGTGCAGGTCGCCGCGTCATACTGGCCCCATACTACGGATCCATATCCTTGGATACTGGATATTCCTGCCAGTACGTTTTCATCGACTTGGGCATGGCGAAGGGCGCTGGTGAAGTTTGCAAAGTTGGGATCGAATAGAGCATACCGGGAGCCTGTCCATGCGGAGCCTGAAGCATGCGTGTGTGATGATAGGAACTCGAAGCCTGAAGCCCGCGGTACTATCGAATTTACGCCAGAGAAATGGAAACCGGGGGCTATGACTATTGCGAAGAATCCGAGATCTGCTGCGACGAATGCAGTGATCATGGCCCAGATACTTCGCGAACGAAGCTTGGGCCACCTCAGGGCAAATGCGAGAGCCAGTATGGCCAGCACAAACGTTTCAAGCACTGACGGCCACATTGTTCGACCCACGCGTGCCGGCGTGCCTGTAATGCTCAAAGTATGTTCTAGGATGGTCGGATCTGCAAGCCCGATTATGGCCAGCGTTGCTGATGCAAGCATTGGGATTGCTCCTGCTACAAGTTCCTTACGGAGTGGACGGTGATGATATGGCTCAGGGTTGCTGACGTAACCTGCATGGGTAAGGTCAGGCTGGTTGCCTGGGGCACCGTCCTGCTGATCGCCGTTCCCGCCGGGATACGTGCCTTGATCGGGTATTTCGCTGGCACCATCTGATACTTTCGCTGGTGAGGACCCAGTGGTGGAGGGTGATCGCAGGTTGACGATCCGGTCCAGCCAGAAGCCCAGTATTACTGCAACCGCGAGATCAGTGATGACGATGTTCCTCGCCTGAACGCGCAGGCCTCCGTAGAAAGGGATACGAGAGAGAATGCTACCGCCTGGCAACGCGCTTCCCATGGCCAGTACTGCACCCACTACGGCGACTACAATCCACATGATCCATCTCCTGGCAACAGCATCCCTGTGCTTTCCAAGCGAGATGGCAAGGAGAGCGAAGAATGCCACCAATGGCAGCAGGCCAAAGTATGTTGCATTGTCCGCAATGAACAGTACGCTCTTTGGCAGCCGGAAATTCCCAGAGCCGCCTGCAATGCCAGGTAAGAGCAGGAACAGCCATTTGGCAAATGGTACAGAGTACGACCCGAATGCATAGGCGGTCGACCCGTTCCCTCGCTGAGAGATACCCACAAACGACAACCCGGTCAGGACCTGGATCGAGGATAGCCCGAAACCCCATAAGGTAGCCACTATTGATGATGCCAGGAACAACATCCTGTCTCGCGATCTATCCCACTCGCGAACACGGAGAGTATGCCATAAGATTACGATCCCGGCAACTATTCCGGCGGCAGCCATCGCACTGGTCGAGCCCGATAACACCGTCATTGCTATGGATACAGCGCTCAAAGCAGTCCACGCCGCGATGTTCGTTCCCGAGGAGACTTTCCCGGCTCGATCCGTGTGCAGCCGGCGGCCCCTCGTACTTGCGGCCAAGCCTTCTATTCCCAACAGTATCCATGGTATCCACGCATCACCTTCCATCACCTGAAGATGTGCGATTTGCAGGATCATCGTGCCGGCGAACGAGAAGGTTGCGGTACCAAGCGCAGATGGCAGCGGTGAAATGCCAAGCTTGCGGCAGAGCAGGTAAGTACCGGATATGCAGATCCAGTATGTGAGAATCCATGTCAGTGCCCAGGCGGTCATTGGTGGGAAGGTGGCAAAGATCAGGATTGGGGGATAGATTGCGCCGGAGTTGAAGCTGGCGAGTAGCGGTGTCCCGCTCCAGTTGAAAGGGTTCCAAAGAGGTAGGTGCCCTGCAGCGATGTCTCGGCCGGCCAGTACCCTGAGAGGAAGGTTCTGGATCTGGTTGTCTCCGGTGAGCATTGCATGGTAGCCGAGGGCAGCGGTAATTCCAATGGCAAGCGCAGGGACTGCCAGCAGCGTCCCCAGGGCAATGATGTCCTTTTTCTTCCCGTGCATCGCTTCTTACAGGTTCGCGCCGATTGCAGCACTACTGGCGTCAGCAATTTCCTTGATATCTTTACCGGCGGGAGCGGCTGCATCAGATGAGGTGAGATGGCTCGTTCCTGAGATACCTGAGGTACGCTTGATAACGGGCATATTGACGGATGCCGGTTCCTGGCAGGTCGGCGTGATCCTGCTATCCGGGTCGGATGTTGCCTGACCGGGATGGGAGGTGGCGGCAGGCGCTGGGATATGCTTGCCAGAGGAGAGCCGCCTGCGTATGCCTACCACCAGGGTTGCTATAAGCGTTGCGTACCTGGCGTCGCTGCCTAGGGGAAATATGTGATGAAAGTACCAGGCAAAAGAAGGGCTGTGGTCAGATGCAAGGAAAAGGATGGTAAATGAGTTGTAGTAATCGATCAATCCGCCTGCAGCAAGGAGCCATGCCGTCCAGGCAGGCCACTCCGCGATGATTGCAAAGAGGAACATCCAGAGTGTGTACTGAGGTGAATACACCTTGTTGACAACGAGGAAAACCGCGAACAGCCCTGCAGCGCCACTGGCGACTGGCAATCTATGGCGATAGACCAGCATTGAAAATATGACCAGCGCGGCTGCCAGCAACAGGAAATCGACGGCATCTTCTCCGGATACTCCGAGATAGCCAGCCAGGTGGAGCTTGAAAAGTAGTCCAGAAGAGCCTGACCTTGTGGCGTTGTAGCCGTAGAATTCTCCCCAATTGATTGGGTTTGCCACAGCGAAGGGGAGGTTAATAAGCAACGATATGCCTGCAAACCAGGTGAAGAGGCGTTTAGCACTTTGTTTCTCTCCATCACGCCACAACTCCAATAGGGCAAAGAAGAGCAGGAACGCGGGGAAGAGCTTTGCAAATACTCCCAGAGAGAACATTATCCCGGACCTGGCATACTTGTGCCTGCGGTATGTATACCAGCCAGCCACCATGCAGACAATGCCAAGCAGGTCCCAGTTGAGAAGGGAGTAGACGAGCAGCAGGGGCGTTAGAGCGAACAGGTAATAGTATTTTGGCGTTAACTGTCGTAGGATCAGGAGGGTTCCCACCGCACATGCTCCCAGCCCTATGGCGCTTACGAGGAAATAGGGGCCTACCCCCTGGAACCATGCCGCCAACCACATGTATATTCCCATGACGACGGGATACTGGATCTGTACATTGACGTAGGGAAGAGCGTGATTGAACAGGTGATGCTCCTGGTAGAGCCAGGCTACATCGGAATAGGCCAGATGAGCGTATGCCCAGGCGTGATAGTGCTCCAGGTGCCCGCTCGCCGAGATCGCCCTGCCTCTTGGTCTCAGCTTGAAGTATCCCCAGGTGACCCACATAATAGTAATTGCCACGCAAGCCCATAGCGTGATGGGTGATTGCTGCCAGGTTCCTTTTTGCGAGGTGCGCGCCTGCACGGCAGGTTGAGACTCGCCAGGCGTTGGCTGGGGTGTAGCCTCAGAATGGCTTGCAATCCCGGTGGCTCCTGCCGATTGAGATGGCGTTTCTGCCGTTGGAGAAGTGGATTGAGGGTCCGCCGGAGGGGTGGGTCGAAATGTCCCGGACATCAATGGGGCGCTATCTCTGTAGACGGGCCGGATGCGATCCTATATACAGGGGAGTCGACTGCTTCAGAGTTGGCGAGGTTGCTGGGCACTTTGCCGGCCAGGAGTTGCTCGAGCCCATCGGCCACCATGGTGGTGTGATTGGTCTCGGTATCGTAAGTGGCGCCGCCAATATGGGGGGTGAGCACTACATTGTCCATAGCGATAAGCGGATGTCCCTCCTCCAACATCTCTCCTTCGAAGTGATCCAACGCCGCCGCCGCAAGCTTGCCCGCAAGTAACGCGTCCACGAGCGCTGCCTCATCGTGCAACCGTGCCCTAGCGGTATTGATAAAAATTGCACCTTGGCGCATTGCATCGAACTGCTCGCTGCCGATCATGTGATCGGTGCCTGGAGTAAGTGGTGTATGCATAGAGATGATATCGGAGCGCTCGATCAGCTCTTCCAGGGTGCAAGTCACTTCATCCGAGTACGGATCGCACGCGATCACCTTGAGGCCGAGACCCTCCATCCTCCACTTGGTGGCCTTGCCCACAGCGCCCAAGCCTACTATGCCGAACGTCCTGCCAGCAACCTGCCACGCTCTGAAGCGCTGGTAGGGGATTGTCCCATCTCGGAACACTTGGCACTCCCTCACGTCCCGATCTGCAGATACTATCCGGCGGGTGGCTGCGATGAGCAACCCTACCGTGAGTTCTGCGACTGCGTCAGCATTGCGCCCTGGCGCCCTGATCACAGGGATCCCTGCCTTGGTGGCACCATCGAGATCCACATTAGTAGGGTTTCCTCTTGTTGAAGCAATAGCCAGGATTGGCTGGTCAAACACTGGACCCGAGCAGAGGTCGGCCTCGCAGATGACCACGGTGGCGCTCTCCTTGTCGATGCGTTCCGCGAGTTGCTCGGGTGAATATATCCTGAGCGGCGTTGCGTCTATCCATGGGTCCATCGCCAGATCGAATAGCTTGCCAAGCCTCTCCAGGCCCTCTCCTCGCAGTGGCGCCGTTACAAGTGCCCTTTGCCTATTTCCAGCATTCCCTTTTAGCGCATCCATTTAGTTGAAAGCCTAGCAAATATGGCATTACGCGCGCAGGGCTCCGGTCATGTGCATTCAAGTAGGCCGATAGGCCTCTAAGCTGCAATGCCCTGATGGACGGGACATCCTCGCCGTTGCGGTAAAGGCTACGATGGCTACAGCCAGGCTGTACAGTGAGTATATGATCAAGAAGTATATGGTCAAGTCCGAGATGCCGGCTCACTGACATGGATGGTGCTGGGATCACTATCTGGTGGGAGTTTGCGATCGGTAACTCCGTTGGTGGCAGGACTCACTGACATGGATGGTGCTGGGATCACTATCGGGGTGGACATCGGAACCGCTGCGGTGAAGGCAGTCGCGGCGTCGGCGGATGGCCAGGTGCTGGCCAGATCTCGTGTCGGCCATGAGCTGCATGCAACTGGCGCCGGCGCTTTCGAACACGTAGCGCAGCAGGCTTGGATCGAGGGGCCCTTGCATGCATTGGAAGAGGTGATGATGCAGTTGCGACATGCTTTTGGTGAGGAAGTGGTTCCGGCCGCCGTATGCGTGGCGGCAATGGCACCATCGATGTGCGCGGTGGATGGCGGTGGTAGACCTTTGTCTCCTGGACTGCTCTACGGTGATTATAGGGGCCGGAGAAGTGCTGGCTCCAAGCAGATGGGGTCGGTATCACCCATCCCGGAGGATGCCTACGGTTTCCTGGCGAGCCTGGTTGAGGAGTATCCTGACGCAGCAGGATACTGGCCGGCTCAGGCTGTAGCCAACCATGCACTGTGCGGTACAGCTGCGCTGGACAGTTTCAGCGCCCTTACCTTCAGTCCACTGCATGGCGAAGCCGGTTGGGATGCAGGCGTACTGGCCGGCCTTGGTGTACCTGAATCGAAGCTTCCGCTTGTAGTGCCTGCGGGGTCAGCGGTGGGGGAGTTGGGCACGGAGGGGGAGTTGGGCACGGTGGGCATGAATGTGCTGGGAAGGGACGCGGGCCAGTTGGGCATGCACCATACTGTGGTCGCTTCTGGCATTGTGGATGCGCTGGCGGAGCAGATGGTCGTGGGTAGATTGGATGACGGTGACGTGCTCGTCGTATTAGGATCTACCCTCCTGATCTGGGCGCGGCTTCCCAGATGGAGGGAGGTGAGTGGGCTCTGGACGGTGCCCGACCTCTTTGATCTCTCGGGTGCTGGATGCCTTGTGGGGGGCGCCAGCAACGCAGGTGGCATGTTTGTGGATTGGGTTCGCCGCTTGGTTGGGATGATGCCGGCTGGTAACGGTCCAACTGGAGGTGGTGAACGCAGTGCTGGTAAAGCGGGAGCCGGCGTACCAGGTGAGGCTGATCGTGGCGGTGCGCTTGGTGGTGCCGGTGCGACCGGTTCGCTTGTCGATATTACTGGCTTGATCGGCCAGTCTGGACAGTATGAGCCGGGCGACGGCGAGCACATGATGGGGGCATCGGTGGGTCCCGCAGGCATTCCTGTATTTACCGAAGTAGGTGCAAATGACCAGCTCGAGTTCTGGGGGGCATCGGTGGGTCCCGCAGGCATTCCTGTATGGGCACCATATCCTCGTGGCGAACGTACTCCGTTTCATGACCCATCCAGACGTGCCACACTTGGCGGGCTCGGACTGGAGCACGGTCCCGATGCAGTGATGAGAGCTGCTTACGAAGCGTCTGGTTTTGTGATCAGGCGCCACATCGAACTTGCAGGATGTGGGCCGCGCAGGATACTTGCCACTGGCGGCGGCATACAAGTCAATGGGTGGCTGCAGGCAATAGCAGATTGCACGGGTTTACCGGTGGATGTGCAATGCGTGCCGGAAGGCGCTGCGCTTGGCGCCGCGTTCATGGCTCGCATTGCATGTGGGTTGGAGCGATCCGGTGCGTTGCCTGCTGGATGGCAGCAGGCGTTCCGCAGGGTGGAGCCGGACTCACGGTGGGTAATGCATTGCTCCGAAAGGTACAGGAAGTTCTTGGAGATGAGTGCCTGAGCTGTTGCATCACTTGCGGTAGCTGCCAGGATATTTGCCGTACGGCAAGATTTTCAAGGGAGCATTTTTGCAGGCATCCCTTGTTTGTGGATAGTTGCCTGGCTACGGCGCTATCGTAGTCATTTGCAGGGCAGGAAGCGTACGGTTGTCTCGAGTTCGTCCAGTACTTGCTCCAGAGCCGCTAATGTACTGTCTATATCGTCTTCTGTGGTCTGGCGTGATAACGAGAATCGTATCGCACAATGTGCTTCTTCGGATGAATGACCCATGGCCAGGAGGACATGAGTAGGCTCCGGGTTACCTGATTTGCAGGCAGCCCTGATGACAGAGCGATTCCTCTCCGACCGAGCGCTATGACCACCGACTCGCCTCGCAGTCCTGGCAGTATCATGTTGAGAGTGTTTGGCAACCGTAGTGTTGGGTGGCCGTTGCATACAGCACCTGGAACGAGAGATGGCATTCCTGTCTCCAGCTGGTCACGCAGCACGGCCATTTCTGCAGCCTCATACAGGGAAGCGGCGGCCAACTCTGCCGCCTTGCCGCTGCCTGCGATGGCGGCGACATTTTCGGTACCGGCTCGCAGGCCGCGTTCCTGCTGGCCGCCATGGACGAGCGATTCGAGTTCGATACCCTCGCGTACGTATAGAACCCCTACACCTTTCGGACCATGGAATCTGTGTCCCGACAGGCTGAGCAGATCCACGCCGAGATCGTCGATATTGACGGGGATTTTCCCGATTGCCTGTACTGCATCAGTGTGGAAGAGTGCTCCCCTGGAGCGTCTTTGGCACGCCGTGCCCTCGTACCCGACCATCAGTGAGGTCTGGCTGCGGCTTCTCGAAGCGTATGGTCTTTGAAACCCGCGAATTGCATGACGTTTGCAATCTCGACTATTCTATAAATCTATGGAATATATTGCGATGGATGGAAGCCGTGACGGTGCACGTCCAGCCAATGCTGCTCCGGCCAATCTGCAACAGTTGGGCCTGTACGAGCAACTGGCGCGGATCGGCAAGGTCGTTGTAAATCCCAAACGCATAGAGTTGCTTGACCTGCTGTGCCAGGGGGAACGAAGCGTAGATGCGCTGGCGGTGGCGGCGAGCCTTAAGGTGACTACTGCGTCGGCTCATCTACAGGTCATGTGGCAGGCTCGCTTGGTGGTGACCCGGCGGGATGGCACTCGCGTGTATTACCGGGCTGCCAGCGAAGAGGTTTGTCGTTTTGTAGCTGCGCTTGGAGTGCTGGCGCGAGCCCGCCTTGCTGAAGTGGAGCAGATTCTTCAGGAGATCGGTACCGGTGCGCGTAGCACTAAGCGTGTCAGCCGAGCCGAGTTGCTGGACAAGGTGCGCAGTGGCGAAGTGGTGGTGCTGGATGTCCGACCGACGGAGGAGTACCAGGCAGGACACATACCAGGTGCTGTTTCTATGCCCTTGGAGCATCTGGAGGCGCATCTTGATGATCTCGATCCCGATGTCGAGGTGGTTGCCTACTGCCGGGGGCCGCTGTGCTTGCTTGCTCCCCAGGCTGTCGATGTACTTCAAGAGCGAGGATATCATGCACGTTGTCTCGAGGATGGTATGCCCGAGTGGCGCCAGGCCGGGCTTGATGTGGCAAGAGGGCAGGGTGGTGCCGCTCTGGCCGGCCCGCCCGGCTCTGGAGACCGCCCGTTCGAGGTGTCAGCCAGCGACAGACGGTAAGAGGCTGAGTCTCTAAGCAGTGAAAGGTAATAATCGATAAATGAACATTCTGATCATCTTGAACGACCCGCCCTACGGAACGGAACGCTCTTACAATGGATTGCGCCTTGCAGGTTCGCTCTCCAGGCGTGATGACGTCTATGTAAGAGTATTCTTGTTCGGCGATGCCGTTGGCTGTGCTCTGGCCAACCAGAAGTTGCCGGACGGGTACTACCACCTCGACCGCATGGTCACTTCCGTGCTCCGGCACGGTGGTGAAGTCGGCTTGTGCGGTACGTGTATGGACGCCCGTGGATTCACCGAAGGGATGCTGGTGGATGGGGTACGGCGCTCTACGCTGGACGAGCTGACCGGATGGACGCTCTGGGCGGACAAGACCGTGAGCTTTTGACCCAGGTAGACGTCAAAGTGGTTGGCCAAACGGCACACGGACCGGTGGCTTACGCATGATGTATCAGGTGAGGGGCCTGTTCGCTACATGTTGATCATTGTCGCTGAGCGGAGCGTGTACTAGCGTATTCTGTCATGAGGGTCAGTCCGAGACCATTAGTATCGTGCCTGCCGTAGCGTATGGGATGCCACATGGTGGCTCTTTCGATGCTGTAGGTGTCGTGCGGGCAAAGCGTGACGGAAGAGAGCTCTCGAAACCGATCATTGACCGTCTCATGAAGGAGTATCTTGCAGGAGGATTCGCCGAGGAGCAGATGGCGGCATTGCTCATGGCCGTAGTCTGGCGAGGTATGAGTACTGAGGAGCTATTGGCTTGGACGCAGGCAATGATCGCTTCCGGTCGGCGCATCGACCTTGATGTGCTTGGCTGCCCCACGGTCGACAAGCATTCGACAGGTGGCGTGGGTGACAAGCTTTCGCTGGTGCTTGTGCCGCTGGTGGCCGCTTTCGGCGTTGCCGTTCCGCAGATCTCCGGGCGTGGGTTGGGTCACACCGGCGGCACTTTAGACAAGTTGGACGCTATTGCCGGCTGGCGTTCCGATCTGAGTTCAGACGAGGTAATACGCTTGCTCGACGAGGTTGGCTGTGTAATAAGCGCCGCCGGAAGTGACCTTGTTCCTGCTGATCGCCGCCTGTATGCCCTGCGTGATATAACTGCCACGGTTGAGTCCATATCTCTGATTGCCAGTTCGATTATGTCGAAGAAGATTGCCGAGGGCACCAAGGCGTTGCTCCTTGATGTAAAGGTGGGTAGCGGGGCGTTCATGCGATGCATTGCCGATGCTCGCGCACTGGCACAGACCATGGTGGATATTGGTGAGGCGTATGGCGTGCATACTGCTGCTATGCTCACTTCTATGGATACGCCGGTTGGCGCTGCTGTAGGAAACGCGATCGAGGTTCAGGAGGCTATAGATGTGCTTCATGGCCGAGGTCCTGATGACCTGCGCAGGCTGGTGGTGGAGGAGGCGCAGGCGATGTTGAAGCTGGCGGGTGTCCAAGGTGACCCCGCTGCTGCGCTGGATGATGGGCGAGCGCTGCAACGTTTCGAGAGCATGGTCGCCGCACAAGGCGGCGACCTGAGCAAGCCCCTTCCTGCTGGCCACCTGCTGGCTACGGTAACCGCCGATCGTAGCGGGGTTCTGGTCCATCTGGACGCACGAGGAGTCGGCATGGCGGCATGGCGGCTTGGGGCGGGTCGCTCCGTTCCTGGTGAGAGCGTGTCCATGACTGCCGGCGTGATCTGTCGTGCCAAGCCTGGCGACGAGTTGCATTCGGGCCAACCGATTGCGGAGCTCTGGGGCGACGATCCATCCAGGCTCGAAGCGGCACGGTCGGAGCTTGACGGTGCAATCGAAATCGGTGACAGCGCGCCGGCGACTCAGATGGTGCTTGAACGGATTGGTTGCTGACGGGATGCAATGCGCTGTGATATTCACCCATCCGCCGGTAACGGCAGGTGACTGTGGAAGCCCGGAGAGGTTGGAATGGTAACCAGTACGCGGGTCGAACCTGCTGGTTCGGGATACGCGCAGTGGCCGGCCATGCTGGTTCCTGGAGCGCAGCTGAGTGAGGTTATGGCGTCGGAGGCCATGTTGCGACGATTCCTGTCCGGACTTCCGGGGGTGGACCAAGTCGGTACGGAACTCCGAGCCGGGGCGTTGAGCACACGTTCGATCAAGAGCGATGCAAAGCTGTGGGCGCTGGACATGGCAGTCCGTATGGTCGATCTGACGACTCTCGAGGGGGCGGACACTGATGGCAAAGTGATGTCACTATGCGCCAAAGCTCGCCGGCCCGACCCGGCAAATCCATCCGTTCCTGCGGTGGCGGCAGTGTGCGTGTACCCAGACCTTGTCGCCGTTGCTAAGGACAGCCTGGCAGGCAGCACAGTACAAGTGGCAGCAGTCGCTACCGCTTTCCCGTCTGGGCGTGCCGGACGGCAAGTGAAACTGGCCGATGTACGTTGGGCACTGGAAGCAGGCGCCGACGAAATCGATATGGTGATCGATCGAGGGGCATTTCTCTCGGGGCGGTACAACATGGTGCTTGACGAGATCCGCGCGGTGCGTGAGGTATGCGGGGCTGCACACCTGAAGGTTATCCTGGAAACTGGGGAGTTGGAGACGTACGACAACGTAAAACGTGCCGCATGGCTCGCTATGCTTGGAGGTGCCGACTTCGTCAAGACCTCTACCGGCAAGGTAAGTCCGGCGGCAACATTGCCGGTGGCGCTGGTGATGTTGGAAGCCGTGCGCGACTTCCATGAAGTGACCGGTCGTCGCGTAGGCGTCAAGGTGGCGGGTGGCATTCGCAAGGCCAAAGATGCGTTACGGTATCTTGTTCTTGTGAACGAGACGGTGGGAGAAGCGTGGCTGGATCCGAGTGGATTCCGGTTTGGTGCCTCCAGCCTGCTCAACGACCTTCTCATGCAGTGGACGAAGCAGCAGCTGCACTGCTACGTCAGGCCGGATGATTTCAGCCAGGAGTAATGCAGCTATGCACTGGGAATACGCGCCCGCTCCTCAGGCTCAGGACATCGTGGAGTTGCGCCCCTCATACGGGCTTTTCATCGACGGGGAATTCTCCGATCCGGACGACGGCACATCGTTGGAAACTGTGAATCCAGCTACTGAGCAGGTACTGGCCAGGGTGGCGGCGGCTGGACCGCGTGATGTCGATCGGGCAGTCACTGCAGCCCGTCGTGCCTATCAGCAGACGTGGGGCCCGATGCCCGGCAGGGAACGGGCGAAGTACCTGTTTCGTATTGCCAGGCTTGTCCAGGAGCGTGCACGCGAACTCGCAGTTCTCGAAACCCTGGACAACGGCAAGCCTATCCGGGAGTCACGCGACATGGACATTCCACTGGTCGCTGCTCATTTCTTCTACTACGCGGGTTGGGCGGACAAGTTGGAATATGCCGGGTTCGGTCCATCGCCTCGACCGCTTGGGGTGGCAGGGCAGATTATTCCCTGGAACTTTCCCTTGCTCATGGCCGCATGGAAACTTGCGCCGGCGCTGGCAGCCGGAAACACATGCGTGCTCAAGCCGGCAGAGACCACGCCACTCACGGCCTTGCTGCTTGCTGAGATTATCCAGCAGGCCGATGTACCGCCTGGCGTCGTGAATATCGTAACTGGTGATGGGCTGACCGGCGAGGAGCTGGTCTTGCATGACGGGGTGGACAAGATAGCGTTCACGGGATCCACCGAGGTCGGCAAGCGCATCCAGCGGGCTGTCGCGGGGACGTCGAAGCACCTTACGCTTGAACTCGGCGGTAAGGGTGCCAATATTGTGTTCGAGGATGCGCCTATCGATCAGGCAATCGAGGGGATCGTAAACGGGATCTACTTCAACCAAGGCCATGTTTGCTGCGCCGGCTCGCGACTCATTGTGCAAGAGTCGATCGCTGACGCCGTCATTGATCGCCTGAAGCGCCGGCTGCAGACGCTCCGTCTAGGCGATCCGTTGGACAAGAACACTGACATCGGGGCGATCAATTCGCCTGGCCAGCTGGACAAGATTACTGAACTGACTGCATCTGGGATACGCGAAGGAGCGGAGCGCTGGTCGTCGCCCTGCGCGTTGCCAGATCGAGGCTATTGGTTTCCGCCGACCATCCTTACTCGCGTCTCCCAATCGCACAGGGTTGCACGTGAGGAGATATTCGGACCGGTGCTGTCTGTGCTCACGTTCAGGACTACGCAGGAAGCTGTTTCCAAGGCGAACAACACGCCGTACGGGCTTTCTGCCGGCGTTTGGACCGAGAAGGGCAGCCGGATACTCTGGATGGCCGATCAGCTGCGTGCCGGAGTTATCTGGGGGAATACCTACAATCGATTCGATCCATCGAGCCCTTTCGGAGGGATTCGTGAGTCGGGTTTCGGGCGGGAAGGCGGACGCCATGGATTGGAGGCGTACCTCGATGTACGATGAGCGGATCGGTGTACGCAAGACGTACAAGCTGGCGATTGGCGGCCAGTTTCTGCGATCGGAGTCGGGGCGCACGTATGTTGTGCCTGACTCGTCAGGTACTTTCTCGGCAAATGCTGCGCTGGCATCGCGTAAAGATGTGCGAGACGCAGTGGTTGCGGCACGCACGGCGTACCGCGGCTGGGCGGGAACCACTGCCTACAATCGTGGGCAGGTACTCTATCGCGTCGCAGAAATGCTCGAAGATCGGTATTTGCAGTTCGGTGAAGCCGTGAGTGCCGGAGAAGGATCGGACGAAGTGAAGGCTCGGGCCAATGTCACCATGGCGGTTGACCGGCTTGTGTGGTATGCAGGCTGGGCCGACAAGATGGCGCAGGTTGCAGGCTCGGCAAATCCTGTGGCAAGTCCCTATTTCAACTTCAGCATCCCGCAACCGGTAGGAGTGGTAGGCGTGATTGCCCCGCAACGGTCATCGCTGTTTGGCCTGATCAGCGTGCTTGCACCGGTGATAGTGACCGGCAATACAGCTGTGGTCCTAGCTTCGGAGGAGCGGCCCTTAGCGGCTATCACGCTCGCCGAAGTGCTTGCAACATCGGATCTGCCGGCTGGTGTCGTCAATATGTTGACTGGACGCATTAGTGAGGTAGTTCCGGTATTGGCGGCACATCGCGATGTCGATGCGCTTGACCTGTGCGGTGTTCCAGCTGACCTGGCGGCGGGCATCGAGGAAATCGCGGCGGGGAGCGTGAAGCGCGTCCTTCGCTCACGTGGCGCAGAGCCAGACTGGAGTGAGCCCCCGACACCCCGTAGGATGCTGTCCTTTGTCGAGATCAAGACAGTCTGGCACCCGATCGGGGTGTAACTTCAGATGAGGTGATGGTGGGGTGACGCACTGGACGTGCAACGTTCTGCAATGCGGCGAGGATCGGAAATCAGATGCCCAAAGAAGTGATGCGGCATCCGCTGATACCTTGAGGAGCGGTGTGACGCATCGGGCGTACTGCCTCAGCATCACTAGCACCTGCACATCATGTATTGCTGGCGGGCCTGTTCGCTACATGTTGATCATTGCCGCCGGGAGGCGCCGGTGCTAAGGTATGTACTGTCAGGTTCAGCTCAGGTGCGGGACCCAGGAATGAAAGTAGAGGGAGATCCAATGGATGATAGTATTACACCGATCGGACCAGCAACAGAGTCGCGGCGGTCATTCCTCCGAAAAGCAGGATTCACGATCGTAGGTATTACGGGAACAGCTGCTTTGCCCGAGTTCTTGGCCGCATGCAGCTCCTCGCCCACCAAGAAAGTGGCCACGCCATCCGCTCCTTCGTCGATCGCCCTTATAAGCCCCCAGAGTTCGGGTGGCGACCCACCGGTACTGGACATGATTGCGGCGATGGATTCTGCCGGCAAGGCACATAGCGCCAAGACGAGATTTGTCTACGTGAGCGATCCTTCCAGGTACACGTCGACGCTGAATCTGGCTGCTGATTCCTATGACATCGTGGTAACTGCCTTCCCCGAGATGGGAACGCCGATCGCAGCCGCGGCCAAAACCCATCCGAAGACAAGATTCATCTGGATCTATGGATCGCCTCTCAGCCCGTCGATGCCCAATGTCGTCTCCGTCGGATACAAGTTTTACGAAGGTATGTATTTTGCCGGCATATTGGCAGCCAGCATCTCCACCACTCACAAGATCGGGTATATCGGTGGGGCTGCGTTGCCTACGCTGAATGCGGACTACTGGGCTTATGCAGCAGGAGCGCGTACGGTGGATCCCAGCATCATCGTATCAGGCGCCTTCGTGGGTTCCTTCACTGATCCGACCGGCGGGCTACAGATTGCCGACAGCATGTATGGCTCAGGGGTGGACGTAATCCAGACTGACGCGTCAGCATCCGACGACGGAGTGCTGGAAGCGGCAAAGACGCGCCATCTGTATATGAGTTGGGACACGGATCTGACCGCGTACAAGCAGGCACCGGGTCTCATTCTTGGTGCTGCAGCCCTTCAGTTCGGGACGTCACTGGCGTTGCAGCTGGAATCGGCGTTGCAGCCCAAATGGACGGATGGCGGAACGTTTGTCGAGCAGGGACTGAAAGACAAGGTGACTGGCTACGTACCGAGTCCGGAGTTCGCCACCTCCGCATCTTCAGCCGCGGCCGCCAGGTTTACTGCCGGGATGAGCAAGGTGCATACGGCAGAAGCTGCAGTAGCATCGGGTACGCTGACGATTCCGTATGACACGAAGGCCATTCCATAACACCGTGCCTCTGGGAGGTACTACGACTCCAAGTGATCACCAGATAGACTGCAGTATATGAGCGGCACCGTGCGGGTGGGAATGGATGTTGCTGGCCGACCTGTTGCCCGGGACATTGAGTCCACGGTACTCGGGTGCAGCGATTTGCGGGTCGAATTCGGGCCTGTGGTGGCGCTCGATGACGTAAGTCTTCGTTGGGTGGATCGAGGCAAGATCCATGCGGTGGTAGGTCAAAACGGCGCCGGGAAAACCACCCTGTGCAGGGTCATCGCTGGGATGACCAGAGCCACTCAGGGTACAGTGGAGGTGGAGGGGGTTTCATATCCCGCCGGTGATGCCCAGCGTGTGCGCCGTGCCGGCGTGGAACTGGTCCATCAGACCTTTGCACTGCCGCCACACTTTACAGTGGCCGAGGCATTGCAGCTGTTCCAGCCTACACAGGCGCGTGGCGGCTTGTATAGCAAGAGGAAAATCGAACAACTTTGGGCTGGTAGGTTGGAAGAATTCGGCTTTCATGTATTGCCAACCAGTTGGGTGCGCGACCTGTCACCGGAGCAGCGACAGGCTGTTGAAATTACCCGGGCCTTGTCGAGCGGCAGCCGGATCATCGTGCTCGATGAGCCAACTGCCGTCCTGCCACCCGAAGCCATAGCCGGGCTGTTCGACCGCCTGCGGGAATTGGTCATGAACGGTATCACTTTTCTTGTGGTGATGCACAAGCTGCGTCAGGTCCGGGCGGTAGCAGACACAGTAGCGGTACTGGCTGGCGGGCGTGTCGTACTCCATCCAACCTCTATGGCGGCCATCACTGATGAAGAGATTGCACGCTTGATCATGGATGTGCAGTCATCGGGATCAGTGACCAGCGCGTCTGCAATAGCAATGGGCCTGGGAGCAGGTGTAGATGATCCTGGACAGGTCCATGTGGACATGGCCGGCGTGGATGCGCTCCATAAAACCGAGGAAGCCGATGTGCCTGTGCCACTAGGCGCTGCCATACCACAGGCTAGTGCCTTACCGGCAACGGTGGAAGGCTTAGGTGGAGATGGTCACATTGACGATATCGTGCACGGAACGACCACCAAGCGGGTGGAGCCATCGGAACGCCGTCACTTTGCCTTGCAGGTCGAGGAAGTGTCGACTCCTTCATCGGAAGGCAGGCATGGTCTGCAGGCATTCTCGGTAACGGTCAAGGTCGGGGAGACCGTGGGGATCGCTGGCGTCGAGGGAAACGGCCAGCAGGCCCTGGTAGACACCGTCGTCGGCTTGTTACCGTATCGATCCGGTCGTATACTACTGTCAGAGGTGGATGTCGGCAATCTGCGTATTTCCGCTAGGAGGCGTATCGGTCTTCGCTATATTCCCGCAGATCGCCAGAGCAGGGCGGTATCGTTATCCAATTCGCTGTGGGTAAATGCCATGGCCGCGCAGGTGTCTTCGGGCTACGGCACCTCAGGGGCAGTGCGGCGCGGATACCTGTCCGAGCGGAAGCTACGCCGTAAGGGTGAAGACCGGCTACGGCAATGGCAGGTGCGTTACTCGTCGCGTGATCAGGCCATGCGTGAGCTGTCCGGAGGGAATTTACAGCGGGTGGTGCTGGCCAGAGAGGTGGACGACAATGCCGGTCTTATTGTGGCCGAACAGCCGACTCAGGGACTTGACTTGGGTGGAACTGAACTGGTGTGGGCGGCGCTACGCCGGGCCGCCTCTTCCGGGGCCGGCATACTGCTGGTATCTTCAGACCTCGATGAGTTGTTTGCGCTCTCAGATCGAATTGTCGTTGCTCTCGACGGCGAGGCCATAGAGGAGCTATATCCACCCTATGATCGTGAAGTGCTTGGCCGTGCCATGGTTGCGGGAGTGACATCTTCATGAACTGGCACCACGGAGTAAGCAGTGCCGGTCGTGTACTTGTCGCTCTGGTGATAGCTCTGGTGCTAGTTTCCATCGCCTTTCAGACTGGTGGGTACTCGGCCACGGGGACATGGAGCGCGGTGCTTACCGGAGCGGTAACCGGCCCCGGCTCGTTGGAGGCGACGCTGCGCTACGCTTTGCCGCTGGCCTTCATCGCAATCGGAGTGACAGTCAGCTTCCGCGGTGGATTCTTTAATGCAGGAGCGCAAGGGCAATTCTATGCCGGCGGCATCGTTTCCTTATACCTGGCCTTGGTGTTGCCCGCCTCGATGGGAGGTACACTAGTCGCTTTCGTAGCGCTGATCGCCGGAGCGTTTGCCGGTGCACTTTGGTCAATAATCCCGGGTATCCTCCGTATATTCTTTAATGTAGACGAGGTTATTGGCACGCTCATGTTCAGTTTCATCGCAATATACCTGGTTACCTACGTTTCCACGGGTCCACTCAAGTCTCCCACAGCCGGAGGCCAGGTGGCTGTGACGCGCTCGGTGCCGGCCGCCGTCCGGGTTACTCCGTCATCTGGACTGAGTGTCGAGATGGTGGTGGCAGTGCTCCTGGTTGGCATCGTGGTCTGGTGGCTACTTCACAGGACACGGTTTGGCTTCGAGATCGGGCTGGTTGGCCGCAATCCTATTATGGCGGAGGTTCAGGGAGTGGAGATCCGGAGGATCGGATTGGCGACGTTTGCCGTCACTGGCTTCACTGCTGGACTAGCAGGCGCCGTCGAAGTCCTGGGGCCGGTTGGAAATATCTTGAGCGGGTATGATCCGAATATCGGTCTTACGGCCATCCTCGTCGCACTGGTGGGCGTGCTGGCCGTCAGTGGTGCGCTCGTCGCCGCAGTGCTGTTTGGTGGGCTAACCGCGGCCAGCTTGTACCTGCCACTTGCCATCGGCTTACCGAGCACGTCTCTCGTCTTTATGACTGGACTGATCTCGATGCTTGTAACAGCCAGACTGGGTTGGGGTAAATGGCCTCAAAGAGTATGGCATGGTGGCGATCGCAGGTCAAAAGCACTGCACGATTGGGGTGAGTCCAAGCCGCTTCAGACAGGGAACGCTGGCACTAAGCTGGAGCCGATCACCCTGGACAGACCTGGATCAGTGGGCTCGCGCGCATGAACGAGATCTACACCTTCATCAACAGCGTACTTTTGGGTACCACTCCTATAATGTGGGCTGCCCTGGGGTGTCTCTTTGCACACCGAGCCGGCATATACCAGCTTGGCCTCGAGGGACTGATGCTTATCGGGGCATTCGCATCTATCGGGGGTGCACTGGCCTTCGGCTCCGCATGGGCCGGTATTGCCCTGGCAATTGCTGTCTGTGTCTTGATGTCGGCGCTGTTCTGGCTAGTTGTCGTGATCCTGAAGGCCAATGCTATCATTGCCGGCCTGGGCTTGGTCGGTGTCGGCGTCGGCGGGACGAGCTTCCTGCAGAACGTCATCTTTCATACTTCAGGTGCAGTCGTTGCCAAGGCCACCGTCCCATCACCGGTACCCGGAACGGCCACCGGTCCGGCCGCGATCCTGGCCTCGCTCTCGTTGCTTGTCTACCTTATGCCAATTGCAGCGATCGTGGTGTGGCTCATCGCTCGCCGCAGTACCTTCGGTCTCCGCGTGGCTGCCACGGGGCAGTACCCGTTCGCAGCTAACGCCGCTGGCGTCAAGGTCCAGGTCGTGCAGTTGTTGGCGTTGTGCATTGCTGGTGCCATGGCTGCCATTGGAGGGAGTGAATTGTCGGTCGGGTCCCTACACGCATTTTCCTATGACATGACTGCAGGTGTTGGGTACGTCGCGTTCACGGCCGTGCTCTTCGGAAAGGAGGCTCCATGGGGGGTAGTTGTTGCATCGCTTGTATTCGGCGTTGCGACTGCGCTGGGGATCTTCGGTGAGATCCATGCAGTTTTCGGCCTGCCCCTTGAGTTCCTCCAGATGACCCCATATGTGGTCACCATACTGGCGCTGTGGTTTGCCGGCTGGCGATGGCCCCATGCAGGAAACGCGTCAGCTGGGGCGTTTGCTGAACTGCAGGAATGACAGTGGACATCATCTGCATACATATTTGTCACAGATCCATTACCAGTCTCATGCCCGCCACAGGCATTGGAAGCCAGCGCCTGGTCACCGCTGGGTGGCTACAGGAGTCGCAACGATGAGCCCGGCTATCCCTATAGTGCTGGACTGCGATCCAGGACACGATGATGCTTTGGCGATCATGCTGGCTGCGGGCGATTCTCGGGTGCGGCTGCTCGGCATCACGACAGTCGCCGGAAACCAGATCGTGGACAAGACCACTGCCAATGCCTGCGCCGTAGCCACGATTGCCGGCCTTTACGATGTGCCGGTTGTACGGGGCGCCGGGCGACCGTTACTGCGGGAGCTGACTACTGCGGGAAACATCCACGGCGACAGTGGCTTGGATGGACCGCTGCCGATCGTTCCGAAGGTCCACCCGCAGGCCGGAGTTGCGTGCGATTTCATAGTGGATCAGGTGATGGCTGCTCCAGGCGAGGTCACCATTGTGGCAACGGCGCCGCTTACCAATGTGGCGCTGGCTCTGGCCAAAGAACCAGGCGTGGCCACTTATGCCAGGGAACTGGTAATCATGGGCGGAGCATACGGGCGGGGAAACGTCACGCCTGCGGCGGAGTTCAACATATACGTCGACCCTGAGGCTGCGGCCATGGTCTTTCACGCTCCATGGCGCATTACCATGATGGGGCTCGATGTCACCCATCAGGCGCTGTGCAGTGAGGAGGTGCAGGCGGAGATCGCCGCCATCGGAACGGCCACTGGCGACTTCTGCGCGCAGCTCTTGGAGTATTTCCGAACGACATACCGGCGTGAGATGGACATGGCCGACCCGCCCGTTCATGATGTCTGCGCGGTGGCCTACGTGGCGGATCCGTCTCTGTTTGTGACCCGTCCGGCAAAGGTATCCATCGAAACATGCGGCACATATACTCGCGGTATGACTGTAACCGAGTTCCTCGAGCGCGAAAAGGACAGCTACCACCAGGTCGGTACGTCGGTCCGGCGTCACGAACTCTTTGATGCCCTTATCCGTGCCATCAGGGCTCTTGGCTAGCACTTCGCAGTGAAAGCTAGGTGTATGTGATTGGCGAGCAACAATCCCGCGAACAGTTGTGAGCGGGAAAGGCTGGGCAAGATGCCATTGCGCCATCCAGCCGGCGGCGGGCTTGGATCGCTTACGCTACCGACCAGTAGGTGCATAGTGGCCACCTGCGGACTTACGTTGCCTGGTCCTGCCTTGGATCGTTTACGCTACCGACCAGTAGGTGCATAGTGGCCACCTGCGGACTTACGTTGCCTGGTCCTGCCTTGGATCGTTTACGCTACCGACCAGTAGGTGCATGAGTCAGGCTGCTGTGTCGCGAGAAATACCGAATCAGAGATGCTGGCAGTAAGTATAACGCGCTTCAGTGTAATATACTGGGCTCGATGACCCCAACAAGACGTCATGCACAAGGAGGGTCGATGACTACGGGTCTCCATTCGTACCAGGGCGGCAAAGTCACAGTGGCTGATGTACTCGGTCTGGAGGAGATACAGGCGGGGAGGCCTAAGGTCATGGCAGGCCTGTCGAATCTGGACAAGCCTGTACGCTGGGTCCACGTTTCCGAAGTTCCAGACATCGGGAAGCTTCTCAAAGGTGGTGAACTCATTCTTACCACCGGTATCGCCTTTCCTGAGCATGATGCCGGTCTCGCCCAGTGCATTGACGATCTGGCTGATGCCGGAGCAAGCGGGCTGGTGGTCGAGTTGATTCGCCGCTACGCCGAGATGCCTCGTGAGCTGGCGGTTGCTGCGGTACGTCGCGGACTCCCTCTTATTGCATTGGAGCGCGAGGTTCCATTCGTCACCATCACAGAAGCGGTCCACGCCATGATTCTGGATGCCCAGCTGGCCGACCTCCGTATCGAGGAGAAGGTCCATCGGACATTCCATACTCTGGCCACCTCTGCCAGCCCTGCCGATGTGGTACAAAAGATGAGTGCCCTGACTCACTGTCCGGTCATCTTCGAAAGTTTGGCTCACTGGCCGCTGGCTGTTGCGCGCAACGGTGTACCGCTTGAGGAGCTACTGTCCGGCTGGGAAGAGCGTAGCTGGCGCCTTGGCGATCAGCACCCGGGCTGGCTGGCCAGGCCGGTTGAGGTACGAGGTCAGGTCTGCGGCCGGGTCGTGCTATTGCTCGAACATCCACCTACCACGTTGCACCACACAGTGTTGGCCGGCGGAGCGGATGCCTTGGCGGTGGTCTGGCTTGTTCAAGGTCCGGCACCCACATTGGAGCGGGCAGCCCGGCGTGGACTGATTTCCGACCTCGCTGCCGATCGCTGCCGATCGCTCGACGAATTCTATGTTCGCGCCAGGTCACTTGGCGCTGATCTCCGGCACCACCCGCTGGTTGTGCTGTGCATCCGGTCGCAATTCCCGTTCTGCCAGGAGGAGCCAGTCGAGCGTGCGCTGGAGCGCACTGGCACCACAGGCTTGGTCGGTCGGCTGAGTGACGATTTACTCCAAGTGCTGATAGCCCTGCCGGGACGGCATGATGACCGGCAGCATCTGGCGAACATCGCAACCGAGATTCGAAATGGACATAGCACCATGCTGGGCGCAGGCTTCGGTGCAGCCTACCTGCCGCCTAGTCCTGTTCCTGCGGACCTGGCCCAGGCTATGCGCCAAGCGAGCGAAGTGGCACTAGCTGTGCTTGGAAACAACACTCCAAATGGGGCGGCTGTCGCAACTGTCGATGACATCGACCTGCGCGGCCTGTTGCGGCTTCTTCAGGACGATCCCCGCTTGCAGCGATTCATAGACCGCCGGCTTCGCCCTTTGTGGGAGCATGATCAGCGTTACGGCACTAGCCTGATGGATATCCTGCGCTCGTACCTCGAGTGTGGAGGTAATAAGTCGTTGGCTGCGACCCGTTCGCATTACAGCCGGGCAGCCTTTTACCACTCTCTCGGTAGGGTTGCTGCTGTACTTGATTGCGACCTCGAGGATCCGGAGACACGGGTCGCGCTGCACTTGGCCGTCATGGCTACTTTGCCTGTGTCGAGCAACGGCCGTAACGCCGGGATCAAGACGGCAGGTTTGCCGGGGAGTGTCCCTGTAGATTAGGTATGACATGAGCACCATAGGCAGCCAGTGTGGCATCCTGGGCATCGTGCATCAGGTAGAGGGCGAAGTGCCCCACCCCCAGCTCCTGCAGACGGCGTAGCTTGGCGACATGCTGCTCGGCTGGCCCGAGTATGCAGAAACGATCTATTATATCGTCCGGCACGAACTCGGTGTCAGGGTTACCGGATCGACCATGATGGCTGTAGTCGTAACCTTGGCGTTGCTCGATGTAAGCCGTCAGTTCACGGGGCACCGTACCGGATCCCTGCCCGTAGCGACTCACCAGTTCAGCAACATGGTTTCCCACCATACCACCGAACCATCGTACCTGGTCTCGCTGATGAGCCAGGTCGTCACCGGCATAGGCCGGGGCGGCGACGCATATGGAGAGTGATACCGGGTCCCGACCTGCTTTAGCTGCAGCTGCGTGGAAGCGGCCGATGGCCCACTCGATGACAAAGGGGTCGGCAATCTGCAGGATCAAGCCATCGGCTTCGCGTGCCGCCACCTCCAGTGCTTTGGGACCGTATGCCGCCATCCATACTGCCAGGTGTCCATCACGTATCCAGGGGATGCGAACTTCCTTGCCGTGGACTTGGACCTGCCGACCCTCGGCTAGGGCGCGGATGGTGCGGATCGCTCCGGTCACCTCCTCCAAGCTGGTAGGCTTACGCCCTACTACGCGCACGGCCGAATCTCCCCGACCGATCCCGCAGATGGTACGGTTCCCGAACATGTCGTTGAGCGTGGCGAACAGCGAGGCGGTTACGGTCCAGTCCCGCGAGCGCGGGTTGGTAACCATGGTGCCAACGGTCACCTGCTGCGTTGCTTCGAGGATACGGCTGTAGATCACGAACGGCTCCTGCCACAACACCGGCGAGTCGAAAGTCCACACTGTGTCGAAGCCGGCATTTTCGGCTGCACCAGCCAACTCGATCACCCGCGTGGCCGGCGGGTCGGTCTGGAGTACTACGCCGAATCTCATGATTGCCCTTCCGGGAGTGCTCCGCCTCCACACCGAGATCGGTTACCGGGAAGCTTCATAACCGGATGAATACAGAGGTGGGTACTCGCTATCTGGCATGTGAACGGACTCACTGGCTACGACCTTCCGGTGCCGGGTACGCCAGTCGGGATCGCGGGTCCACTGTACCGGTTGCGCGGTACGAACCGGCCATGATTCGGGTGACCACGGTAGACACCATTACTGAGCAAGACCGTTCCCCGTGAGATCACGGTATCCACCGCACCGGTGATCGACAAGCCCTCGAAGACCGAGTAGTCCACCGCCATGTGATGGGTGGCCGCGCCGAGGTCATGGGAACGAGAGGGGTCGTATATCACTAGGTCGGCATCGGCTCCCGGCAGCAAGGTGCCCTTCTGTGGGTACATGCCGAAAAGGCGCGCCGGTGCGGTCGAAGTCAGTTCCACCCAGCGCTCAGGCGTGATTCGCCCGGACACCACCCCCTGGTAGATGAGGTCCATGCGGTGCTCCACAACGGGCAGGCCATTGGGGATCTTGGTGAAGTCCCCCCGCCCCAGTTCCTTCTGACCCTTGAAACAGAACGGGCAGTGGTCGGTTGCCACCACCGACAGATCGCCGGTCTGAATACCTTGCCACAGCGCCCGGCGGTGAGCTTCGGCGCGAATAGGTGGGGAGCAGACGTATTTGGCGCCCTCGAAGTCGGGTTCGGCCATAAGCGACTCGTCCAAGAATAGATATTGGGGACAGGTTTCAGCGGACACCGCCTGACCTCGGTCGCGCGCCTGGACCACTTCGGCCAGCGCTTCGGCAGCCGATAGGTGCACGATGTAGAGCGGGCATCCCGCCACCTGGGCAAGTATGATGGCCCGATGTGTGGCCTCACCCTCAAGTGCCGAAGGCCGTGTCTCGCCATGCATCCGGGGATCGCGTTGCCCGGCCTCCAGCGCCTGGCGTACCAGGACGTCGATGGCTATACCGTTCTCGGCATGCATCATCACAGTGGCGCCACAGGCGGCCGCCGTCTGCATGACCCGTAAGATTTGCCCGTCATCGGAGTAGAATACGCCGGGATAGGCCATGAACAACTTGTAACTGGTGATGCCGTCGCGTACAAGCCCTTGCATCTCCTCGAGTACCTCATCAGTAACGTCCGACAGGATGAGATGGAAGCCGTAGTCTATGGCGCACTGCCCTTCGGCTCTACTCATCCAGGTCTCCAAGCCCTGCCGGGCGCTGCCGCCACGTGGCTGGATGGCAAAGTCGACGATGGTGGTGGTGCCGCCCCACGCCGCGGCTTCAGTGCCGGTTGCAAAGGTGTCGGAGGAGAAGGACCCACCAAATGGCATCTCCATGTGCGTATGTACGTCTATACCGCCTGGTACCACCAGCTTCCCAGTGGCATCGATCCGATCCAGTCCTTCACCGCCTGATGGGTACCCCGTACCTTCCTGGAGTAATGCCGCTATCTTCTCACCCTCTACCAGGACGTCAGCGGCAACGGTTCCGCTGGCGGTCACCACCGTACCGTGTTCAATCAGTATCCGACTCATGGGGCCACCACCGGTCCGTACGTGTCGGGACGGCGGTCTCTATAGAATGCCCACAGGCGGCGTACTTCATCAATTTGTTCCAGGTCGAGGTCGCGTACCACCACCTCCTCGTTGGAGTCCGAAGCTGCTGTACCCACGATCTGGCCTCTCGGGTCGACGAAGTAGGAACTGCCGTAGAAATCATTGTCTCCCAGCGGTTCCACCCCTACCCGATTGATGGCGCCAATAAAATACTCATTGGCCACAGCAGCAGCCGGCTGCTCGAGGTTCCATAAGTAGGCGGATAGACCCCGGCTTGTGGCCGAAGGGTTGAACACTATCTGAGCCCCAGCCAAGCCCAGTGCCCGCCATCCCTCGGGGAAGTGGCGGTCATAGCAGATATAGACACCGACGCGGCATACCGAAGTATCGTATACCGGAAAACCCAGATTTCCTGGACGGAAGTAGTACTTCTCCCAGAACCCGTTTACCTGGGGAATGTGAGTCTTACGGTACTTGCCGAGATAGCGTCCGTCGGCATCAATCACCAGCGCCGTGTTGTAGTAAACGCCGGGCTGTTCCTCCTCATATATGGGAGCCACGATCACCATCGAGGTTTGCCTTGCCAGCTCCATCATCCTCTCGGTGGTCGGGCCCGGTACGGGTTCTGCATACGCATAGTACTCCGGTTCCTGTACCTGGCAGAAATATGGGCCGTAGAACAGCTCCTGGAAGCACAGGATCTGCGCTCCCTGTGAAGCGGCTTCTCTGGCCAGCGTGATGCTTGACTCGAGCATCGACTCCTTGTCGCCGGTCCACTTGGCCTGCACAAGTGCGGCTCGTACGACTTTAGGCATCTGTTACTCCTCTCATCCATCGGCTCCTTTCATTGGTTGGTGGGAAAGTTCAACGACCCTCGGTGCGCAAGTGGACGAGAGGTGATCTTCTTTGATCTCGTATAGAATCGGACGCCGTCAGGTCCATATATATCATGGTCGCTGAAGATCGAAGATCCCCAGCCTCCAAAACCGTAGAACGCCATTGGCACCGGGATGGCCACATTGACACCCACCATGCCTGCTTCCACCTCCACCTCGAACTGCCGAGCGGAGGCCATGTCGTTGGTAAACACCGCCGCCCCGTTCCCGTAAGGGTTGTCATTGATGATTTTAATGGCTTCCATAAGCGTTGTGGCTCGTACCACGCAGAGTACCGGTCCAAAAATTTCATCCTGGTAGATGGACATGCCAGGATCGACGGCATCGAACAGCGATGGCCCGAGCCAGAAGCCGCCGAGGTCACCACGCACTGCGTGGCGCCTGCCGTCCAACACCAGGTTAGCGCCTTCGCGGACGCCCGTATCCAGGTAGCTTGCGACCCGGTCCCGGTGTGCCTGGGTGACCAGCGGACCCATGTCAGACTCAGGATCGTTTCCCGGTCCTACCACCAGATTTGCGGCCCGCTCACGGATGGCCTCCACCACCTGGCCAGCACCGTCACCGATCAACACAGCCACCGAGACGGCCATGCAGCGCTCGCCGCACGAGCCGTAAGCGGAGTTGACCAGGGCGGAGGCTACTGTGTCAGGATCTACATCAGGCATGGCAACCAGGTGGTTCTTGGCTCCACCCAAGGCTTGTACGCGCTTGCCCATCGACACCGCTTGGCGTTGGATAGAGCGTGCGACTGGCGTGGAACCAACGAAACTCACCGCGTCGATGCCGGGATGGGCCAAGATGGCATCGACAGCATCCTTGTCCCCATGCACCACCTGGAACACGCCATCAGGTAGCCCAGCCTCGGTCCAGCACTGGGCAAGCCACATGGAGGCTGATGGGTCCTTCTCCGAAGGCTTGAGTATGAATGAGTTGCCGCAGGCGATGGCCAGCGGTGCCATCCACAGCGGGACAAGGGCAGGGAAATTGAATGGCGTGATACCTGCCACGACACCGAGTGGCTGGCGAAACGAGTAAGCGTCGACCCCAGTGGAGACGCCCAGCGAATGCTCCGCCTTGAGCAGTTCCGCAATGCCGCAGGCGAAATCCGCGACTTCCAGACCTCGTGCCACTTCACCTGCTGAGTCACTGAGCACTTTACCGTGTTCGGCGGTCACCAGCTGGGCTAGGTCGTTGCTGCCTTCCTCCAGTAGCTGCCGGAAACGAAAGAGTACCGCCATACGCCGGGTCAACGATGTGCGGGACCAATCGTATGCCGCGTTCCTGGCGCCACGCACCGCTTGGTTCACGTCTTCGGGGCCACCCATTGGCACGGCGGCCGTCTGGCGTCCGGTGGCCGGATCGAATACCGGACCGGTCCGGGTTCCATGCCCGCACGCATGCTTGCCGTCCAGCCAATGTTCCATCTGTTTCATCAATTGCCACCTTCTTGTCTCTCGCTGACCATTCGCAGGGCACTGAGCACCCTGCGTGCACCGTCATCAGCTACCGCGGGCGTTACTGACATTGGCGGGGAGATGCGTAACACGTTGCCATAAAGCCCGCCCCTGCCTACCAGAACGCCGGTGTCCCTAGCCGCCTGGAGGACGGCGATGGCTGATCCGGCATCGGGCCGCGTGGTGCCCGGTACCACCAGCTCCACTCCGATCATAAGACCCTTACCCCGCACATCGGCTACCATGGGCAACCCGGCAACCCCTTCCGCCAGTTGCTTGCGCAGGCGGGTGCCGACCGCTTGGGCGTTGGCTTGCAGATTGTGTGCTGCAATGTAGTCCAATGTGGCAAGCGCACCGGTGGCCGCAAGCGGATTGCCGCCGAACGTGGAAATGGAGTTTGACTCGAAGGAGTCGACTATGGAGGCTCTTCCTACCACTCCGCCGATGGCCAGCCCATTGCCAAGACCCTTCGCAAAGACCAGTAGATCGGGCTTTACCCCATGGGCCTGGTACCCCCAGAAGTGTTCACCGGTACGGCCCCAGCCGGTCTGGACTTCGTCTGAGACGTAGAGAATGCCGCGCTCCGCCAGTACCTCCTGCAGGGCACCCAGGAAACCGTCGGGCGGTACTACGAAGCCGCCGACACCCTGGATAGGTTCGGCGATAAGGCATGCGATATCGCCTGCGGTGGTGGTCGCCATCACCTCGCGCAGATCGTCCGCCGCGGCGCGGCACAATTCTTCGCCGGAGAGTCCCGCAAAGACGCCCCGTAGACTGTCGCCGTTGTGTATCCAGCTTACCGATAGCGGGCCGAAAGATACCGGTGACCATGAGCGGTTGCCGGTCACTCCAACTGCAGCGAACGACCGGCCGTGGTAGCTGTTACGTAATGCCAGTACCTGGTTGGTGCGTCGTGCGGTGCAGCACATCATGAGGGCGGTATCCACCGCCTCGCTGCCCGAGCTGACGAAGAACACTTTGGCATCAGGGATGCCGGACAATCCGGCAATGCGCTCGGCTAGTTCCACCATGGGTCGGATCAGGTACAGCGTGGAGGTGTGGACCATCCGCCCTGCCTGCGTCCGGACAGCTTCCACCCACTCGTCCACGTTGTAGCCAATGCTGGTGGTCAAGATACCGCCGAAGAAGTCGACATACTCGTTGCCCTCGGCATCGGTGACGAAGCAGTCCTTCCCGCTTACCAGTTCGATCGGGTCTTCATAGTAGAGGCTCAGCCAGGCCGGCATTACCCTACGGTGGCGCTCGAGCAGGTCGCAGTGTTCACTCATTTGGTTTTGCTGATCATCGACTGATAACCGGATCATCTTGGATGCGACACGGGTTGCCGGTTCTCGTTTCCGGAGTAATTCCCATGTTGGTTACACTAGTAGCCACGCCATCTCGTGACAATGATCAACATGTAGCGAACGGGCCCCGCAGCCATACATGATGCGTGGGTTGGCGGCTACGTGATGTGGCGGAGCTGGCCTGGCGGGACTTACCTGGCGGAGTTTGTCTAGTTCGGTACAAGCGTATCAAATGGTACCTTGATGTCGATAAATATGCTCGCCGCCGTGTGTGGTCATTGCCGGTTGGGTCGTGAGGTGGTACCGGCACATGCCGGGGGGTCCCGGTAGGTGACCGGTCGGCAAGGCAACGAGTCGTCGCCATCTATACTGACGGCATAATGCAATTGCAGGCGATTACAAAAACCTGCACCAGTCATGAAAAGGAGAATACGGTGAAAAGGAGAATATGGTGAAAAGGAGAATATGGTGAAAAGGAGAACGAGATGAGGATCGGAGTCCCCGCAGAGCTGAAGGATATGGAGGCGCGTATAGCCATTACGCCCTCGGGTACAAGAGAGCTTGTGACACATGGCCATGAGGTGCTGGTGGAGAAGGGGGCCGGCTTGGGGTCGTCCTTGAATGACGAGAGTTTTCGAGCGGCCGGAGCAGAGATAATGCCCAATCCTGATGAGCTTTGGGAAAGATCGGATCTTGTGCTCAAGGTGAAAGAGCCTATACCAAGTGAGTATCACCGGCTGAGAGAGGGGCTGGTGCTCTTTACTTACCTACATCTGGCTGCATCATTGGAATGTACAAGGGCGTTACTGGATTCCGGTATTACTTCAATAGCCTACGAAACCGTAGGCCTGCCGGGCGGGACGCTCCCGCTTCTTGCTCCCATGTCAGAGGTGGCAGGACGGATGGCTCCCCAGGAGGGTGCAAGGTGTCTGGAAAGAGAGATGGGAGGCAGGGGAATATTGCTCGGCGGTGTACCAGGAGTACATCCAGGCAAGGTCGTGGTGCTTGGCGCAGGTGTGGCGGGAATGAATGCCACAGCCATTGCCGTCGGGATGCAGGCCAGGGTGCAACTCCTAGACACCAATGTGGACAAGTTGCGTGTGGCGGACCACATTTACAGGGGCCAGATTGAAACTATAGCCTCCAATGCATACGAGATAGAGAGGGCCTGCCTCGATGCTGATTTGGTCATCGGATCGGTATTGATACCAGGGGCTCGAGCACCCAAACTTGTAACGGATGATCTCGTGAACAGGATGAAGACGGGCAGCGCTCTCGTAGATATCTCCATCGACCAAGGTGGATGTTTCGAATCCTCACGACCGACGACGCATTCCAACCCGACTTTCACAGTTGGTGGCTCCATCTTTTATTGCGTGGCCAATATGCCCGGGGCGGTGCCCCATACGTCCACTTTTGCGCTGACCAACGTGACCATGCCCTATGTGGTGTCCATCGCCAATCATGGTTGGAAGGATGCATGCAGGAGGGACGGGGCGCTTGCCAGGGGGCTCGCCACTCACCAGGGCGGCCTGCTGTCTGAGCCCGTATCCGAAGCCCACAACTTGCCATACACCGACATCGAGGAGTTGCTCTAACCACCCTAACCGGCAAATACAGTTATAATACGATATATTGGCATCCAGGAGGTGCTTTGATCCGTCTCAGCCGTGGTGCCAGAATATCACGAGGAATGCTATTCCAAGCGCTGCGACCACGATGGACATTGAAGCGATATATTCGATCAGGGTTAGTGACATTTCACAGGAACTCCAGTATGTGGTAATCCTTCTTTCCACGCCTCACGAGGGCGAACTTACCGTGGATGAGGTCATTTTCGGTGATCGAACCACCGGGAGTGCCCAGGCGTTTATTGTTGAGATATACACCACCTTGTTCCAGGTTCGCACGCGCCCTGCCTTTCGAGGGTACGAGTCCCGTAATTACCAGCGCATCCACTATGTCGTATCCATTACCACCCAAAGCCGCTCTGGAGACAGTGGTGTGAGGGGTATCCGCGAACACCTCGGTGAAAGTATGCTCGTCAAGAGCACGTACATTTTCGCTGAAGATGGCGCTCGACGCAAACTCAGCGCGGTGAGCCTGATCTTCTCCATGCACGATTGTGCATATCTCCCGGGCGAGCACCGTCTGGGCCTCTCTTTTCTCAGGTCTTGATTTGATGGCTTCCTCGAGGGTATCTATATCTTCATGCGTTAGGAATGTGAGGAGCTTCAGGTATGACACAACTTCGGCATCTTCCACCCTTACAAGGTACTGGTACATCTGGTATGGGCTGGTGAGTGCTGGGTCCAACCATATCGTCCCATCTTCAGTCTTGCCGAATTTCGAGCCATCCGCTCGGAGTAGGAGGGGAGTGGTCAAGCCGTATGCCGTGGTTTTACGTACCCTGCCGATCAACTCTACACCCATCGTGATATTCCCCCATTGATCGCTGGCTCCAGTTTGGAGACGGCAATTGTAATTGTCGAACAGATGCAGAAAGTCATATGCCTGTAGCAGCATGTAGGCGAACTCTGTAAACGACATTCCCCGATCGGGCCTGCCCAGCCGGCTCTTTACTGACTCCTTGGCTGTCATCTGGCTAACCGTAAAGTGTTTACCGATGTCTCGCAGGAAGTCCACCAGCTTCAGGGGGACCAACCATTCGGAGTTGTCCAGTACCGTAGCGGTTCCCCTGGAGAGATCAAGCAGGTTGCCCAGCTGCAGGGTGATGCGTTCGAGATTGGCCCGGTGCGCATCCAGGCTCATCATGGGTCGCTCGGATGCCTTTCCAGATGGGTCACCTATAAGTCCGGTTCCTCCCCCCGCCAGTGCAATTACGCGGATGCCAGCCAGTTGCAGCCTTCGCAGGAGTTGGATTTGCATGAGGTTACCGAGGTGGAGGCTGGCTGCAGTGGGATCGAATCCCGCGTAGCAGGTAAGTTCCCGGCTACTCGGTGAGCCAGACTCGTCCAGCATGTCAAGCAGGTATGTGGACGTCACCTGGTATATGAGCCCGCGATATTTAAGGTCGTGAGAAAGATTCATGGTTCTGAAGTCACGATACTGATGGTAATTCCTGCCTGGCAGCGCCGTGCCCGTCCAGCGGGCAAGAGCAATTCAATAGGCCGGAGTAGGTTAGCAGGCCGGAGCAATTCAATTGACTGGAATAGTTCAGGTGCCGTCATTGGCCGGTTGTGACTTGGATATCTGGAGGTAAGCGAGCCTTATCTGAGCCAGAGCATCGTCTATGGTCTTTTCCGAATCTCCAAGCCTACCCTTTACTCCAGCTACAAGGCCGCCTAGAGCATCAATGGCCAGCTGTGCCTGGGGCAACTTTGGCGGCTTCTCGGAGAGATATACGGCGGCGAGTTCGAACAATCCATAAGCGTGGTTGGAGACGACAACCTCGGCGGGCGTATTTGCCAGCTCGTGACGGAGCCGTTCCATTTCAGCATCCACCTGTTCCGGGGCGTCCGCGGAGGAGGCGGATTGCGTGTGAGCGCTGGTGGTTGTCGAAGCTGCACGGGATTCACTGGTGGCAGTTTGCTTGTGGGGCTGTGCCCGATCTGGCGATACCTCCTGTGTCGAGTCATTACGGGCGCGCGATGATCGCTGTGTATCGGGCTGTGTATCGGGCTGTGCAGAGCTGGGGTTGCCCACCGGCCATTCTCCTTCGGGTGTCCATAGTGTACTCATATCTGCTAGTGTAGTATCTTGTAAAGGCCGGGAAAAGCGCCGTAGATAACAGTGGATGCTCTGCACTGTACGGAAAAGTACCGTAAGGTGATGTTGAGGTTGTACTCTACGGAGATGTGTTGTATAAGATTGTCCTATCCACTCGCAAGGGTGGGTATGGATTGAAATGAAACAATTGAGACACTTGCAGCGAATCAGGGATTAAGGAGACTGTCAATAGCGACTACCACAAAAGAGAATGGCGTAAGAGTCAACCAAGACATCAAGGTGCGCCAGGTCCGCCTTGTCGGTGCGGATGGAAAACAGCTTGGAATCAAGTCTACTGCTGAGGCAATGTCCATGGCAAGAAGGTACGATCTGGATCTCGTGGAGGTGGCTCCTCTGGCCGACCCTCCGGTTTGCCGGCTCATGGATTACGGTAAGTACAAGTTTGACACTGAGCAGAAGGCGCGCGAGACAAAGCGCAAGGGATCGAGTACTATCCTCAAAGAGATGAAGTACCGGCCGAAAATTGGTTCGGGCGACTTCGATACCAAGACCAGGCAGGTTGAGAAGTTCCTGCTGGAAGGTCACAAGGTCAAGGTGACCATTATGTTCAGAGGCCGGGAGGTGGTGTATCCGGAACTTGGCAAGAAGATACTGGACGGCGTTCTTGAACGGGTGGCGTCGATTGGCAAGGTGGAGAACGAGGCCAAGCTGGATGGCAAGAATATGGTGATGATTCTCGCACCGGATAGGCAGCGGAAGCATGCATCCAATTCAGTCGAGGGTGATGCAGGTATAGCGGAGGTTGAAGATACAGCTCGCAGCAATGGCAAGCGTCTCCAAGTTGGCGAGGCCGTCACGGCTGGCGGCGGGACGCAAGTGAAAGACGATGGCAGGCAAGTAGGGGGTGTCGGGGATGTCGAGATTTCACTTGGCCTATGAGTGCTATATTGTTCAGAGGAGTTGAAAGGAAATTACAGGTATGCCCAAGATGAAGACCCATAGCGGAGCGGCGGCACGCTTCAGAGTCACAGGAAGCGGCAAGCTCATGCGCAGGCATGCCATGCGTTCGCATCTCCTGGCGAAGAAAAATTCGAAGAGGTTGAGGCGGCTGGGACATGAGTCGGAATTGTCCAGCGGCGACCGGAGGGAAGCCAGGCGCCTGCTCGGGCTTTAGCTCGTGCGCGCGGCGGGAATGTCGTAAGTAGTTTTAATGGTGTGTTGTATCGAAGATGACTTCGAGGATGAGTGGGCCCGCGGTGACGGGCTCGCAAGCTAGGAGGAAAACCACAGATGGCAAGGGTAAAGCGTGGAGTACATGGGAGGAAGCACCATCGCGCAATACTGGAACAGGCTAAAGGTTACTATGGCGAGCGTAGCCGTACCTTCAAGTCGGCAAATGAAGCGGTCATGCATGCTGGCCAGTATGCCTACAGGGACAGGCGAGCCAGGAAAGGCGACTTCCGCAAGTTGTGGATACAGAGAATCAACGCAGCTTCGCGGGAGCACGGATTGTCGTACAGTAGGTTCATTTCAGGCTTGAGCAGGGCCGGCATTGATCTCGACAGGAGATCCCTTGCAGACATTGCAGTAAGGGATGGCGAGACCTTCAGCAAACTGATCGATATAGTGAAGTCTGGACCGTCCTCGACCTGATATCGGAGCTTGCACTTCTACGCTGTCGTTACCCGTAACTGTTTAGCTGTCGAGCATACCTTGCAAGCGCTCGTTGTCGTATTCTCGGTTGCCACGGTCGTCACCGGCAACCGTTTAGCCGTCGGCTGTGCTTTTGTGAGCGGAGAGTCGCATGAGTATGCCACTGGCCGGAACGGGCGCTATGGAGACTGAGCGGGTTGCCCAACCTTTGTCGCCGAGGAACCGGACTGTTCACAGGCTCAGAGATCTGTCGAAGAGTGCAAGTGCGCGCAAGGAGCATGGTCTTTTTGTGGCCGAAGGGTGGAAACTGGTGGAGCTTGCTTTCGACTCCCCTGTAGTGGTAACAGGTCTTTACTTCCACGAAAATGCCGTGGAGGATCCATCTGCTCTCAGGCTGGCCGGTATGGCCGCCGCCAGGAGCATACCGGTGTGCGTGCTGTCGGAACCGGCGTGGAAACGTGTCTCTGATACCATGACGCCGCAGCCGGTACTTGCCCTTGTGTCGCGACCGGAACCATCCATGGCCGCATTGGATGGTGTTACATTCTCGATAGTGTGCGTGGATGTCAGAGATCCCGGGAACATGGGTTCCGTAATACGGGTAGCCATGGCCGCGGGTGCGGGTGCAGTCGTGGTTGCACCGGGCTGCGCAGATCCATATTCGACGAAGGCTGTCAGATCTTCTGCAGGAAGCGTGTTCGGCATGCCGGTTGTGGAGGCGGACGCGATGGAAGTCATGGAACGATTCCGGAGAGATGGTACGGTCGTGGTCGGAACGATTGCAACTGGAGGTGTTCCACATACCGAGTATTCCTTTGAGGGTCCCTTTGCGCTGGTACTGGGAAATGAGGGCAGCGGATTACCTGGTAACATAGCTCGTCATATGGATGCCATGGTGACCGTACCACTTGCAAATGAGGTTGAGTCGTTGAATGTGGCGACTGCATGCGCAGTTTTGTGCTTTGAGGCCGTCCGGCAGCGTGGAGCATGTAGTAGTGGAGCACCCAGCAGTGGAAATTGACATGGGGAGGAACGTGGATGTGGGCAGAATCGTCCAGGAGGCTCAGTCGGCAATTGCCGCTGTTTCGGATCTGGACGCTCTGGCGAGATTGCGCAATAGCCTGCTTGGCAAGGGATCAGCGCTTGGTATGGCCAGATCCTCTCTCGGCAAGATGGCCGAGGATGCAAGGCGGTCTCTTGGCGCGGCCATAGAAGGCGCTCGTAAGGAAATTGAACAGAGTGTTGACCAGCAGCGCAAGGTCATCGAGGAAAAGGCACGTATATTGCGAATCGAGGCCGACAGGCTTGATCTTACCGAATGGACTGAGGCTGTCGCTTCGCAACGAGGCCATCTGCAGCTTGTCCAGCGTACGAGAGATGAGCTCGAAGACGTGTTTGTTGGAATGGGGTTCGACGTGGTGGAGGGACCCGAGGTGGAGACCGATTGGTACAACTTCGAGGCGCTGAACATCCCTCCCGCCCATCCTGCCAGAGGTATGTGGGACACTTTTTACCTGAGATTGGGAGATCCCGAAACTGTATTGTTGAGAACCCACACCTCGCCGACACAAATACATGTGATGGAATCTGGAGAACTTCCCATCTATGCGGTCATGCCGGGGCGATGCTACCGCAGGGATACCCCCGATTCCAGGCATCTTCCTGCATTCCACCAGATCGAGGGGCTGGTGGTGGATGAGGGGATAAGTTTCGCAAATCTGGCAGGAACCATCGAAGATTTTACTGGCGCCTATTTTGGTTCCGGCATGCATTCCAGGCTGAGGCCATCATATTTTCCGTTTACAGAGCCCTCTGCTGAGTTCGAGGTCACATGCGCCATATGCAGGGGTGAAGGATGCAGGACCTGTTCGCATACGGGATGGATAGAACTGGGCGGGTGTGGGATGGTGCACCCGGCCGTATTCGAGGCGGTGGGAATAGACACTGAACGGTGGAGTGGATTTGCATTCGGTTTCGGTATTGACCGCTGCGCGCAGATGCGCTACCAGATCCCCGACATGAGAGTGCTGCAGGAGAATGACTATAGATGGATGAGGCAGATCTGATGATGCCTGGTGAATTGAGTATTCTTACCCCACTTGCCCAACAGGTACTCTCGAAAGAGCCCATGGAAGCCGACCCGCCTATGTTCGGAGGTTCTTGCAGCAGTGTCTTGGGGTATCGCTTATGAAGGCACCCCTGTCCTGGCTCAGAGATTTTGCGCCGTTCGAGTCGGATGTGTCGTTGCTTGCGGATACCCTCTCCGACCTCGGCTTGGTGGTCGAGGGCATCGATCGCATTAGAGACGGGCTGGATGGCGTGCTTGTAGCGAGGGTGCTTGACATATCCCCTATACCGGGGGCGGAAAAGGTCAGGAGCATAACCGTGGATGCAGGCCGCGGGGAGGAGCGGATTGTCTGCGGTGCATGGAACTTCTCTGTGGGTGATCATGTAGCGTTGGCGCCTGTTGGAACGGTCTTACCCGTAGGCATGGAGATAGCGGCGAGGAAGATACGGGGGGTAGAATCGAGGGGCATGCTCTGTTCGGCGTATGAGCTCGGATTGTCGGAAGACAGGGAGGGCCTTCTGGTTCTGGGTAATCAGGATACGGTGATTCCAGGAACATCGCTGTCCGAAGCCATCGGAATACAGCAGGACACCGTATTCGACCTTGCATTGGAAGGGAACCGCCCTGATGCACTGTCCATATTCGGAGTGGCTCGTGATCTTGCCGCCAGGATGGGTATTGCCCTTTACGATCGTTGGCTTGACGGCAGCGGATGGGGCGGATGGTTCGACGGCGAGGGAAGCTCTGCCGGCGGTAATGGCAGCGCCCGGGGAGCAGATGTCGCGGGGCACGACATCTATGCTGAAGACATCCTTCCTGGCGGTACTCCAACCGGTAGCTCCGTTGCCCACGTAGTGGTGGATAGCATAGATCTCTGCCCGCGATTCACCGCCAGTGTATTTAGTGCTGTTTCAGTAAAAGAATCGCCTGCATGGCTTGCTCGGCGCCTTACGCTGGCGGGCATGCGCCCGATCAACAACATCGTCGATGCTTCGAACTACGTAATGCTTGAATTGGGCCAGCCTACTCACCCTTACGATCTGGATCTTCTGGCTGACCATACGATCAGGGTTAGGGCGTCCCGGAGTGGCGAGAAGATGGTCACCCTAGATGGCGTGGAACGCGTGCTGGGCGCCAGGTCTACCGGTCCAGGTGATGACCTGCGTGATTGCGTGATATGCGATGGTGACGATATTCCCATTGGTATTGCAGGCATTATGGGTGGGGCCAGTACCGAAATATCGGCATCCACCCGCAATGTATTGCTCGAAGCGGCATACTTCCAGCCGATGGCGATATCGCGTACATCCAAGCGCCTGGCCCTTCGCTCGGAGGCATCGGTGAGGTTCGAGCGCGGATGTGATCCCTATGCAATAGGACGGGCAGTACGGCGTTTCTACGATATCCTGCTAAAGACCTACGAGGATCCTTCCGGTGATGGGATGGCGTCCAGCTACGGGAAGGGTCCAGATGATGAAGCGCCGGTGGGCATTGCCGAACGGCCCGTGATGTATCTTGGCAGCTTGGACACCAGGGGTGATCTGCCCCGTACTGCGCCGATCAGTGTGAGCGTTTCGAGGCTGAATGGGCTGCTCGGGATCGATCTGGCGACACGGGCCATCATGGATCGGCTGGAACGTATCGGATTTAGATGCACCCAGCTGCCTGCAGGCGTTGTACTTGATGCAGGAAGTGGCGGCGTGGCAGGTGCTATGGTCGGTTCCGGTGAAGCGGGTGACTCAGGCATCCAAGACTCATCGGGCGACATCATCGAGGTGACACCCCCATCTTACCGTCCGGATGTCCTCCGGGAGGCCGATGTGGCCGAGGAGGTTGCCAGACATATTGGCTATTCCAGTATTGTTCCCCGGCGTCCGCGTTCTCCCAAGGTTGGACGGCTGACCGGTTACCATCGTCGCCGGAGATTGTTGCGTGAGGTTGTCGCCGGTATGGGTGCATTCGAGGCGTGGTGCCCGACCATTGTAGATCCAGAGAGCCACCTGGCTATCGGCTTGCGTGGGATGGATGTCACTGTTGAGAATCCGCTGAACGCAGAAGAGTCAGTCCTCCGGCGTAGCCTTCTTCCGGGGCTGCTGCGGTCTGCGGCCTATAATATCGAAAGGCGTGAGGATGCTGTCCGGCTTTTCGAGATTGGTCGGATATTCCCGTATCCCGATACGGACCGCGTGAATAAGGCTCTTGCAAGGTCTATTGCGCAGGTGCTGGACGAGCGGGAGATGTGCGGCGTGCTGTTTGCCTGGCCGGAGGACGGGGTGCGCGAAGCGTTACAGTTGCTTTCCGAGATCAGCGATACGTTTGGCTTGCAGAGGTTTGACATTTTCCAGCAGGGTTACGCTGACGGGCTGCCCATCCACGAAGAAGGCCCATCGGAGGTGTACTCGCTTGCAGGCCTGAATCCCAGCCGTAGCGGGCTGGTGGTCGCGAGCAGCGAGATGCCGGTCCAGAGCGATGCCGTTGGTGAGTGTTCGCCAACGTCGCTGGATCGGGCCGGGGCGTTGCAACCGGGCACCGCCATAGGAGTCGTGGGGGAAGTGGATCCGGATGTGGTGGCCCACTTTCATGCCGGAGGGATTTCAGCAATCCATCCCGATGGGCGGAGGATCGGATGGCTCCAGCTTGACCTAGGCCTCCTGCTTGATGCAGCCCCTGCGAAGGGTGAGCCGGCAAAGCCGATCAGCAGGTACCCATCGACTGATATCGACCTGTGTTTCACGGTCCCGCGAGAGATTGCGGCTGCCAAGATTTCGCGCTTGCTGCGAACCGCCGCAGGGGACATCCTCGAGTACGTGAAACTCATCGATGTATACCAATTCGGTGACGGTAGGGATCGCAGCCTCACTTTTAGGATCAGGTTGTCGTCGCTGGATCATACCCTTACAGATACCGAGATCGCGGAGGTGCGTTCCCGCTGCCTCGACATACTTGAGCGGGAGTCGGGCGTCACCCTGCGTGGCTGACTGGCCCTGCAGTGCTTGCCGCAGGATGAGGATCCGTTACGAGCAGGCACCGGCGAGACGCTACACTGGCCCTTAGAGGTTCTGGCGGCAGGAATGCGGGCGTGGCGGAATTGGCAGACGCGCCGGGTTTAGGTCCCGGTGCTCGCAAGAGCGTGGAGGTTCGAGTCCTCTCGCCCGCACATTTCCGGCCGATTTAGCATGCTGGCCGCAACCCGGTAAACTAGGTTCCATGCTCAAGAAAATTACTATGAATACAGATGGCGTACTGGTGGTGCCGGATGAGCCGGTGATTCCGTTTATTGAAGGCGATGGTACTGGAGTGGATATATGGCCTGCTGCAAAGCTGGTCATCGACACTGCAGTGGCAAAATACGGCAGGAGGATTGCATGGAAGGAAGTTCTGGCGGGGGAGAAAGCATATAAGGAAGTGGGTAGCTGGCTTCCCGAGGAAACCGTAGAAGCTTTTCGCGATTACCTGATCGGCATCAAAGGTCCTCTTACTACGCCGGTGGGGGGTGGTATCAGATCGCTGAACGTGGCCCTCAGGCAGGTGCTGGATCTATACGTTTGCTTGCGGCCAGTAAGGTGGTTCGAGGGCGTGCCTTCGCCGGTGCGTCATCCTGAGAAGGTCGATATGGTGATTTTCCGGGAAAATACCGAAGATGTCTATGCGGGGCTCGAAGTCCAGGCAGGAACTGCGGAGGCGTTGAAGCTTGCCGCCTTCCTGAAGGAGAATATGGGATGGGAACTGAAGGAGAATTCGGGTATAGGTATCAAGCCAGTGTCCGAAGAGAATTCTAAGCGCCTGATCCGGGCAGCTGTCAAGTATGCCCTAGAGCATGGCCGTAGTAGCGTGACCATGGTGCACAAGGGAAATATCCAGAAGTTTACCGAAGGGGCATTCCGCAGTTGGGGGTATGAACTCGTGAAGGAGGAGTTTCCTGACGTAGCTGTATCGTGGGATGACTGCGGCGGCAAGCCTGAAGGCAAATTGCTGGTGAAGGATAGCATTGCCGACATCACGCTGCAGCAGGTGCTGACCCGTCCTGATGACTTCGATGTGATTGCCACCACCAATCTGAACGGCGACTACCTGTCGGATGCCCTTGCTGCTCAAGTTGGAGGCATAGGTATAGCGCCTGGAGCAAATATCAACTACGTGACCGGGCACGGCATCTTTGAGGCTACTCATGGAACCGCCCCCAAGTATGCCGGTTTGGATAAGGTCAATCCAGGGTCTGTCATACTGTCCGGTGTGCTGATGTTGGAGCACCTGGGGTGGAATGATGCAGCTACCGACATCGTCAGAGCGCTGGAGTCCACCATAGCGAGCAAGGTCGTCACTTACGATTTCGCTCGGCTCATGGAGGATGCCACAGAGGTGAAATGCTCGGAGTTTGCCGCCGAGATCGCCGCACGTATCTGACCGAAGCGATTTGGGACCTGTGAGTTGAAGAGTTTGATCGTCGGCCAGGGAGGTCGCGAGAGCGCGTTGGGGATGCGTATGGCTCAATCGAGTTCCGTATTTGCGTTCATGGGTCATGCCAATCCTACTCTCGTCCAGGTTGCATCGGAGACTGGTGGTGGTTATGCAATAGGAGATGCATGCGATCCCCGGCAGGTGTCCCAATATGCATCATCTAACGATATAGATATCGCCATGGTCAGCAGCGATAATCCGCTCGAGGCGGGTGTGGTCGATGCTCTGATCGCAGCGGGTGTTCCAACTGTAGGGCCTACCCGCGACGGTGCTGAAGTCGAGTGGAACAAAGCCTACTCACGCCAGATGGTAGCAAGGATCGAGCCTTCGGCGAATCCCAGGTACGTGCTGGCAACCAGCCTGGAAATGTTGGAGTCCGCCATATCCGGCATGGCAGGAGATGGGTTGGATGTGGTGATAAAGCCCGTCGGGCTTACTGGTGGCAAGGGTGTCAAGGTAGTGGGGCCACATCTGGCGGACAATGCTGCGGCGTATGATTATGGAGCATCCATAATTGATTCTGGACGGCATGGTGGCGCAGTTCTGGTCGAAGAGAGGGTGGACGCACCCGAATTCACCATCCAGGCCATGACGGATGGCAGGCGAGTGGTGTTCCCGCCCGCCACTTATGATTATCCCTATCGATTCGAGGGGGACAGGGGGCCTGGCACCGGAGGGATGGGGTCGTACTCGCAAGCTGACGGTTTGTTGCCATTTCTCGACAAGTCCACTTACGAGCATGCCTGCCAGATCGTGCAGGATGCGTTGGAGTGTCTGGCCAGAGAGGGGAGGCGTTTCAATGGATGCATGAATGCCGGCTTCTTTGCCACAGAGGAGGGCCCCAAGGTGATCGAGTTCAATTCCCGTTTTGGCGATCCCGAAGGGCTCAACATCATGACGCTTTTCGAGGGTGATTGGATTGATGTCATGGGGGCGATGTCCCACCAGTCCTTGAACGATAGTCTGGTTCCTATGGCACGAGAGTCGTCGATAGTAGTGTACCTGGTATCTCCAGAGTATGCACTGGAGCCGGCGGGGCAACATCGTTTTGTGCTCGATGTGGACAAGGCATCGGCAGCAGGGGTGCAGGTATGCTTTTCTGCGGCGGTCGAGGAAGGACCGGGGCATTTTGTTACGGTAGGTACTTCGCGGGCCGTGGCGTTTGCCGGGCGGGCGCCTCGCCTGGAGGCTGCCAGGACAAGAGTGTACAATGCTATAGATTTGGCGGTCGCCGGGCCGCTCGAGAAGAGGAGCGATATCGGGAAGGTATAGGCCGCCATAGTGCTGCAGGAGGTCACTTCGAGGAGCCGGTGGTGGCCGGGCAGGTGGCAGCGGGCAGGTATGTAGGCCGGGGGTCGGCGTTGAACTGCTGTGTTTGCACGGTAATATCAGGTATATGGGTGGAACATTGGCGGATACCGCATGGCCTAGGACGTTGAGCCACTTATTTCATGCTTCCTGTTGCCAGATGGCAAGGAGGTCGGAATGACTGGGGAGGTTCCGGAGCTCCCGGAGCTGTTGCCGGCTGGATCGGAACCGGAGAGCAGAGGGAGCAGGTGGGCGCAGTTTGGTTTTTTTTCGCATGGCCATAGCAATCATCACGGAATAGATATTGTCCATTTCAACAGGGTGGTGTCTTTTGCCCTAGTTGCCATTGTGGCAGGGCTGATTCCCTGGACGGTGTTCCTGGCTATCAAGTTGCCTATCAGATATAGAGCACATCACTGGACATTGCTCTGGGTAGGGTTTGACGTGATACTAATGGCCGTGCTCGCATATACTGCCTGGGCTGCTTGGTTTCGCAAGCAGATCATGGTGGTCATGGCAATCGTGGCCGGCACCATGTTGATGGCCGATGCGTGGTTTGACGTGATTACGTCGTTAGGCCACAGGGGTGACTGGATTACCCTGGCTACCGCCCTGCTAGCCGAACTGCCTGGGGCAGTGTTCTTCTTCTGGCTTGCGCGTGCGGTCATACTCAGGTCGATTGCCAATGTTTACAGGCTTGCAGGTGAGGCCGATCCGCCTGCGAGGCTCCGGGACGCTTCGGTACTTTACGATCTGTCCCCCCTGTCCGGCACGCGCAAGTCACGAACTGGAACATCTGGTACTACGGCCGGTTCGGGAATGAGCGGGGAGGCGTGATCGCGATGGCTCATTGGGCATTGAGGGCGGCCTCAAGCCACGTCCATGCCGTCGATGCGCCCGCGGGTTCCTCGTTCCAGCCATGGGAGAGGATGCCAAGTGCCGCAAGGCTGTATGATTGTACGTGATGGTTACTGTTGCTGGAACTGCCGCTTCTCCGGATACCGGACTTGGCCGGTCGGCCTCTTACCGGCAACTCCATTTTGACAGGTCTGCCAGACCTTTCCTCGTTCTCTGGGAACTTACACGAGCTTGCGATCTGGCTTGTGTCCACTGCCGGGCTGAGTCCGTGCCGTTGCGTTCGCCGGATGAGCTAGCTACCGATGAGATAAAGCGGGTGCTGGATGACCTGGCCAGCTTGGGGGCACCCAGGCCCATTGTCGTATTGACGGGGGGTGATCCCTTCAAGCGTCCTGATCTCAACGAGATAGTCTATTACGGTTCGCAGCTGTCTTTGAGGATGGCTGTGGCGCCGTCAGGCACGCCGCTTGCCACTGGTGACAACCTCATGGCTCTTCGCCAAGCTGGGGCCACCGCCGTATCATTTTCCATTGATGGAGCGGGTGCCGGTACGCATGACCGGTTCCGGAGAGTGCCTGGCTCATTCGATCTGACCGTGAACGCTTCCCAAGCCGCCGTTTCGGTAGGCTTGCATCTCCAGGTCAATACCACGGTATGTGCTGAGACGGTAGAAGAGTTGCCCGGTATCGTGCATCTGGTTCGCTCTCTTGGTGCAGGGTTGTGGAGCGTATTCTTCCTGGTGCCGACCGGCAGGGGAAAGCTCCTCAGGGCATTGACAGACCAGCAAGTCGAAGATGTATTGTACTTTCTTGCCGAGGTGTCGTCCGAGGTCATCCCGGCCAAGACCACTGAGGCACCCCAGTTCCGGCGCGTGCTTGTCCAGCGTGAGAGCGCCATGACTGGTCAGGATGAGCGGCACGGTCTATCCGGACGGTATGATCCGGCAGCCCGTACTCCCCTGTATACACGGCTCATGGCGGGGATAGCCGATCTACTCCCCAGTGCCGGTATGGATCATTTGAATCGGGCAACCTTACCTGGAGGGTCAGCCGCCGGCAGTGGTGGCAGTGGTGCAAGTATAAGTATCCAGGGGGCTGGTGGCCAGGGTGGTAGATCGGGTGGTGGTGCCGGTGAGGGGACGAGTAGGGCTGGTGGGCAGGCTGGAAGCAGCGGGGAAGCCGGTCGCCGGACCATGCGCCGGCCTCTTGTGGTGGGGGATGGCTACGGGGTGGTTTTCATCTCTCATACCGGTGATATATCGCCCAGTGGTTTCCTGCCGATGGTTGCTGGCAACGTGAGGGAGTCGTCACTTATGTCTGTATACAGGGAGTCGGAAATGATGAACGCTCTCAGGAATGTGGCAGGTTATCGCGGTAGGTGTGGGACGTGCGAGTACCGGGGCATTTGTGGAGGATCCCGTTCCCAGGCTTTTGCCGCATACGGAGATCCTCTAGCTGAGGATCCTAATTGTCCCTACGAACCATCAGGGGTGACAACTGATATCGTGTGGTGATGCGTAGCCGCTGGGAACCATCACCTAGTTGAAGCAACAACGTGCTCTACCGGTCCACAGCGGCGGCGAGAAAGGCTGTATGGCTTCATGCCTGCCATGCGTCAGGCTATTCCGGTGGTCGGCAGCCAGGATGCCCGTTTGGCCTCGTAGGCTGAGATTGACTCCTCGTGACGCAACGTGAGTCCGATATCGTCCCATCCGTTCATGAGCCGCTCTTTAGTAAAGTCATCCAATGGGAAGGTGGCGGTGATCATGGCTGCAGGTGCCTCGATTGTCCTGCGTTCTACGTCTATGGTGATTTCGAGCATCGGGTCGTTCTTTACTGCCATTGTGAGGGAATCTACGACTTCCACCGGCACCTCGACGGTAATCAGACCTTGTTTCGTGCAGTTGTTCTTGAATATGTCTCCGAAACGTGGCGACACCACCGCCTCGAATCCGTAATCCATGAGTGCCCAAACAGCATGTTCCCTGGACGAGCCGGTGCCGAAGTTTGGCCCTGCCACCAATATCTTGGCGCCCTGGTACTCTGGAAGATTCAGCACGAAGTCGGGTCCGTCACGCCATTCGGAGAACAGCCCGGCGCCGAATCCAGTCCGCTCCACTCGTTTCAGCCAATCAGAGGGGATGATCTGGTCTGTGTCAACGTCCGAACGTTCAAGAGGTACGGCCCTTGACTGGATAATCTTTACTGGTTTCAATATTCCTCCGTATGTCCTACATGTCTCGGCATAATGCTTTCAGTTGACTCCCGCAGAAGCACGGCAGTGCTTCCCGTGAATAGCTCGAGTCGTATATCGTGCGTGTGCTGGCGCATTGCATTACCTGCATCCACTGAGCCTCCTGAGCTTTCCAGGTTCCCCGCACATCCCGTGCGTGCCATATTCCGTCTGTCCTTTTATGTACCTATCCGCTATGCGACTTTCCGTCCCGATCGATCCAGCATTCATAGATCGTCCGGTGTGCTGAAGCATCCTGCCACGGCGGTTGCCGCCGCTACTGCCGGAGATACCAGATGAGTCCTGCCTCCCCTGCCCTGGCGTCCCTCGAAATTACGATTGGAGGTAGATGCGCAGCGTTCGCCTGGGATGAGTTTGTCGGGATTCATTGCCAGGCACATGGAGCAACCTGGTTCCCGCCAAGCGAAGCCGGCAGAGATGAATATTTTATCAAGCCCTTCTTGCTCCGCCTGTGACTTCACGGCGTGTGATCCAGGTACTACAAGTGCCCGCAGCCCCTGAGCCACATGGCGACCATCCAGCACCGATGCTGCAGACCTCAAGTCCTCTATGCGTGAGTTGGTACATGATCCTATGAACACCGTATCGACCTTGATGTCCTTTATCCTGGTACCGGGCTCGAGACCCATATACTCGAGTGCTCTACCTGCCGCCTCTCTATCGCCGGTATCGGCGAAAGAGCCCGGGTCAGGTACCTTGCCGTCCACCGGTACCACCTGGGAAGGATTGGTCCCCCAGGTGACATTCGGTCGGACGTCGCCAGCGGAGATGATTATGCTCCTGTCGAACACTGCATCCTCGTCACTATGGAGAGCGCCCCAATCCTCGAGAGCCAACTCCCACTCCCTCCCCTTCGGGGCGTAGCGCCGTCCTTCCAGGTACGCAAAAGTGGTCTCGTCCGGGGCTACCATGCCCGCTCTTGCACCTGCTTCAATGGTCATATTACACAGGGTCATGCGGCCTTCCATTGTGAGTGCCCTTATGGCTGATCCACGGTATTCGACCATGTGCCCCATGCCACCCCCCGTACCTATTCTCGATATGACTTCGAGCGCTATGTCCTTGGCGCTGCATCCTTGAGTAAGCGTGCCATCTATGGTGATGCTCATGGTGCCGGGACGGTACTGCGGAAGGGTTTGGGTGGCAAGTACGTGCTCCACCTCGGAGGTGCCAATACCGAACGCCAGGGCGCCGAAAGCTCCATGGGTGGAGGTATGGCTGTCTCCGCAGACTATAGTCATCCCGGGCTGGGTGAGTCCGAGCTCTGGCCCGATTACATGCACAATGCCCTGGTCGCGGTGGCCCATGGGGAAGCAAGTAATGGAGAATTCCTGGCAGTTTGCCGAGAGCAGCTCCAGCTGCTTGGCCGAGACGGCGTCAGCTACCGGCTTGTCGATGTCCATGGTTGGTACATTATGGTCTGCAGTTGCAACGGTAAGATCGGGGCGGCGGACCTTGCGCCCTTGGTCCTTCAGGCCCGCAAATGCTTGCGGAGAGGTGACTTCGTGGATCAGTTGCAGGTCTATGTAGAGCAGGTCCGGCTCATTCTTTGACGAATGCACCACATGTCTGTCCCATATCTTGTCCGGAAGGGTATTCATAGCTCTTCCTGTCCGAGTTTGAGTATCTTCGCCTTGAGAGTTCCTCTGGGGGCTTCGAATTCCACCGTATCGCCAACCTTCTTTCCCATCAATGACTTGCCTAAAGGAGACTGAGGGGATACGACGCTGAGGCCTTCCCGCTTCTCTTCGATGGTCCCGACCACTAGGCTTTGTTCATCGTCGTCTCCCTCGTACAATACAGTCACAATGGACCCGGTGGTGACGGTGGTCGAGGCTGCAGCTTCATCGTCCGGTACTATCGTGGCATCTCGTAGCAATGCCTGCAATTGCCTGATCCTGGATTCCATCTTTCCCTGAGCGTCCTTGGCTGCATGGTAATCGCCGTTTTCCGAGAGATCGCCGAGAGCACGGGCCGCCTCGATGGCCTTCGCAATCTCGACGCGTCCGACTGTAGTGAGTTGGTCCAGCTCGGCTTGCAGCCTTTCGTGAGTCGAACTGGTGAGTGTCGCAGGGTTGTGTGTCTTGGGCACATTCGGATTTTCCACATCTCATATGCTAGCGTAGTGTCGGGTCAGTTGTAGGCCGGATGGCGGCATCAGGAATTCACCCAGATGGCGGACGGATGGGATATTTTGCTGGATAAGGAGCTTGGTCAGGCATGGCAGGGAATTACAAGATAGCCGTTATCGGTGGAGATGGCATAGGGCCGGAAGTGTTGGAGGCGGCTCTTGAAGTGGTGGATGTGGTGGGCGTGAAGCTGGACACCACCATGTATGATCTCGGTGCTGCGCACTACTTGCGTACTGGCGAGGTCCTGCCTGACGACGTGTTGTCCACTCTGAAGGAGTTTGACGCCATAATGCTCGGAGCGGTGGGTCCTCCTATTGGTTCCGTGGATGTTCCTGATGGCCTCCTCGAAAGAGGCCTGTTGCTGAAATTACGTTTTGACTTAGACCTGTATGTCAATTTGCGCCCGTTTACCGGCATACCGGGTTCTATAGCTACGGGGCACGATATGGTGGTGATACGGGAGAACACGGAAGGGCCGTATGCGGGAGAGGGGGGGATATTGCGTAAGGGAACCGACAATGAGGTGGCGACGCAGGGATCGGTCAATACCCGTTACGGTGTCGAGCGATGCGTGCGTGCTGCTTTTGACATTGCGGCTCAACGTCCGGCACAGAGGATATCGTTGGTGCACAAGACCAATGTGCTCACCTACTCCGGAGACCTGTGGAAACGCGTATTTGACGAGGTTGCAGCTGACTTTTCCCAGGTGGAACGCAGCTACAGCCACGTGGATGCAGCATGTATTTACCTAGTGGAGGACCCGGGGCGTTACGACGTTATCGTTACCGACAATCTCTTTGGCGATATACTGACCGATCTGGCGGGATCGGTCTTTGGCGGGATCGGTTTTGCCGCGTCAGCCAATCTCAATCTATCCCGTAACGGGCCGTCACTGTTCGAACCCGTGCATGGAGCAGCTCACGATATAGCAGGTACCGGCAGGGCTAATCCTGTTGCAGCTATTCGCTCGGCAGCGATGATGCTTGACTATTTGGGTGAGAAAGATGCTGCCTCGAGGATGAGCGATGCGGTACTGGGGTACTTGAGAGAGTATGACCCTGCCCAACCGGTGCAGCATACCGCGGATACAACCAGGGAGATAGTGAGACGATTGCAGTAGGAGGCTTGTGCGTTGGCGCCACGTTTCTCCAGGCAAGAGGGGTGTTTGCTCGGGATTGCGTATACATGCCCCTACAGGCGCTATCGTAAAAAGTGTGAAGAATGCAACTGATGCCACCTTTGAACGTGATGTATTGGATCGATCCCAGCAGGTTCCCGTAGTGGTCGACCTGTGGGCGCCGTGGTGCGGTCCCTGCAGAACCCTTGGTCCCATAATAGAGAGAGTGGTCGGTTCTTACAACGGCACCGTCGATCTGGTAAAGATAAATGTCGACGAGAATCCAGGTGTGTCCTCGGCATTCCAGGTGCAGTCGATCCCGATGGTGGTCGGTGTCAAGGACCGAAAGGTTGTAGACGGTTTCATCGGAGCCTTGGGAGAGCCCAAGGTTACGGAGTGGGTGGCCAAGCTGGCCGGTGGTGCGCCCCAGCCAGAGGAGTCTGAGGCCGACTTACTTGTCAAGGCCGGAGATGAGGTGTCCCTACGCAAAGCGTTGGAGTTGCAGCCTGATCATAAGGGGGCGGTTACTGCTCTTGCAACCTTGCTCTGCGACCAGGATGATCCTGGTCAGGCACTAGGGTTGCTCGAGAAGATACCCGAAGATCCAGATACCCGGAAAATAGCGGCTCGTGCTAGGCTAATGCTTGCCAATGTCGACGTTTCGGGCGCCAGTACCCCGACTCGCTTGGATGCGTTGCTGGAGGTTGTGAAAGAGGACGAACGGGCAAGGCAGGAGTATCTTGATCTGTTGGAGACGATGCCTTCCGGCGACCCGCTTGTCACCAAGTACCGCAAAGCATTGTCAGCCAGGCTTTTCTGAAGGTTTGAACACTGGGTACCAGCCCTGTAAATCCGGCTGACGTCTTGCTCGAGTCGTTCAAGCCCGTGGTGCCGGAGGATCTGACGCTGTCCTTGGGAGATCGTTGCTATGAACTTTCTGAGCGAGTGCTGGTGGTGGGAATCCTCAACAGGACTCCAGACTCCTTTTATGATGCAGGGGAGACTTACAACCTGGACGCTCTTGTTCGCAAGGCCCTCCGGCTTGCGGACGAAGGTGCCGACGTACTTGAAGTGGGTGGGGTAAAGGCAGGCATTGGTCCCGAGGTAAGCCTGGATGAGGAGTTGGACAGGGTGATGCCGGCTATCGAGGCTCTGCATAGCAGGATCGACATTCCGCTGGGAGTGGACACATGGAGGGCGGAGGTGGTGAAAGAAGCCCTTTCATCAGGTGCCGTGCTCGCGAACGATATCAGCGGTTTTAAGGACCCCGGATACCTGGCCGCGGTGTCGCGCGGTGGTGGTTCGGTGGTGGCCGCTCACATAAGACTTGGGCCACGGGTGTTCGATCCGAATCCCGTTTACGACGATGTGGTATCTACTGTCAAACAGTACCTGGAAGGCAAGGTGGCTGCGGCCTCGAGCGCGGGTATCACACGTGACCGGATCATCATCGATCCTGGCCTGGATCTAGGCAAGTCAACGGAGCAGTCACTTGCGTTGCTGGGTGCATCGCCCGAATTTGCGGCGATGGGCTATCCGGTGTTCCTGGCTGCATCAAACAAGGATTTCCTGGGTGAGCTGCTCGGGCTTGGAGTAAAAGAACGTGGCGATGCAACCTGTTCTGCGCTTTCCGTCGGCGTCATACTGGGATGCCGGGTACTCAGGGTCCACGATGTAAAGTCTGCTTGCATGATCAGGGATACGCTGGAGGCACTCATGAAGGAATCTGCGTGAAGACGAAGCCTCAGTTGGCCGGCAAAAGGCCACTCTATCTAATACAAGGCTCCGATCAAGGCTTGGTGGACAACACCCTTGTGGCGCTCTTGCACGAGTTGGCTGGAGAATACGATCCGTCGATGGTCGTTGAGGAATATGGCGGGCCCGATTCAGATGGGCTGGATGCCGGCAGGGTTGCCGAGGCACTCCTTACGCCTCCGCTGGTGGTGGATAGAAGGATCGTAGTGGTCAGGCAGGCTGGGCGCATATCTACAGCGGATGCTACACGTCTCGTCGACATCCTGCAGAACATGATAGACGGGGTCTATCTGGTGGTTACCGGTGGCGGGGGCACTGTGCCGGCACCCCTCAAGGCTGCTGTGCAGGAATCCGGTACGGTCATTGATGAAACGTCCCCTGGGGGTAGAGACCGGGCCAAGTGGTTCCACGACAAGCTTGCGGAGTCCTCCCTTCATCTGGATGCAAGCGCCAGAGAATTCCTGGATGATCGTGTAGGCGAGGATTTCTCACGCCTAGAGGGGTTGCTTGCCATTCTGGCCACGACCTACGGGCGCGGTAAAACGCTGTCCAGGCAGGATATAGAGCCGTTCATGGGAGAAGCTGGTTCGGTACCATCTTGGGACCTCACGGATGCTATTGATGCCGGCAATGCTGCATTGGCGCTGGAAAACCTTCACAGGCTCTCGTATGCGGGTGCACTGCACCCATTGGCGATATTGACCGTACTCTACCGGCACTACGAAGGGGCGTTCCGGCTTGATGGCCTTTCCCTCGCATCCGGTGAGCAGGCAGCGGCAATCATCGGTACCAAGTCCAGGTTTCTTGGAGAGAAGGCATTGCGCCTTTCCAGGCAACTGGGTGGTGACGGCCTCAGCCGTGCGATCACGCTGCTGGCCGAAGCGGACCTGGATCTTCGCGGGAGGACTGCGCTGCCTCCGATGACGGTCCTCGAGATCCTGGTCGGCAGGCTCAGCAGACTCCGCACGGTCCGCAGGCAACACACGTCAGTCAGACGGCGCGCTCCGGCGAAACCATCTAAGCGGTAGCGCTCCTGCTGGCGAGCAGATAGGTGGCGAGCGGCTAAAGTCCTGCAGCCTTGCGCATGAGGCGCGACTTTCGCCTTGCAGCCTGGTTGGGATGGATAATTCCCTTGGCTGCCGCCTTGTCAATACGCTTTATGGCCTGGCGGACCAGGTCGACATCTTCCGGGTTGCCTGCTTCGATGACTGCGAGAGCGGTCTTTGTCCTGGTATGTATCTCTGAGCGTACAGCCTTGTTCCGCTGGTACCTGCGTTCGTTCTGCCTGTTTCTCTTGATCTGGCTCTTGATGTTTGCCATAGAAGTGAAAGTATAGCATGCATGAAGATGCCCGTGCGAACATTCGGCTGGATCGCAAGTTGCAGCCATATCCAAAGTGGAGTATAGTAGTTACTATAAAGTAACAGTCCTAATGATCTGGTGAGAAAATACGGCATTAGGGCCTGTAGTTATGTAAAAGTACAGGTTATAGCACTTCCGGCAGGCGGAGGCGCTGTAAAGGAGGATATGATGGCAAACTTTGGGTTTGAGCTCAATGAAGATCAGCTGCAGATCCAGAAATGGGTTCATGACTTTGCGGAGGGAACCATGCGACCCGCGGCTGCCGAGTGGGATGAGCGCGAAGAGTTCCCATGGCCAATTGTTGAAGAGGCTGCTAAGATAGGGCTGTACAGTTTCGATTTCCTGGCCAATTGCTGGGCGGATGAGACAGGGTTGACCGTTGCTATGGCCAACGAGGAATTGACCTGGGGAGATGCGGGACTAGCTCTTGCTATACAGGGTTCCACTCTTGCAGTAGCCGGTATCGTTGCAAACGGCACCGCAGAGCAGGTAGGGGAGTGGGTTCCGCAATGTTACGGAGAGCCGGGCGCATTGAAACTGGGAGCCTTCTGCGTGTCAGAGGCGGATGCCGGTTCCGATGTGAGTTCTTTGCGCACTAGGGCTGTATACGACGAAGCTAATGACGAGTGGGTGCTAAATGGCACCAAGACATGGATCACCAATGGGGGTATAGCCAATACCCATGTCGTGGTCGCCTCCGTGGATCCGTCACTCGGATCAAGGGGGCAGGCCAGTTTTGTAGTGCCGGAGGGAACTCCAGGGATATCGATGGGTCAGAAGTTCAAGAAGTTGGGAATACGGGCCAGCCATACCGCCGAAGTGGTGCTCGAAGATTGTCGCATACCGGGGCGCTGCCTGCTCGGAGGCAAGGACAAGTTGGACGAGAGGCTGGCGAGGGCTCGCGAGGGCAAGAAATCTTCTTCTCAGGCTGCAATGGCGACATTCGAGTCCACCCGGCCTATTGTAGGTGCGCAGGCGATCGGCATTGCTCGTGCCGCGTATGAATACGCACTCGAATACGCCAAGGAAAGGAAGCAGTTCGGTAAGGCCATCATCGAGAATCAGGCCATATCTTTTATGCTTGCCGACATGAAGACAGCCATAGATGCGGCAAGGCTTCTCGTATGGCGAGCGTCCTGGATGGGTCGCAACGGAATCCCCTTCAAGGCTGGAGAGGGCTCAATGTCGAAGCTGTTTGCAGGCCAGACCGCCGTGCGTGTAACCGAGCAGGCGGTACAGATACTCGGTGGTGCAGGGTATGTAACGGAACATCCAGTAGAGCGCTGGTATCGCGATTCGAAGATCTATACGATATTTGAAGGGACGAGCGAGATACAGCACCTTGTGGTTGCCAGGGCCATATCTGGGATGCGCCTTACCTGAGATGCGCTTTACCTGATGTTATAGGTGAGACTTGTAGCACTACATACAATGGTCGCTGCATATAGCGGCTGGGACTCGTCCTTATCTGGGTTCGTTCGACATCAATCGATTACTGGGTCAACGGTCGGGGTTCTGACTCACATCCCTCAAAGTATTGGGCGTAGCCACTGGATTCTATGGCTTTGGCCAGGCTAGGGCCATCGCTGTCGACTATGCGTCCGTTGAGCATGACATGTACTTTGGCGAGGGGAATCTCGTCCAGTAATCTCATGCGGTGAGTCACGATCAGCATGCTGGTGTCGGTCTCCTCTACGATGCGCCGTATACGCTTTGCGATCGCCCTGAGGCCATCCATGTCGAGCCCGGAATCTATTTCGTCAAGTATGGCGAGACGTGGCTGGAGGATAGCCATTTGAATCACCTCGCTACGTTTCTGCTCACCTCCTGAGAGGTCCGCATTCATGGATCTGGAGAGCATGGCAGTGTCAAATCTGACCTCATTGGCTTCCGCTGCAATTGCATCGTGGAGGGCTGCATTGCCGTCTACTGCGCTTTTGAGAGCGTCCTCCATGGTGACGCCAGGTATTTCAGTGGACTGTTGCGGAGCCACGAACAGCCCGCGCCTTGCTCGTTCCCATGTATCGAGACCCAATATATCTTCATTGTTGAAAAGTACACTTCCGCTGGTCACCTCGTAGCCGGACTTCCCCATGAGGACATGGGTAAGGGTCGACTTGCCGGATCCATTGGGCCCGATCAGAGCATGTATCTCGCCATGACCGATATCGAGATCTATGCCGTTCAGGATGGTATGCCCGGGCAAGCCTGCCCGGAGCGACATTATGCGGAGCCTGCTCACTCGATAACTACCTTCACCTCACCGCCGGCAACTTCTACTGTATAGACAGGCACCGGCCTGGTAGCTGGTAGGGATCGAGGTTCACCGGTAAGAAGATCAAAGGTGGAACCGTGCTTGGGGCACTCTATTTCCAGGTCTTCTGCCATGACGGTTCCTTCCGACAGGGAGTAGTTTTGATGGCTGCAGGTGTCACCGATGGCGTAGAAGTTGTCATCTATCCTGATTATGGATATGTTCCTGTCCAATACGAAGAAGCGGCGGGCTTGCCCTGTTCTTATGTCATCGACTTTGCACACCACGATAGATTTAGGCATTGCCGTCCTCCATCCTTTGCATACGGTCTTCGATCTCATTGGTAAGCCATGCATCTGTTTCAGGTATTGGGTTCTTGGCGTGGATGCCAGCAAAGAACCCCCTTGCCAGGAGTCGTTTTGCGTCCTCGGGTTTGACTCCTCGGGTTTCCAGGTAGTAAACCATCTCGCTGTCCACTGGGCCGGTCGAGGATGCGTGGCTGCATCTTACGTCATTTTCCTCTATGGACAGGTTGGGCACAGAGTCAGCCTTTGCCCCCTCGGAGAGGATCAGGTTGCGGTTGGTCTGCAGGGCATCGCTTCTCTTGGCTCCAGGTTCCATTTTGATTAGGCCGCTGTACACCGCTCTTGCCTGGTCGCCGGCAGCACCGACGAACAGTAGATTACTTGCTGTGCGCTTTGCGACGTGACGCTGTACGGTTCTCATATCATGTACCTGGTTGGCGGAGCCGAGATAGGCCGCGAGCAGTTCTGTGCTGCTTTGACTACCTGCAAGCGTGGACTCCGTAACGGTCCTTGCATAGGTTCCGCCCAGGGATGCTGCTAGAGACCTGAGCTGCGCACCGTTGCCCAGCAGGCTATGAAGATGGCTCAACTGCCAGAAACCCTGGGGGAGTATTTGAATATTGACATAGTTCAGGGCGGAATTGTCGCTGAGGTTTACCAAGGTTACCGGCATGAAAAGTGAGCGAGGCCCGTCCCGGCCGTCAGGCGCGTTGTCCGTGCTGGTTGTATCTGGCGCCGATGGCAGGGCGGTTACGATCTCCACGACCGAAGCTCGGGCACCGGTGCCCAAGTCGATTCCCAGTGTGGAAAAGGATACAGGGGTCCTGCCATCTGGAGTCACCGGAGATGCCGCTGCCGCCGGAGTAGGAGCGGTCGGAGTAGCAATAGCCGGAGATGCCATCGTGGGGGTCGGTATGGTGGATGCTACGTTGACAACGACTACGGGCTGTTCCAGCGTGACGCCATCGGGTATGCGCAGTATTGCTGGTTCTGGGCTGAATGCATCGTGTAATTCTTGTAGCGCATCTGGCCATTCGTGGGCATTGAATAGCGAGAGGAAGCCAAGTGCCGCCTCACTAGGCGCATGCAGGATGATCTTGCTGCCTGCATGGTCGCCTTTACCCAAATCGCGACTCGAATCGCGGCTGGTGGTATCGTCATAGACGTAGCCCTTACCTTCATTCACATGGCTACCCGCATCGTGGCCCACACCCGGCTCGAATACCACCAGGATGCCGTCGTACAGGACGGCAAGAGCACTATACGAGCCCTTCAGCTTGGTTGCGACTTTCCTGGCATATGCCTCGGCAGCGCTAATCACATCCGAGATGCCTGTCGCAGAGCTGTCAGCAGGCTGGAAAACATGCTGACGTGGTATTACTGACCAGGCGGTATCATAGGTGGTTGCCGGTACAAGATCATCTATATCGAGGTCATCTATGATGCTATAACGCCAGTGTTCCTCTGATTCGCTAGGTTTATCCATGGCTGCCAATCTGCCGAGTGCCTGGTTTCTCCTACTGGACAGCCATGCAGGGGCATTAGATTGCGCACTTGCTGCCGTTACGAAGTTACGTACCTTCATCGGTTTATGTTGCGCGCTTGTTCGATGGCCCGCTTGCCGACCAGCTACCGGGCATCGGTCGCGATTTCTTCCAGTCCTTGCGCCAGTGCATTCCACCCAAGAACGGCGCACTTGATCCTGACCGGAAAGCGGACGACCCCCTGCAGCGCGGCCAACTCGCCAAGGCTGTCCAGGTCCACACTGGCTTCTTCTATGTAGTAGTCGCTGTTGTTTACATTGCCACTGCCAGCGTTACTAGTGGCGTCGCCGACATTTTCGCCACTCCCACTCCCACCATTTACTCCATTCCCATCGCTGGCTCCACTGCGTTGGCCAGTTCCTGAAACGTCATCCGAAACGCCGAGGCCAGCCTCGTGTATAGACATGAGGCTCTTGAAATCCTTGATGATATGCTCAATTTCCTCCAGGCTCTTTCCTTTGACGGCGGCTGACATGAGAGATGCCGACGATTGACTGATCGAGCAACCCTGCCCTTCTATCTTTATGTCCTGCAGTACGCCGTCGTGGACTTGCAGGTACACTGCCACCTCATCGCCGCAAAGGGGATTGTACGCTTCCACCCGGTGTGACGGGGGGACCTCCAGCTTGCCGCGATTGCGCGGATTCCTGTAGTGATCGAGGATTATTTCTCTGTATAGGTCTTCCAGTCCAGACATGCTCATCCAAATAGGCTATCTGCTTTTTTAAGCGCGTCGATCAGCTTGTCCACATCGGATGTGTCATTGTACAGGTAGAAGGAGGCCCTGGCAGTCGCGCTTGTCCCGAGGCGCCGCATCAGAGGCTTTGCGCAGTGGTGGCCCGCCCTTATACATACTCCGGATTCGTCGAGTACCTGCGCCAGATCATGAGGGTGTATGTCTTTGAGTGCCAGCGAGAGCACCCCTCCTCGATTACCCGTATCATTAGGACCCATAACGATTATGTCCTTTCCGAACTGTTGCTCCAACGAGCGCAGGGCGTATCCAGTTAGATACACATCGTGATCAAAAATATTATCCATACCAATAGTGTCAAGGTATTCTATCGCGGTGTCCAGGCCGACAGCTTCGGCGATGGGGGGGGTGCCTGCTTCGAAACGTGCAGGTATCTCGGCAGGCACTATCCCGTCAAAGCGCACATCGCGTATCATCCCGCCTCCTCCCATGAACGGAGGCATGGCATCAAGTAGCTCCGCTTTTCCCCATAGCACTCCTATTCCGGTGGGGCCGAGCATCTTATGCCCACTGAAGGCGAGGAAGTCACATCCCAATGCTCCGACATCCACCCGCCCATGGGGAACGAGCTGGGCTCCATCTGCAAGTACCAGAGCGCCATTTTCGTGCGCTGCATCAGCGATTGTCCGGAACGGCGGGATCGTGCCAAGAACATTGGACATCAGGGTGCATGCGACAAGCCTTGCTCCATCAAGAATCCGTTCAAGTCCATCCAGGTCGAGCCTGTAATCGTCGCCCATTGGTATCACCCGCAGGTCTATCCCTCGTTCTTTTACCAGTGTGATCCAGGGGACCAGGTTTGCATGATGCTCTATTTCGGTGACCACCACGATGTCGCCCTCATGCAGATTATGCATGCCCCAGGAGTATGATACAAGGTTGATTGCTTCTGTGGCGTTCTTTGTGAATACGACTTCCCTGAGAGGCTCTGGTGCTCCGACAAATCCACCTACGGTGAGGCGAGCTTTCTCGTACAGCCTGTCAGCTTCTTCTGCGAGTCTGTATACTCCCCTGTGGACATTGGCATGGCTGTGTTCGTAATAAGCGGACATTGCCTCTATGACGCAGAGTGGGCGCTGGGATGACGCAGCGGAGTCAAGGTACACGATTGGTTCCGCGTGAATCTCGCGCGACAGCAACGGGAAATCGCCCTTTATGCGTGCCACATCCAATTTACTGTTCATCACTTCCATCCATCGTACCCGTTGCGGTCGATTTCGGTGGCCAGTTCGTCGCCCCCGCTCGCCACCACTGCACCGTCCACCAGAACCGCTACATGCTCCGGGTGCAGTACTTCGAGAAACTTTGCATAGTGGGTCACCATTACCACTCCCATAGATGGACGCGCATCCTTGACCATATTCACGCCTTTTGCAACCATTGCAATACCGTCCACATCGAGTCCCGAGTCGGTTTCGTCCAGGATGGCAAGATCAGGGTCGAGTAGCGCCATCTGCAGTACCTCGTTTCGTTTGCGCTCTCCGCCTGAAAAGCCCTCATTGAGATGGCGGCTGGCGAGGGACGGGTCCATCCCGAGCTGTTCGAGCCACTCCATGACGGCCACCCTTACCTCCAGCGCGGATACGTCCGAAGATCGGCGTGCTGACATGGCTTGCCGCAGGAACTGCACTACCGGCAATCCCTCTACGGCTTCGGGGTGTTGGAATGCCATGAACATACCAGCCTTTGCCCTTACGTCTGCCGCCCATGAGGTTACGTCCTCTCCTTTGTAGAGTATCTGCCCGGAAGTGACTTCGTACTCTGGACTTCCAAGCATTACATTGGCAAGCGTGGACTTTCCTGACCCATTGGGTCCCATCAGAGCGAGTACCTCTCCCTCATCCAACTGCAGGTTGACGCCGTGTAGTATCTCGTGTTCTTGGATTCCCGCGTGCAGGTCTTTGATCTGGAGCAACAATGCCATAAAACCATTCTAGCCTGAGTCCTGCCATTTACACAACAGCTGTTAGAAAAAAACAGTAACGGCAGTGGTTCGCATCGCCTGGCATCGGCTCGGTGGATAGGATAGCTTGAGAGATTATGAGCGATCAATGGAACGCTACGGGAGTGTCCGAATCCATAGGGTTTATGGGCAACTTGGTGACGCTGGTGGAGGAGTCCACGTTTTCGATAAGCGAGCGCAACGGCGATGTCGTGGCAGGCGCTGCACAAGGGCTCTTTTTCAGGGATTCGAGAGTAATTTCGTGTTACGAGATGAGAGTAAACGAGGATAGGCTGGAGGGGCTCGGAATATCGAGTGGTGCGCCGTTCTCTGCGACCTTTGTGTCGCGGCCCTTGCCGCGGCCTGGTGATACAGCATCCACCCTTCTTATCACCAGGTCTCGGTATTTGGGCGATGGGATGAGAGAGGACGTCGAGATCCAGAACTTTAATCACGAGGCCACCTATTGTTCCCTGGATATATTTCTGAACGCAGACTTTGCCAACCTATTCGCCGTCAAAGAGGGGAGGGGAGGGGATCCGGACGGAGAGGTCACTTACGATACCGGGTCTGATCAGGTGGTCTTTTCGTTCCGCCGCGGCGGGTTCTCGAGGGGCGTCAGGGTAAAGTTCTATCCCCTCCCAACCCAGATTGCCAACGAATTGTATCGATTCGAGGTGATCGTACCGCCAGCAGGGAGGTGGAATCTATGCCTGGAGATACACCCGGTCATGGAGGGTAAGGACATACCGCCTCGGTACCTGTGCGGTAGTCCGATAGAGATTGCCGCTCCGTCAGAGCGCCTAGCGGCTTGGAGGAGGAATGTTCCTCAAATAGAAACCGGTAGCGAGTCCTTCAGCCGGACTATTGGGAGAAGCGTAGAGGACCTTGGTGCGTTGCGGCTGTTCGACCCGGATTTTCCCGACAGGGCTGTGGTGGCGGCGGGAGCTCCATGGTTCATGACCGTATTTGGCAGGGATTCGCTGATTACCGCATGGATGTCCCTCGTATTCGATCCTGATCTTGCTCTTGGTGTGGTCCAGACGCTCGCCCGTTTCCAGGGTAGGGAGGTGAATGCCAGGACGGAGGAAGAACCTGGCAGGATACTGCACGAAATGCGTTTTGGTGAGGCCCCTTCGCTATCGCTGGGTGGCGGGTCGATCTATTACGGCACCGTGGATGCCACTCCACTCTTTGTCATGCTTGTCGGTGAGCTGTTCAGGTGGGGAGTAGCCAAGGAAGCCATAGAAGAGATTATGCCCAATGTGGATCGGGCAATTGACTGGATCGAGCGTTTCGGCGACAAGGATCAGGATGGGTACGTGGAGTATCAGCGCCAGACGGATAGGGGGCTGAGGAACCAGGGATGGAAGGATTCATGGGATGGGATCAGGTATGCAGATGGACGCGTGGCTGATCCTCCCATTGCGCTGTGCGAGGTGCAGGCGTATGTGTACGGAGCCTACAAGGCAAGGGCAAGGATAGCCAAGGCATTTGGGGATGACGATCTCTGGGACCTGTATCGCGGCAAAGCATCAGCTCTCAAGGAGAGGTTCAATAGGGATTTCTGGCTGGAGGATAGGGGCTGGCTTGCTATAGGGCTGGATGAGGGCAAGCAGCCGATTGATTCGCTTACTTCCAACATGGGCCACTGCCTCTGGACGGGAATATTGGACGAGGACAGAGCCGGTGAAGTGGCGAAGAAATTGACCAGCCCGGAGATGGCCAGCGGCTGGGGGATTCGCACCCTCGCATCGTCGATGGGCGGGTACAACCCGCTCAGTTACCACTGTGGTTCAGTATGGCCGCATGACACGGCGATAGGTGCTGCCGGCCTCATGCGCTACGGGTTCACGGAACAGTCGGTTTCCATCATCAAATCCCTTATGGATGCCGCCAATCATATGGGGGGCAGGCTGCCGGAGCTTTACAGCGGCCTGTCTCGTTCGGACCTGGAAACCCCTATACCGTATCCCACCTCCTGCTCACCGCAGGCATGGGCATCGGCTTCCCCTTTGCTCTGCCTGCGCAGCCTTCTTGGCATGGAGCCGCTCGTTCCTTCGGGTGAAGTATGGATGCATCCGGTGCTGATGGAGGGTATGGGGTATTTGAAGGTGTCAGGCATACCACTTGCCGGTGCCAAGATCACAGTAGAGACCGACGGTAAAGACACTGAGGTGAGTGGCCTGCCTCCCGGCATCAAGTACCGGCAGGGATTCCGGCTGCTCGGGCAGGATCCTCTGGCATGATGGCTTGTCAATCGCCTGAATCCGGCATCATGGGCACCGCAGGCTGCATTGGTATTTGTGCTGCCCGTACTCGCTCTGTTGCTGTTGCTGGCAACGGTCATAACGACATAGCTTCCTGGCCTCTGTATCGTGATAAGATACACAATAGTTCGGCTACGGCCATGGGTACGGTGTCATGGCAGGAGTGAGGCAGGGAGGTGGCTTAGATGGGGGAGTCGATGAGAACGAGGAAGCCATCCGGAAAGCGCATGACATCCTTGAGAAGTCGGACAGGATAGCGGTGCTAACCGGGGCGGGTATATCCACAGATTCCGGCGTTCCCGATTTCAGAGGACCCGATGGAGTCTGGACCAAGAACCCTGATGCGGAGAAGCTCTCCGATATCCGATACTACGTGGCCGATTCAGGGCTAAGGCGGAGGGTATGGCAGGAGCGGCTTCATTCTCCCGTCTGGAATGCGTTACCCAACGACGGCCACAATGCCCTGGTTAGTCTAGAGGCACGAGGAAAGTTGCACACACTCATTACCCAGAATATTGATGGGCTTCATCAGCTGGCCGGAAGCGATCCCAGCAGGATTGTCGAGATTCACGGAACCATGCGCAAAGCGGTCTGCATGTCCTGCGGAGCGCGCTATGACATGCAGGAAGTGCTGGAACGCGTAGACCATGGTGATCTGGATCCGCATTGCGTTGTATCTGTCGATGGCGGGCAGTGTGGTGGCATAATTGATGCAGCCACAATCAGCTTTGGCCAGGATCTGGTGGAGGAAGACCTGCACAGGGCGGATAGGGCTGCTCGTGAGGCTGGAGTGTTGCTTGCTGTAGGCACAAGTCTTGCGGTATTTCCTGCTGCCGGGCTAGTCCCGACCGCTCGTGCCTCCGGCGCTTCCGTCATCATAGTGAATGGGTCGCCTACCGAGATGGATGACCTGGCTGAAGTCGTTATCCTGGGGTCGATAAGCGAGATCCTTCCCCGGCTGGTCAATGCATCTTGAGCCGGCTCGTGTACGCGCCACCTGCCGCTCTCTAACCGTCTTGACAGGGATCAGCTGCAAGTAGTTCCAGCCGGCTTTCTGAACCGCTATCCTCGGCTGGTGGATGCGTGCTAGGAATGCGTGCTGGAGATACTGGCGCGAGCGTGGCTAACCGGTGCCGGATCACTCCTTGGTGGTCACATGTTGCTTCGATCTGCGTGGCCTAAGGGCAAACCACCATATGGCTGCCATTGCTCCGAGCAGGCCAAAGCCGGCACCCAGCGGTTTACCCAATTTCTTCATCTTGCACTTCATGGTCCGAGTATAGCCTCCGGTGGAATCGGGGCGATCTTATGGATGTCTCCTGGGTCGGTACAACGGCGAGAAGGTCAAGTGGGCCAGCGTACTGGAGACCCCGCTGCCAATTATGGTATAGTAACAAGTTAGTTGGATCATTCCGGGGCGGCGTAGCTCAGTTGGCAGAGCACACGGCTCATAATCGTGAAGTCGCGGGTTCGAGTCCCGCCGCCGCTACTGATAGGCTTTGCACTGGGCAACAACGAAGAGGTGAGACATTATGGCAAAAGCAGAGAAGCGAGTGCATGTTACCTTGGCATGCGAAACCTGTAAGAGACGTAACTACATAACGTCAAAGAACAAGCTGAATGATCGCGAGCGTATAGAGCTGATGAAGTACTGCCGGTGGGATCGAGCACATACGCTCCATAAAGAGACTCGCTGAACATTTATATCATACGTAGCGGTCACGTAGCGCCTTAGGGCAGTAGCTCAATTGGTAGAGCACCGGTCTCCAAAACCGGCGGTTGCGGGTTCGAGTCCCTCCTGCCCTGCTGGAAAAGTGCAGTAAGAATGGTGGCGGTGTCGGATTTGGGCCGATTGTCCAGCATGTAGGTGTTTTGTGTAGGCTGTTGACATGGATTTTACTGACTTTTCACCAACCCCTGCCGACTCCAACGTATCTACGTCCAGTTCAGATCCTGTTGAGAGCCTTAGACAAATAGGCCAACCTGAGTGGGTTTCCATAGGGGAGTATCGTGATATTACCTACGAGCGGGCAGAGGGTATTGCGCGGTTAACCATTTGCAGACCCGAAGTGCGAAACGCATTCCGGCCGCAGACGCTGTTCGAGCTTGCTGATGCTCTTGCGCTGGCGCGTGACGACGCGGATGTGGGAGCCATCATCCTTACCGGCAAGGGCAAGGAAGCCTTTTGCTCCGGGGGCGATCAACGCATACGGGGTGATGATGGCTATATTGGTGGTGATGCTCTAGCTGCTCGTTCTATCGGGAGGTTGAATGTTCTTGATCTGCAGATACAGATGAGGCGTACACCAAAACCGATTGTTGCCATGGTGGCCGGATACGCCATAGGAGGCGGACATGTCCTTCATCTTGTCTGCGATCTGACAATTGCAGGCGACAACGCGAGGTTTGGCCAGACTGGCCCCATGGTGGGTAGTTTTGATGGAGGATACGGTGCAGGGTTGCTGGCAAGGACCATAGGCATCAAGCGCGCCAAAGAGATTTGGTTCCTGTGCCGGCAATATGATGCTTATCAGGCTCTTGAATGGGGACTTGTCAATGCAGTCGTACCGGTGGAGGAACTGGAAATGGAGACCGTTGCCTGGTGTAGACGCATCCTCCAGCTTTCGCCCATAGCACTACGTATGCTCAAGGCCGGCTTCAACGCTGCAGATGATGGCCTGGCAGGTATACAGCAACTGGCTGGGGATGCCACGATGCTCTTTTATATGACCGAAGAGGGACAAGAAGGTAGAGATGCGTTTCTGGGCAAGCGCAATCCTAATTTTTCGCAATTTCCCCGACGACCTTGATCGGGCTCATGACGCCTATCCGTTAGAATACGATATGTTGCGGCTGTGTAATGATCGTGGATTGTTCATACTCTGTCACAAAGACAGGCCACTCTTGCGAGCTGATGAGGTACCAGGAACTGGTAGGTATGGAGAGGCCTGTCCCACGAAGTGTAATGTAGGTGAATGCCTGGAATGAAGTCATGGATAGTGGGTGCCCGACCGCGCACGCTTGTTGCGGCCGTGATGCCCGTTGGTACCGGTGCCAGTCTTGTGGCCAGCAACCGTGCAGGATCGTTCGGGCTGGCACATGGACTCGACTCCGGCGAGTGGACGAGGGCCCTGCTCGCTCTTGCAGTAGCAGTAGGCATGCAGATCGGGGTCAACTATGCAAATGACTATTACGATGGAGTGTCGGGTAGAGACGTTGGTCGAGTAGGCCCCATGCGGCTTACGGCATCGGGGGCCGTAAGCGCACGAAACGTAGCGATTGCGGCTGTGCTGTCCTTTTGTTTTGCAGGTGCATCAGGCTTGGCACTCGCAGCCGTGCTTGATCGTTGGTGGATACTGATCGTAGGGCTTGTAGCGGCCATTGCCGCTATTGGGTATTCAGGCGGACCGAAACCGTATGCAAGCCTAGGCTTCGGCGAGTTGTTTGTATTCGTATTCTTTGGCATTGTGGCTACGGTTGGCAGTGATTACGTCATATCAGGAGGTAAGCCGGCATGGGGTGAATCTTCGGTTGCTGCCATTCCGGTTGGAATGCTGGCAGTACTCATCCTTATTGCCAATAATTTACGTGATATTGCCGGAGATGAACAGCAAGGTAAACGCACGCTAGTGGTGCGAATCGGAAGGCGCAGGGCCGGCCTGCTCTATGTAGCGGGCCTACTGGCGGCAGCGGTGGGCGTTGGAGCCCTTGGCATCTTTCGCCCGCCTGTGTTGTTGGCACTGGCTGCGTTTCCGGTGTCGTGGAAGTGTATGTCACTAGTGCTCGGACAGCATGATGGGATAGAGCTGTTACCTGTACTGGGCTATACCGCGCTCCTGGAATTGCTGGCGGGAATCCTAATCGTGGTAGGGCTGTTGATATAACTAACGGCCTTGGTATCCTCATGGCGCTGCTATCGCGGATATGCAATACGTCAGACGTAGGGTAATTTATGATTAAATCACTCTTGACAGTAAGAGGCTCAGCGGATAGACATCTCGGGGTTGCCGCCATCTGACTTCGCATTGCTGTGCAGTCGTGCGCCGCTCATGCACTTCAACCATGCTAACCGTGCTTCGCCATGCCTGGTTCGAACTGTCCCACCGGACTGTTGCGCGCCTCCGTCTCGTACTGCATGCCTGGATAACGCAGTGCATGAGTTGCGGTATAGCGGCCTCATCCACATCTCTGGCCAGCATGATGCTCGCCCCGATGAACGACTCCCTGGTCCAAACCGGATACCGTTCGTCTCAAAATAGATATGGCTGCACAATGTCCTGCAATGACATGTCACGATACGTTTCGCACTGCCTACCTTGACTGTGGCGAAGCTGGTAGCTAACATGGCAATCATGAAGCACCTGGTGGGGCTATTGACGTCCGTAATCGTGCTGATGGGGACGATGCTGGTAGCTTACGTACCGTCGGCAATAGCCTTGCCTCGCTCCGATCCATTGGTACCAGTAGGTTCTGCTTCCGCAATACCTCGCTCCGCTCAATACGCTGGACCCCTTGCCGGTACGTACCATATCCACCTGGACATTGTAATGCGTCCCCGCAACCCTACCGCACTGGCTGATTTTGTCAAGGCCGTTTCCACGCCGGGTTCCCCTAGCTATCATCACTTTCTCGCCAAAGGTCAATTCGAAAACATATTTGGTCCGACTGCGCCAGCAATCAATACAGTACGCAAGGCATTGGCAAGCAGCGGAATTGCCACAGGCAGTGCCTCCTCCAACGGCCTCATCATACCGGCAACAACTACCGTTGCCCGGGCCGATAGTTATTTCCATACTCAGCTCAAGTCATACAGGATGGCAAGCGGCCGCTTGGCATTCGCCAGTTCTACGGCGCCCCTGCTACGTGCTGGCATATCGTCTTATGTACAGGACATCGTCGGCCTGGACACTATTGCTCGACCCAAGCCGTCAGTGGCTGGCTTGCCTATCCTTGATAACTCACCCAGCCCTCGGTATCGTCGTGATAGCACCGCCCAGCATTACTTGTTCCATCACCTACAGGTCGGCAGTGCCGCTTCTCTCAGGCACTACTATCGTCACAGCATCTGGCGAACCCGCACAGCCCAGACTGCGCATCTGAAATCAGGTAGCCTGGGAATGGGAGTACCGGCCTTATCGTCTCGGTCAACTGCGAGGCCTGCCCCGGCGGTTGCTAATGCCACGCCGCAGGATGCCACGGCCAGGAAGGCACTTACGACTTCGGATGCAAACAGCATGCCGTTGTCATGCTCGAGCGCATCCAATACAGCTTCAGCTTACAGCGCGTACACAGCAGGACAGATAGCTTCTACCTATGGCCTGTCCGGATTGTATACAAAAGGCTATCTGGGTACAGGCGAGACAATCGCCCTCTATGAACTTGCACCATTCTCATCAAGCGACATAAATACATTCCAAAAATGCTATGGAACCAGTACCACGGTAAACACCATCAAGGTGGATGGAGGTGCTACGACAGGAACTGGCGGGTCCATCGAAGATACATTGGACATCGAAGATGCTATAGGTCTCGCCCCAAAAACCACCATAGACGTATACGAGGCACCCGATAGCTCTACAGGCCCTCTCGACAATTACAACAATATCGCTATCAGTGATTCAGCGCAGGTTGTGTCGTCTAGCTGGGTGGCATGCGAACTTCTCACCGGTAAGTCTTACGCTCAATCTGAAGAGACTATTTTCGAGCAGATGGCCGCCCAGGGTCAGAGCATGCTGGCAGCAGCTGGCGATACCGGATCAGCGGGTTGCTACCCTACTACTCCCGCGGGATTCAGCGCCATCTCGTGCGCGTCCAGTACCCTTTGCTGGGCGGGAGATACAGCAGGATACGTCACGCAATGGAATGGCACCAAATGGGATTCCACGATTCACTTACTTTCTGGCATGTCTACCAATGGAGTAGGGTCCATATCCTGCCCAAGCACCACTTTCTGCATGGCAACCGGACTAGGTGGCAGCCACTACAATACGTGGAGTCCGTCAGCCGGATGGAGCACATCGGACACCACCACTGCGCTTTCAGGTCAATATGACTCCGCTCTGTCATGCTATTCGCCAGCATCATGCTGGCTGGTAGATGTCAACGGCAATGCCACGCATTGGACTGGCAGCAGCTGGTCCAAAAAAATTACCGTTGACGCCGTAATAAGTGCTGCCACTTCAAACGCACAAATATCCATGCCATTTATATCGTGTTCAACGTCATCTTTCTGCGTTGTTGTCTACACGATCCTCACCAGCAACAATACCTACCAGAATACCGGCGTCACCTGGAACGGCGTATCATGGAGTACAACGCCTACCAGCATCAGTGATACTAACGGCATCACGTCGCTTGCCTGCGTTCCGGGTTCCTCCCACCAGTGCTGGGCAGGGGACTCCAACGGTAGTGCAATGGAATGGACCTCTTCCGGGTGGGCATCGTCGCCAGTTGCTGTAGCTACTGGACGTTTTCTGAGTGCCATATCCTGCGTTACTGCAAACCTCTGCTTTGCCCTCGGCGGCGATAACAATCTGTACACGATGAAATGGGATGGCACTGCGTGGCAGTCACCGCAAGCAACTGGAGTAAGCCTGCAAGGAGGCACCCAGGTTGCGTCAGGTGTGTCCTGCCCGCCCGCTGGTTCGCCCAATTTCTGCATGAGTGTACTTACCACGGGTGGAGCTATTTCTTGGAACGGCAGTTCTTGGGGTGGCTTAGAGCAAGTAGACGGTATTACCTTGCTTGGAGTAAACGATCCTGCAAGCGACCCCTACGTAACCGGTGTAGGTGGCACCGACCTGGTATCTGCGACTTCGCCACCACGGGAAACAGTTTGGAATGAACGTCTGAGTGCCTACGGCGCAGGCGGCGGGGGAGTATCCTCGTTCTGGCCTATGCCATCGTGGCAGGTTGCCAGCAGTGTAAACGGAGTCATCGACTCGTATTCGACTGGCTCTCCATGTGGCATGTCAAGTAGCTATTACTGTAGAGAGGTACCTGACGTGTCAGCATCGGCAGATCCGGTGCACGGATACGTCATGTACTACAAGGGCAGTTGGACAGCAATAGGTGGTACGAGCGCGGCAACTCCGACGTGGGCATCGCTGGTTGCACTTATAGATGAGCAGTGCACCACTGTTTCCGGATCCTCAGGGACTACCTCGAGTGACCTGGGCTTCCTTGATCCTGTGCTCTATTCGGTGGATGCCGCCACTCCATCAGCGTTCAACAACGTCACAAGTGGGAACAACGACTATACAGGAACCAACGATGGTAGCTACCCTGCTGCCTCCGGAAACCAGGCCTACTCCATGGCGGCCGGTCTCGGCTCACCAGACGGGGTTATACTTGCAGATGCACTCTGCAAGTCGGCTACACGCACGCCCACGCCCATGATTACTTCTGTGTCTCCCGCGTCCGGGTACAGTTCAGGAGGTACATCGGTAACCATCAAGGGATTGAACTTCGCTTCAGGTGCAGTAGTGCTGTTTGGTTCTATCACGGCTGCAGCAACCACTGTCGACTCGTCCACTTCTATTGTTGCCGTTACGCCTCCCGAACAACCAGGCATCGTAACGATTTCCGTCATCGTCAATGGTGCATTCAGTTCAGCCGGCAGCAGTTCTGCAAATTACTTTACTTTTCTAGTAGGCAGTCCTTACGTTCCTATCACGCCTACCCGCATATGCGACACGAGGCCAAACAATCCTTCCAGCTTATCCGGAGCCTACCTTTCACAGTGCCAAGGAAAGATGCTCGGTCCCGGTACTATCCTCACAATAACCGTAGGCGGACTCGGGCAGATACCCCTTTCCGCTACTGGAGCTGTGCTGATTGTGACGGCAATAGGCCCCACTAAGTCTACCTACCTGACCGTATATCCAGCAGATGCCAGAACGCGCCCAACTGCATCCAGTGTCAATGCCCATGCAGGCACTACAGTTGCAAACTCGGTAGACGTTGCTCTGCCTTCTTCCGGGCCACTCGCAGGCATGATCAAGATCTACAATCTTGTTGGTAACGTAAATATCACAATAGATGTAGAAGGATATATGAGCGCATCAAATACACCACAATCAAGCCTGTACCACCCACTTTCGAATCCGTCACGACTGGTGGACACCCGATGTTCCATTCCTGCGTATAAGTCCGCAAACTCCAGTTACTGCAACGCGATACCGCCACCCAATAATTCTCTTAACGGATTTCAAAGCGGTGAGGTACAAACAATGCATGTAAGCGGTCTTACAGGGTTACCAGCATCGGGGTTGGCTGCTGTAGTTCTCAACATTACCGCAACCTACGCTTCCGCCGGAGGTTACTTCACTCTTTATCCAGCTGGTACATCCAGACCAATAGCTTCATCCCTGAATTGGGAAAGAGGCAAAACCGTAGCAAACCAAGTTATCGTTCAGGTTGGCGAGAACGGAGATGTCGCTCTATATGCTTCCGGGCCGGTGCAAGCAGTCGCGGATGTATCAGGATATTTCACTAGTGGTAACCCTGGTAACCACCTTGTGTCCGTGTCACCTGTGCGAATTTGTGATACCCGCTCAGGCAACCCTTCAGGTCTAACAGGAGCGCAGGCACAGTGTAATGGACACACTCTTGCTCCGGATTCTCGTATAACGGTTAAGATCGACGGGATTGCTGGATTGCCATCCGCCAATATCTCTGCCACCATCATCAATCTGACTGCCACAGGTGCTGATTCGAGCGGTTACCTGTCCGTAAACCCAGCTTCGATACCACCTGAAACTTCGGACGTGAACTGGACCGGCCCCGAGTCGGTGGCTATAGCTAATATGGTCGTGGCAACAGTCAACTCAGCAGGGTACATTACCATTTACAACGGTTCCGGGCATTCAGGCGTAAATGTAATCGTTGATGTTACAGGTTATATGACCGGATAGTCACACCAGGACAGATAGCAGTCTTGCGATCCACTTGGAGCCGAGCGTCAGGTAGCGTGGATCAGGCAGGCAAGTTCAACGCGCAGCCTCATGACAATGCGAAATCAGGGGGATGGCAAGCCCGAGATCCCCACCCGCTGAGCCCCTTACTGTAGATGCTGTAAAATAGTTCAGTGGCGCGCTATCCGTATGCCGGGCATGGTGGAACAGGTGTTCCTGGCGGTGAGGATTGGCCATATACGGGGCCTACTCCTCCGTATACTGCTTCCCCCCATACCCCCGATCCCCCCCATACCCCCGATCCCGCCCATCCCTCTCATGCCCCTCCTCCGTATCCACCCTGGCATCCAGCACCGAAGCACAACACCACTCGCATCGTGATGTATATCCTGCTTGGCTTTGTGGTTCTGGTTGGAGGGTGCATGGCGGTCGGATACTATGTAGTACGCGACATTGGCACGGGTTTGGGCAATGCCCTGAAGGGTTTCTCCCTGAGCTTGGACGTGCACCAGAATCCATCACTGTACGGCATGGACATGGCGTTTTCACCGCATGGCTCGAAGGCATATGTCACTGTTCCATCCCGAGATTTACTGGAGGTGTTCGATGTACGTACCGGCACTATCCTTGCAAGGATTTCCACCGGCCAGACGCCTACAGGCTTGGCGGTCAATCCAGATGGCAGCCAGGTCTGGGTAGTGGACACCTCTGTGCGGTCCATTCTGGATAGCGTCAACAATTCCAGTGACACAGCCAATGGATCGGTGAGTGTGATCTCCACGCGGACATCCAAGGTCATTCGTACGATACCGGTTGGAATTGGACCTATCGATGTAGCTTTCTCTCCGAGCGGGACGACTGCCTATGTCACTGTCAATGGAGTGGTCGGATCGGGCTATGTATCGGTTATCGATACCGGTACATTTCAAACGATCGCCAACATCGTGCCGTCACTGGCGAGTGCGCCCACTGCAACGGCCCCCGCTACACCATTGATTATGAGGACCACTGGGGCATCCTGCCCATCCGGCGTGCCCGATTACTGCTGGTATCCAACCAGTGTCGCGGTTACGCCCGACGGGAAGGAACTATGGGTCAGCGAGGCCAGTACCGTGGCGGGCCACAGTTCCATTGCCGCCTTTTTGCCGGGGGTGGTCCCCTATCCCGACTATGTCTACGTATTCAGCGCCATCAGCTACAAGCAGTTGGCCGGTATCAGAGTGGGCAATGGACCTTACTTCATGGCAATGTCCCGTGATGGCCGCTATGTGTATGTCGCGGCGAAAGCCGGCTGCGAGATGGATCAAATCAGCACAGCTACGTTCACCGTTGTGGCAACGGTGCACACGCTTACAAGTGATGGATGCCCGTTTGGGGTGGCTGCTGGTGCAAGCAGCTCTATAGCATATTCAGTGACTGGCAACGACCGTACCGTCGACGCTGGCAGTGAGGGCAACGTCCTGGAAGTTGTCAATTTCACTACAGGGCTGGTCAGTGTATACGGCGGAGTCGGCGCCGATCCTGTGACCGTGGCGGTCTCTCCAGGTAGCGGTCTGATATATGTAGTCGACGCAAAGTCTCCGGCTATCGTCGGGCTGTCTCCGGTATCCTATACCCCTATTTCCGTACTGCACGTATCCATCCAGCGAGCAGTCACTATACACAGATCTACAGGCAGAAGCAGTGTCGACCGAAAACGATGATACCCGGCGAGCACAGCCATGCTCCCGAATGTCCATACAAGTAGTACCAACAGTGTCAACATCATGTTGCCTGAGTGGTTGAGGACCGCAGGAGTCAAGGTGTCGGCAGTGTCAGCAGTGTCGCTCGCTGACCGAGCGTGAACGCAAGCTCGGTCCAGGACCGGAAGGAGGTCAAGAGGTACGAGTCAGGTGTTCGTGGGTCGTACCAATGCTGCTCTTGTCCAGGAGGCAGTATTGTTGATTGCAAACGATGTACAAGCCTCAGGACCTGATTTGCATTAGTATGTGGATTACTGTATAATTATGTCATGAAGGTTGGAATTGTCGGTGCTTCAGGGTATACCGGAGCGGAGCTGATGAGGTTACTGGCTCTGCATCCGGCGATGGAACTGTGCGTGGCTCAGGCTCAGAGCCACGCCAGTGAGACGGCCGGCCACCTCTATCCGTCGCTGGGGACGCTCTATCCCGGATTGCACTACCAGGAGACAGATATTGCCGCACTTTGCGACCTTGATTGCGTGTTTCTCGCATTGCCGCACGGCGAATCCGAGAGCATTGCGATGGAACTTTCAGAGTATCCATCCTGGCAGGGAGTGATCGTGGATCTGTCTGCTGACTTTCGCCTGAAGGATTCAGCGGGCTATGAAAAATGGTATGGCAGGAAGCACAGAGCTGGCACGCTGCTCGAGAAGTTTGTGTACGGGCTTCCGGAGATTAATGCTCCCGCTCTGTCGAGCGCGCGTTTTGTTGCCGTTCCTGGCTGCTACCCTACGGCTGCCATCCTTGCCCTATGGCCGTTCTCCGATTCTGGTGTTTTCGATTCATCTGGAGTCATCGTGGATGCTGCGAGTGGGGTTTCCGGCGCCGGCAGCAGTCCATCTGACGCTACACACTTTTCCAGAGTGGATTGCAATTTCACTGCGTACAATATATTGACCCATCGCCATACACCTGAAATAGAGCAGGAACTCGGGTTGCAAGTCACTTTTGTGCCTCATCTCGCTCCAATGTCAAGAGGTATCCTCGCCACCTGTTACGGCAGGTTGGCATCGGATCTCGCTAGTGAAGATGCCATCGAGTTGCTCCGTAAGTACTATTCAGGCATGCCTTTTGTAACCGTTACAGGCGAGCCGCCTAGTACAAAGGCTGTGCTTGGTTCCAACTGTGCTCATGCCGGTGCATGGGTAGACCGACGTAACCGTACGCTGGTAACCATGTGTGCGATAGACAATCTTGTGAAAGGCGCATCGGGCCAGGCCATACAGTGTGCGAATATCGCTCTCGGGTTGCCTGAGGATACCGGCTTGCCGAAGGGTGGGTTGTTCCCATGAGTGTAACTGCTCCTGCCGGGTTCGAGGCATCTGCCGTAGCCGCTGGCATAAAGGGGAGTGGCAGCCTCGACATGGCCCTGGTATCGGTCGTCGGCGGCAGGCCTGTACCAGCCGCCGCCACCTTTACGACAAACAGGGCCGCAGCAGCTCCAGTTCTTGTGAGCGCTTCGCATATAGCAGCCACCGGCGGTATGGCAAGTGGAGTGCTGCTCACTTCGGGTAATGCCAATGCTGCTAGTGGAGCGGAGGGGGAGGATCATGCGGAGAGATTGTGCAGGCAAGTGGCCGAAGGCATGGGCGTAATCGCCGCGCCGGGTTGCCACCCAGGCCATCATGTTCTCATTTGCCAGACCGGCCTCATTGGCGTGCCCTTTCCGGTCGAGAAAGCTTCCAGTTGCGTTGCTGACCTGGTCAAAGGTCGTGCCGGCGATGCCGAGCATGCTGCAATGGCGGCTCGTGCAATCATGACTACGGATACGGTTCCGAAGGAGGTTACCGTGCGGGCTGGTGCGTTCACAATTGGTGGGATGGCGAAAGGAGCTGCCATGCTTGCTCCTAACATGGCCACAATGCTCGCGATGCTTGCCACCGATGCCGACGCACAGCCAGATGTGCTGCAGGAAATCTTGCGGGAGGCTGTTTCTGGAACGTTCAACGCAATGACGGTAGATGGTTGTACATCGACCAATGATACAGTCGTGCTAATGTCTAGTGGCAGGGCGTCTGGGCCGGCGCCATCTGCTGACGCATTGCTGGCGGCTGTGCGTGAAGCATGTGCCGTGCTGGCGCGCAAGATGGCGGATGACGCAGAAGGCGCCACAAAGACTGCGCTCATTAGCGTAAAGGGGGCCCTGAGCGACGAGGAAGCGGCGAGAGCTGCGCGCAAGGTAGGGGAATCGCTGCTGGTCAAGTGTTCGCTGAATGGTGAGGATCCCTACTGGGGAAGGATCGCCAGCGAACTCGGCACGGCAGGGGTCCAATTCGACATGGATCGGCTGTCGATTTTCTATGGTGGCACAGAAGTTTGCAAGCATGGGGTATCCATACCATATGATACTGAAGCCGTGGCTGCTCATATGCGTAATAGACATATACAGATTGACTGCGATCTCGGCCTAGGCACTGGTGCGGCGGAAATACTTACGACTGATCTCGGCTACGGGTACATCGATGAGAACAGGACAACGTCATGAACACAGGTGAGCGTGCGGTCGCTGGCGACAGCACACCGGATTCTCGTGATCACTATTCAGATGTGAGTGGTGCAGCAACGGTAGAGTCAGCAGAACCGGCAGGAAGGGCAGAGTCAGTGGAACCAGGAGAAAGGGGAGGAGCAGAACGGGAAGAGAAGGAGGGCATTCTCACTGAACGTGTAGGCAGCGCCAACCTTACGCCTGGCCAGAAAGTGGATATCCTGCTCGAGGCATTGCCGTATATACGGAAGTTCGCAGGCAAGGTGGTCGTGATCAAGTATGGTGGCAATGCAATGCCTGCAACCGGAGGCGTGGAGGAGAGTCGTAGGGATTATCGCGACAGCCTGGCTGCATTCGCCGATGATGTTGTGCTCATGCGTTCTACGGGGATGTGTCCAGTAGTGGTACATGGTGGTGGCCCGCAGATAGACGAGGTCATGTCGAGGCTTGGGAAGGTGCCTGAATTCAAGGACGGCAGGAGAGTGACGGATGCCGAAACGCTCGAGATTGCACGCATGGTGCTGGTCGGTAAGGTAAACAGGGAAATCGTATCTGCCCTCAATGTACATGGAGCCGTCGCAGTCGGGCTTTCAGGCGAAGATGCCAGGCTGATAACCGCATCTGCACGTGCCGGTGATCTAGGTTACGTAGGTGACGTGAAAGTGGTAGACCCTACTGTAGTGAAGACGCTGGTGAATGATGGTCTGATTCCCGTGGTGGCGACCACTGCGGACGATCAAGCTGGTCAAGGTTACAACATCAATGCCGATTCCGTTGCAGGTGCGCTGGCGGCGGCACTGGATGCGGAGAAGCTGGTATTTCTTACGGATGTGGAAGGTATCAGAGCGCACGCTGAGGAAAGCAGCACTATAATACGTGCTTTGACCGCCGGCATATTGCAGGACCTTATCGATCAAGGCCGGCTGGTCAGCGGCATGTTGCCCAAGGGGGAAGCCTGCCTGCATGCACTGAGGAGTGGCGTCAGGTATGCCCACATCCTTGATGGGAGGGTACCCCATGTCATGCTGCTCGAGTTCTTTACCGACAAAGGGATCGGAACAATGATTACACCACATGATGAGGGGGCGTACCATAGTGGCTGAGTCTACAGTGGATGAGTCCAGGTCAGACTATGGTCCGGTATCGCCAGCAGGATCGTCCCTGGTGGGTGAGCCCACGGTGGGTGACCAGGCGGGCGTCAGTGCCCTGAGCGGCGCGCCAGGAGAGGGCGGGAGCGCCCTAATGAACACGTATTTCCCTCCCAGGGTCACCTTTGTCGAGGGAGAAGGAACGTACTTGTTTGACAGAGAGGGCAAGCGGTACATCGACTTCTTCTCGGGCATAGCGGTGACCTCGCTTGGTCATTCACATCCGATGATCACCGAAGCCATATCGCGCCAGGCTTCCAAACTCATACACGTGTCGAATATCTTCGGCAATGGCCTTCGTGATGATCTGGCCGCAGAGATCAATAAGCTGATCTGCGTTGGTCGGTCCGGCGGCGCTGGCCAGGTATTTCTCTGCAACTCTGGCGCAGAGGCGAATGAGTGCGCGATCAAACTGTCTCGCAAGTGGGGTAATCCGGCACGGTTCCGGATCATTAGCACGCAGGGATCATTCCATGGACGTACGCTGGCCACTTGGGCTGCAACCGGTAAATCCGCTGGCGACTCCTCGTTTTCACCATTGCCTGATGGCTTCGACTTCATCCCGTACAACGATTTACCGGCACTCGAACATGCCCTGGCATCGCCAGATGCAGCAGCCTTCCTGGTCGAACCTATCCAGGGCGAGAACGGCATAGTAGTGCCCGAGGATGGATACCTGCATGCCGCCAGGGAGATTTGCGACCGCTACGGAGTGTTGCTTATCGCTGATGAGGTGCAGACCGGCATAGCAAAGACGGGTAAGTGGTTTGCATTCCAACACGATGGGATCCTGCCTGATATAGTCACCGTTGCCAAGGCGCTTGGCAACGGCATGCCAGTAGGTGCCTGCTGGGCAAGTAGAGAGGTGGCATCGTCCTTTGTCCCGGGAGATCATGGCAGCACCTTTGGAGGGCAGCCTCTCGCATGTGCGGCCGCACTGGCCACCTTAGCTGCCATGCAGGATATAGATGCCCCTGCCAGAGCAACTGCAATCGGAAGAGCCGTGAATGCCAGGCTGGCAGGCGCAGATGGGGTGTCGAGTGTAAGGGGTAGGGGTGCACTGCTCGGGATTGTCCTGGATCGAGACCGTGCCAAGCAGGTTGCTGAGACGGCTCTCGACTTGGGCTTGGTGGTGAATTCGCCCCGAGATGACGTGTTGAGGATCGCTCCACCGCTGACGATAGATGAACCGGATCTGCAGCAGGGACTCGAGATCCTGGCAGGCACGATCAGCAGGATGGCAGGCCATGGAGTGTAATGCAATGTTGATGATGTCGCGCGCAAGGGGCTGCCATGGCTCGTAACCTGCTGGACGTAGGAGATCTATCCTGTATCGATTTAGACAGCATACTCGCTGCTGCTTCAAGACCTACCGGCGAGTTCCGGCGGGTGCTGGAGGGTAAGGGAGCGGCCCTGGTGTTCGAGAAGCCATCTCTCCGCACTCGCAATTCGACCGAACTGGCTGTGGTTGCCCTGGGTGGCCATCCCGTATACATGCAGGCCGATGAGGTTGGGATAGGAGTGCGCGAAGAACTCGAGGATATCGCCAGAGTGCTCGGTGCATACCATGCGGTCATATGCGCCAGGGTGATACGTCACGAAACTCTCGAGCGGATGGTCGCAGTGCTTGATGCTGGCGGGAATGATGGCGAGAATTCCAGTGTACCAGTGGTCAATCTTCTGTCTGATCTTGCACATCCGTGCCAGGCGATTGCAGACATGCTGACGGTGAGACAGGCATTCGGAGATTGTGGAGGCAGGATCCTTGCTTACATAGGTGATGCCAATAATGTGTTCCGGTCCCTGATGCAAGCAGCCGCCATGATGGGCATGACATTGAGATGCGCCTCACCTGAGGGGTATGGCCCCCGAGATGATGATGTGGCACTTATTGCCGGGCGTGGCGGTGAATTGGAAATTTACAGTGAGCCAGGTGATGCAGTAGCCGGAGCTGATGTAATTTACACGGATACCTGGGTGTCCATGGGTGATGAACATGAAGCCGACGTTAGGAGAAAGGTCTTTGCGGGATATACGGTGGATGACAAGATGCTTGAACTTGCCTCCCGAGATGCGATAGTGATGCATTGCTTGCCGGCTCATCGTGGGGAAGAGATCACTCACTCAGTACTTTGCGGTAGCAAGAGTGCTGCGTGGAAGCAAGCAGCGAACCGGTTACCGGCCACCACGTCCGTACTTGCTTGGGTCACCGGTGCGGAGGGGTTGGAAGGCTAGAAGATGAGGGTAACGAGGCAGCAGCGCCAGAAGTTGATTGCACAGATCATTTCCGAGTCGAGAATTTCCAACCAGCAGCAGCTGGTCAACTTGCTCGGCCAGCAGGGTGTGGACGTTACCCAGAGCACGCTCAGCAGGGACCTCGAAGAGATGGCGGTAGCAAAGGTAAGGGATGGCAGCGGTGAGCCGGTATATACCATTTCCGGTACCGTAGTTTCCGTGTCTCCTCCAGAGGAGGCTCTTCGCAGGGTGCTGCGAGAATGGGTTGCCGGCGTCGATAGTTCGGGAAATCTAGTGGTGGTGCACACTCCACCCGGGTGTGCCCATGTAGTGGCGGCGGCACTGGACAGGTCTCGCCTAGAGGAGATACTGGGAACGGTTGCAGGTGACGATACCATCCTGCTGGTGGCCAGGGGTCCGCAAGAGGCGATCGACCTGGCCGGAAGGCTGAGCGATGCCTCAGGGTTGAGGATGGCAGCGCCGAGGCTTGTGGGCAAGAAAGACGATGATTGAGGTTTGGATAATAATGGACGACGAGTATATGAGGAGAAAAATTGACCAGTAAGGTGGTACTTGCATACAGTGGCGGGCTCGATACGTCGGTCGCTGTGGCCTGGCTTCGCGAACAAGTGAACATGGAGGTCATCGCTGTAGTCGTAGACGTTGGCCAGGGCGGGGACTTCGAAGCTATTCGTAGGCGGGCTCTGGGCGCAGGAGCGTTGGATTGCGTAGTGGTGGATGCTCGCGACGAGATGGCGAATTCATATGTCGTGCCTGCTATAGCAGCCAACGGTTTGTACGAGGGGCGTTATCCTCTTGTGTCGGCACTCTCCCGTCCGGTCATCGTGAAGCACCTTGTGGCGGTGGCACGCAGCGTCGGGGCTACGTCGGTTGCTCATGGATGCACTGGCAAAGGCAATGATCAGGTCCGTTTCGAGGTAGGCACGAAATCGCTCGCTCCTGATCTGGATATCCTGGCTCCGGCCCGTCTATGGGGTATGAGTAGGGAGGACCTTCTCCGGTATGCAAATGATAGAGGCATAGCCGTAGAAGCTACCGGGACCAAGCTCTATTCCATTGACGAGAATCTTTGGGGGCGGGCTATTGAGTGTGGCGTGATGGAAGATCCGTGGGCGTCGCCTCCAGATGATGTATATGAGCTTACTCGCCAGAGTGCAGATGTACCCGTGGAGATGGTTCTTACTTTCGAGCAGGGCGTACCAGTTGCACTGGACGGGGTAACCATGCCACTTCCGGAGCTGATAGCGTCAGTATCGCGAATTGCAGGATCTTACGGTTGGGGTAGGGTCGATATGGTGGAGAATCGGCGTGTGGGGATCAAGAGCCGGGAGACTTACGAGTGCCCGGGAGCCCTGGCCATAATAATGGCGCACAACGATCTCGAAGCTCTGGTGCTCGAGCGGGACTTGGCTCACGAGAAACAGCGTCTTGAGCCAAGATGGGCCGAATTGGTCTATGATGGTCTGTGGTTCTCTCCGCTCAAGCATGCACTGGATGCTTTCTTCGCAGAGACCCAAAGATACGTCACCGGCGAGGTTCGCTTGCGACTCACGCCTGGTAATTGCATTGCCACAGGCAGGCGGAGTCCGTATTCTCTATACGATTACAATCTGGCAACCTATGACCCGGACGATGCGTTCAAGCATGAATATGCTGAAGGGTTTGTACGCATATGGGGACTGGGAGTGGCCACTTGGGCAGGCAAGCAGGGCGATGGAGTGGGCGCTCCGGGTACTGCTTCCGGCAACCAGGGGCAGAGATGACGCTCTGGCAGGGACGTCTCGGTGACGTTACCGATGATGCCGTGTTGCAGTTCACTGAGAGCCTGTCTTTCGATACCAAGCTGGCTGCCTATGACATCGAAGGATCGATTGCTCATGTTCACGGGCTAGCCAGGAGCGGTATCATAACTGACGAGGAAGAGTCGATACTTGTGGTATCTCTGAATCGTGTGGGAGTAGAGCTTGAGAAGGGCACGTTCGAGTTCCGGCCAGGAGATGAGGACATACATACCGCTGTGGAGCGACGCGTCACGGAATTGGCTGGTGACACTGGATCGAAGCTGCACACGGGAAGGAGCCGGAACGATCAGGTTGCCACTGATCTCAAGTTGTATGTTCGTAGCAAGGCGATTGATGTAGCGGAACTCGTGGTGAATCTCGAGGAGACACTACTGGCCAAGGCCCTCGATGCCGGCGAAACTTACATGCCGGGCTACACTCACTTGCAGAGAGCGCAGCCGGTTATGCTGGCTCATCATTTTCTCGCTCATGCGTGGTCTTTTTCGAGAGACGTGGACAGGCTGCTTGCGTTGCTCACGCGGATGGATGTGTGCCCGCTCGGCGCCGGTGCTCTCGCAGGGTCGTCTCTGCCGTTGGATCCGGCTGAGACTGCTGCTTATCTCGGTTTTGCTGCACCATTCGATAATTCTCTCGATGCTGTATCTGACCGGGATTTCGTGGCGGAGGCCCTTTTCGATCTAGCGCTTTTAGGAGTTCATCTATCCAGGATCGGCGAGGAGACCGTGCTCTGGTCCAGTGAAGAGTTTGGGTTTATCACGCTGGACGATAGGTATGCAACTGGCAGCTCCATGCTGCCGCACAAGAAGAATCCCGATGTAGCCGAACTCGCAAGAGGGAAGGCTGGAAGGTTGCTTGGTAATCTGGCTGGCTTCCTGGCAACGCTTAAAGGGTTGCCTCTTGCTTACAACCGGGATTTGCAGGAGGACAAAGAGCCCACCTTTGATTCCTTCGAGCAAATTGAAAGAGCTCTGCCCGCGGTTCGTGGAATGATCGAGACAATGACTATACACGCAGGGAAGATGATCAAGGCGGTGGATACATCGAATGTGGCTGCCATCGATCTGGCCGAATGGCTTGTAGAGCGAAAGGTGCCGTTCCGTGTTGCTCACGGCATCGTCGCATCACTCGTGAAGGATTCTGTCGAACGTGGAGTTCCCCTGAGCGAGTTGGTGTTGGCTCATCCTGACCTGGGATCTGATGCTGTCAGCTTGCTGGAGCCTGGCGTGTCTGTGAAACGGCGTACTACCTGGGGTGGTGGAGGCCCGGTTCCGCTTGAGCAGCAACTGGAGCAGTTCAGAGAACAGATGGAGACGGATAGAGCCAGGACAGTGGCCAAGCGTAAGCCGGAACTGGCGGGTACGCCTGCGTGATGCATGCCACACAAGGGCCACATGCGGCCAGCTGATGCGCGGTGCGCATGACATCGTGCATCGGGCCAATGTCATGGAAGTGCCACGACAGATAGCGTCCATGGAATGAGTGGAGGGCGTGTCACCAGCCGTACAACTCACGGTAAATTATCTGAGAGTCCGATCCGCAGGCCACTGGGTAGCAACAGGCTGACGCGTACGTTTTACGAGCCTGATCCGCTGGAGGTGGCCAGGGCGCTCCTCAACAAGTTGCTCGTACGTGGCGATCGAGCCGGCAGGATAGTCGAAGTCGAAGCATACCGTGGGGAAGAGGATCCGGCATCGCATGCACGTAATGGGATGACGGCCAGGAATGCGACAATGTTTGGTGAACCAGGCAGGTTATACGTCTATTTCACTTACGGCATGCACTGGTGCGCAAACGTAGTCTGCGGCCCCGAAGGATTGGCTCGAGCCGTACTGCTGAGGGCTGTCGTACCGGTGAATGGGGCATCGGCAATGCGTGGTGCGCGGATCGCAGCCGGTGGTGTGGTGCGCGCCGAACGGGACGTGGCACGAGGCCCGGCCAGACTTTGCCAGGCATTTTCAATAGATGGCAGCGATAACGGTGCAGATCTGGTATCTGGAGACCGGGGACTGGTAATCATGGACGATGGAGTACCTCCACCCTCCGAGCCTGGCGTATCCGGTCGGGTGGGTATCAAGGATGCCGTGGATTTTCCCTGGAGGTTCTTTGTTGCTGGTGACCCGCATGTTTCTGGTTCCAGCTAGGCGGTGATTTGCTTGACAAGCTCTACCGGTGGCGCTCCAATCCATTCCGTTCTTTTTCTTTCTACCTAGGTGTCTGGTGTTTTCGCTTGATTGTGCACATGATCGACAACGAGCGAGCGCCTGGCCCACACCATTACGGGGGACACAGACCTCATTCGCCGCCAGCACTGGCTACAACCTCCCCGCTGTCGAAATCCACCATGAATACCTGCATGGAGAAACTGGAGTCGACGAATGCCATGCACTGTTCTCTTGCCAGTTCGCAGAGTTGTATGAGTGGCGCCGTGTGGCCACTTTGCAGGCAGGCGTCGTAGAAATGCCGGGCGGTGGCAGTCTGGGTTGCTGCTGCAGCCACATCGAGAGGCGCGCCAGCTGCCACTGCAATCTCGCTCAACAGCTGAGTGTCCACATTCGACTTATGAAAGTGGGTCATCATGATACCCGATGCAAGCTTGGTGATCTTTCCGGCCATTGCTACAAGAGTGACCGAGGAGACGCGTCTACGGCGCGCATGTTTGAGTGCGGCACCGGTGAAGTCGCCCACCTCCACAAATACCACCGGATTACGGTTCGGTAGTATTGCCATTGCCGCTCTTTCGGAACGGCTTCCTATACATAGAATAATATCCCTGTAATTCCTGGCGGTCGCTACGTCGATCTGCCTCATGATGCTAGCCCTGTATGCAGCAGTGGAAAAGGGTTTTACTATTCCAGTGGTGCCCAGTATCGAGATGCCACCGATGATCCCGAGTCGTGCATTGGTGGTCTCTCGCGCCATGGTCTCGCCTCCAGGAACGGAAAATCGTACCATGACTGGTCTGGTGGATACCTCGGCAAGTGACTCCAGGATCATTTTTCTTGGAATGGATGTGATTGCCGGCTCGCCTACCGGGATACCGAGACCCTCCAGGGTGACGGTACCGATACCAGGACCGGCCAGGAGCGTGGTGGGGACGCTATCGGGCGCCCATAATACGGTTGCTGTCATCCGGGCACCGTCTGTGCAGTCAGGGTCATCTCCTGCATCCTTTACCACTACGGCAGTTGCCTGCACTGGGTTCTGGCTGGGGCTGGCATGGTCCATTGGGCCGGCATGGTCAACCGGACCAGCATCGTCCACTGGCAATACCACGCGGTCTCCTCGTGGCAGCATTACGTCGATTTGCTGGGGCACCTTACCGGCAATCAAGCCAGTCAGTGCGGCTTTTGCGGCTGCGGCTGCACAGGTGCCGGTGGTATACCCCTTGCGTAAGGTCCTAGGGCGTTGGACCATGATATCTGGCATGGGTGGTTCAGATGGTGAGGGTGCGGCAAGAGGCACCTTGGAGCTGGCAGTGTTGCGTGAAGAGTCTCGGTCAGAGAGTGTCATCACTGCTACTCTTGCCGGCAGGCCGTCCGCGCGTAGATCCATGTAAAGACTTCTTACGATACTTATGGGAGAAATCTGGGGAGTACAGGTGGCTGCGCAACGGCCTGGCAGTGATGAAATTTCCTACGAGAACCAGTACAGTGGTCTTCGTGCGGGTGGCCCTGATCGCTTCTGCAAGGTGCCCGAGGTCGCTCATGATTACCTGCTCCTCGGGCCAGGTTGCGTGGGCGATTACTGCGACTGGCGTGCTCGCGGTGTATGCGGACCCAAGGGCCAGTAATTGCCGTTGTAGATTCACGGGTCGGGAAGCTGACAGGAAAATGCCCATTGTGCATCCCGTGGCGCTGAAACGTGCAATGTCTTCATTGGGCGGCATGCTGGCACCAGTACGAGAAGCGGACCTAGTGAGTATGATGCTTTGAGACGTGCCAGGAATGGTGAGTTCCCTACCAATGGCAGCAGCCGCTGCACTGAGCGATGACACACCCGGCACCAGTTCAAAATTGCGACCGTGTGCTACGCACCAGTCGATCTGCTCCTGGATCGCACCATATATGACTGGGTCACCAGAGTGCAACCGGACTATCCGAGCGCCGGGATTGTCGTTGTAGACTTGGATCACATCCTCGAAAGTCATCGAGGCGGAATCAAGGACTGATGCACTGTGGCGAACGTAATCAAGTATGTCACGTGGTACGAGAGAAGATGCCCAGATAACTATGTCCGCCTCCTCCAGCCTGCGTGCGGCTCTAATGGTTATTAGGTCTGCTGCGCCTGGTCCCGCGCCAGTGAAGCTGATAAGTCCGGAAGCGGCACTGTCTGAACGTGCCGACTCTGAACGTGCGCCATCTCGGTATGTCGCCTCAGGCTGCGTAGGCTTCACATGCATGACTCTTGCCTCCGCTCCCTGCGTATCGGATGCTGATCCAGCGCAGTGCCTGATAAGTCCTGATGATTAGCTGTCATGTCCAGATACTACTGTTGCTCTTCATGCCTGTTCTGCGTCAGTCGCGAGACACCATTAAAGCCGGGTCATGTCCACATACCGCCGTTACTCTTGACCCCTTGCGGGCGGTACGATGAGTGTGGATAGGTAGGGAGTTGGCCTTGGCGGCGCCTCGTCGATTCCACAAATATACTCGCCTTCCTGTCCGAGATGGACTCCTAGTACCGATCCATTGGTCCTGCCCGCTTTTTCGATTGCAGAGGCCACCTCGGGTAAGCGGGTTCCTCCTTTGTATACCACTACGGACTGATGTGCATCGGAGAGCGCTGCATTGAGGACATCCGCATTGTGAAGATGGGCAATTATTGTGAGCTGCTCGTCACCCGTCGAGAGTGTCGTATTGGTCCTTGCTGCGAGTTCCTGGAATGCACAGATCCCTGGTATGGTCTCTACGATGCAGTCCGGTCGTATTTCCAGAACTCGTTGCCGGAGTCGGGTAAATGTCGAATAAATGTCGGGGTCTCCGATGGTGATGAATGCAACGTCTTCACGGTTGGCGGTATATTCGGCGATCACCTTCGCAAGATCACCGTAGACCTGCTCCACTGGCTGCCTGGCTGCGGTCGGCTTCCCATCGGCACTGCGTCTCACTGCGGTTTCTGTGCTGGTGCTCATGGGAAATGCAAATCGTTCTACGGATATGCCAGGCATCACTGCACTGACGGTCAGTTCAGCTCTCCCAGGTGATTCCAGGGAAGTCGAGGGGGCGAGGACATGTGCAACACGTTCGAGAACTTCTACTGCACGCAGTGTCATCAGGTCCGGAGATCCTGGCCCCACGCCTACGCCGAATAGCGTGCCCGCATTGCCAGTTCGCGTGGTATCCCGGCGTACAGGATATTCACTATTTCGGTGTCCTATCATTGTGTCACCATCCTAATCGCCTGACATCCTCTCCGTGGCTTCCCCAGGGGCTTGCGCGGCGCATCCTGGTTACTTCCAGAGGGTGCATTCCAGGCGGGCATTCCGATCTGGCCAGGTAGGCTCAAGACAACGGTACCTGGCGGGAGGCCAGATGTGCATTATGGGTGGCACCTTTACCTGCTTGAGCGAGATGCCGTACCGTACTACCTGTCAAGTGTGCGGGCGGTGATGCATGAGCCTGCCTGTCGCCGGCGCAATTCCGGTTTAAGGCCCCGTTCCTTCATACCCCGGCGTCAACGCAACTGGCATTGCCCATAGATAGTGATGTATTGTCTCCGTACGACCAGTACCCCGATGAACCGTCACTTGAGTATTATAACCGGAGTCTCTCCGGGAAAGGCGGCGCGCCTGGCGGACAGCGCAGCGAGCGTAAATGAGTTGCAACAGCAAGCTGGCCGTGCCGGCAAGCAGTGCTCCAGGGTCACTCCACCTGCCGGTGCACGTACGGTAGGGAGCATGCATGAAGTCTAGGGTGTTGCTCAATACAGGTACCGGCAAGGGAAAGTCCAGCGCAGCGTGGGGAGTGATGGTGAGGTCATGGGCCAGGGGATGGAGAGTATGCGTCGTGCAGTTCATAAAGGGGGGTGGATGGAAAACGGGCGAACGCAAGTTGGCTGACCAATTAGGCTTGGAGTTCCACTGTATGGGCGATGGATTTACATGGGAGTCGGATGACATCGAAGCAACGGCTTCCAAGGCACGCAGTGCATGGGCGCTGGCCGCCGAAAAAATTACGTCTGGGCAGTATGACATGGTCATACTCGATGAGCTGACTTATCCGATCACTTACGGCTGGCTTCCAGTGGCAGAGGTGACGGAGGTGATCCGGCAGCGCCCCGAAAGGACTAATGTCATCATCACCGGTAGGAACGCCCCGCAGGAGTTTATCGATCTGGCTGATACCGTAACCGAGATGGTCAAGGTAAAGCATGCATTCGATCAAGGCATCAAGGCTCGTAAGGGAATAGAGTATTGAGCCTGCCCCCGAGGGTAGTGATCGCGGGTACTCACTCGCGGTGTGGTAAGACCACCGTGGCGGTTGGTATAGCGGCAGCGCTGGCTGCTGCCGGACATAGAGTGGCTACCGCCAAGGTGGGTCCGGACTACATAGATACCGGGTACCATGAAGCGGCCACAGGTAGGCCATCGAGAAACCTTGATGTATTCATGTCCGGAGAGAACATGATCCTTCCACTTGCCCAAAGAGCTGGCGGTGCAGCAGATATACTCGTGGTGGAAGGGGCAATGGGGCTGTATGATGGCATCGGATCGTCTTCCCGGGGCAGTACTGCGCATGTAGCGAAACTTCTGTATGCTCCGGTTCTGCTCGTGGTGGATGCTTCGTCAATGAGCCGGTCAGTGGTGGCGCTCGTCGAAGGGTACGTTCGTCACGATAGGGATGTCCATGTCGCGGGCATCATATTGGACAGGGTTGGTAGTGCTCGCCACGAGGAGATCCTGCGCGATGCGCTTTCCAACTGTGAGGCGCCGGTAATCGGAGCGGTACACAGGAGTAGTGGTATATCGTGGCCCAGCAGGCACCTTGGGCTCATCCCAGCCATCGAGCACCATACCGAAGTGGAGCGAAGCGTGCGAGAGCTAGGTGAGCTGGTCAGGACACAGGTGGACATCCAACAAGTATCGGTCATCGCGGGTACTGCTTCTTCGCTCAGTACCAAGCGGATACGGCCGGCAAAGCCTGTAGCCAATGCCGTGGTCGGATATGCCGCCGGCCCTGCATTCAGCTTTGTCTACAGAGACAACCTGGAACGTTTTGCGGAGGCGGGTGCTGACCTGGTGCCGTTTGATCCGCTTTCAGACAGCAGCATACCCGCTGGGGCCCAAGGGCTTTACCTGGGAGGGGGATTCCCTGAAGTCTATATAGAAGCCCTGTCTTCGAACCGCCCAATGCTGGATAGCATCAGGTCCGCAGCCAATGACGGCGTGGCTATATGGGCGGAGTGTGGTGGACTTGTGTTGCTTGCGAAAAGAATGGGACAGGCAGCTCTCGCCGGCGTGATAGATGCAGAGGTATCGATGCAGGATACGCTGGTGGTAGGATATAGAATGGCCACTGCGCAACGCTCCTCGTTTCTGCTCGATGCAGGTGACACGCTTCATGGTCATGAGTTTCACAGGACCATTACCCGCCCTGACGGAGGTGCGCTTGCAATGGTTGGGTCTTCTGCGGTGCATGCCCCGGTACGCAGTGGCTTCGCATCGCCTCAGCTTTTTGCTTCGTATCTTCATGTCCATCTGGGTGCGTACAGCGCACCGGCTGAGCGTTTTGTTGCAGCGGCAAGCAAGGTAGTGCTAAAATCTCCTTGACGATATGGAGCTGGGGATGCACGTTTCCGGCTTCATGGAGTGCGAGCATCTGAATTGCCTGTACTCCAAGGGAATCCGGTGTAAGTCCGGAGCTGTCCCGCAACTGTAAACGGATAGCGACCTTCATGACTGCCACTGCTGTGAAGCGGGAAGGCTGAGGTGAGCGACGACCCGTGAGCCAGGAGACCTGATCGTCTGCCGGATGGCATTGTACGCGTGGACGTGGAGGATTCATGGAACCTGTAGTGGCTATGGTGATCGGAGGTGCCCGATCGGGAAAATCCGAGATCGCCGAAGAGCTTTTCATCCAGTGGGCAGGCTCTGACTCCAACCCCGCAATCTACATAGCCACGGGTCCAGACTATATAGAGGGTGATGAGGTGTGGGCGAAACGCCTGGCTGCACATAGGGCCAGGAGACCTTCTACATGGAAGACCCAGGAAATTGATACTATTGACGAACTGGCCAGGCAACTCGACATTGCTGATGCGCCGGTTCTGGTTGACTCGCTTACTCTCATTGGGGCAAGCGTGGACTCGTGTGATAATGGGCTGGATAGCCTTGTTCAGGCCTTAGAACGGAGGCGTAGGAACGGTCTCCTGACAGTACTGGTCGCAGATGAGGTCGGGCTCTCCGTGCATCCCGCTTTCCCGGCTGGTATTGCATTCCAGGATCAAGCAGGTATAGTCAATTCGAGAGTTGCAGCGGTGTGCGATTCCGTCCTTCTGGCCGTTGCCGGCTGGGTGGTGGAGCTGTCGCGCCCTCCGGGATCGTCTTTCCGAGCAAGCGAGGGCAGTCCCCAGTGACCGGGCCGGCTTCGGCCGTGGCGTTCCTGACCGTCTTCCCAGGCAGGAAGCAGATTGACCGATCTGCACTGATCTGGTTCCCACTTGTCGGAGCCGTCCTAGGAGTGTTGCTGGGAGGCATCTGGTATGGCGCCGATCTGTTGTGGCCTCCCGGTGTAGCTGCAGCACTGGTGGTGGGCGCCGATATCGCGGGTACGGGAATGCTGCATATGGATGGACTCGTGGACAGCGCTGATGGACTCTTGCCGCCAATGTCCAGGAAACGACGCTTATCGGTGATGTCCGATCCTCATGCTGGGGCATTCGGTCTCGTAGCTGTTGTGGCAGTGCTGATGGTGCGTTTCGGCGCGCTGATGGATATCCATCCGTCGTTGCTGGTGATATGTGGGTTGTGGGCATCTTCACGTGGATATGCTGCATCCGTCGTTAACCTTGTTCCCTATGCAAGGGATGGCGGTATCGCTAATTTATTCAATGCCGATGGCAGCTCCCCAGCACGACCAGTCGAGCATTCGCATTGGCGCGCAAAGGGGTCCTCAGCATTTCCGGCAGCTATAGGCATTGCTATTGCCATTACCATGATGTCGATGTGGAGCCCGTTGTACGGTCTGGCTGCCATCGCTGTGTCTCTTGGAGTGTTTGTACTGGTAATCGCATTTGGATGCATAAGGCTCGGTGGGTTTACCGGCGATGTGATCGGTGCGGCGATCGTACTTGCCGAAACCGCCGGTCTTGTCATGGCGGCGGCAAGATGATGGATGGCGGTGCAGCACGCCGGTGCATGGCACGCAGCGCAGGTGGCGGGTGGTGTATCGTCGTATCTGGCGCAACAGGGTATGCAGCACGCCGGTATGCAGCGCGTGGCGTAGGGGTGCTTGCGGGTGCAATAGCGGCATTCGTATTACCGGAACTTCCAACAGTCTTGCATCCTACTGCGCTCTTCGGTCGGCTCATGCAATACGTCGAGCGTGTGGCGTACCGCCCATCGCGGATCGCCGGGACGCTGTACGGTCTGGCCGGAGTGGTGGGAGTCACCATCCTCGGGATGCAGGTGGACAGGTCGTCGAGAACTACCGGTACTGCTGTTTCAGTAGGGGTCTGCACCTCAGCGCATGAGCTGTACGCTGCTGCGGAACGAGTGGGGACAAGCCTCGGTTCAGCCAATATCGAGTCGGCGCACCGCGAACTTCGCGCACTGGTAGGCCGTGACACCGAAGGGCTGTCGCAAGTCGACCTTGTAAGGGCTGCCATCGAATCGGTCGCCGAAAACACTGTGGACGCTATTATCGCACCGATATTTTACGGAATCTTGGCCGGAACTCCAGGAGTGGTCGCTTACAGAGCCATCAACACCCTTGACGCGATGGTCGGGTATCGCAATGCTCGCTATGCCGACTTCGGTTGGTTTTCTGCAAGGCTTGATGATTATGCCAATTGGGTGCCTGCAAGGTTGGCAGTGCTTGCAACGGCTATTTCAGTACCTCGCCGGGCGAGGCATGTAGTGCAGCAAGTGCTGTCTAACGCCAACGAGCATCCTTCGCCTAATGCGGGCATCATTGAGGCGGCTTTTGCAGCAGCACTCGGAATAAGGCTGGGTGGTGTCAATTACTATGACGGCATGCCGGTGATGACACCTGTCTACGACGGAGGCAGGGCGGTGTGCGCTGCCGACATCCAACGTGCGGTCACATTAAGCAGGAAGGTGAGCGTCTTGGGTGCGTGTATTTCTTACGCATTGGTTGGCGTGTGCGCTACTGCATTTTCGGCTATGGCTATATCCGGCGAGGAATCGAAAGGTTGACAAGGCGATGAACAGTCCTAACACGATTGGGTGCCGGTGCTTCTTCAGGTGGTTGCGGTGACACTAGTGGTTGCGACGGGAATGGCGGTTACGGTGACACCGGTGATTGCAATGGGCAGCCGGCTCTTCGCAAGTGCATTACGCAGGATACGACGATGCCTGTTCCTGGTGTAACGATGCCTGTTCCTGGTGCCATGATCCCAGCGCCGGGTGATCACGGTGGTGATGTGGGGATTGTGGCCAGACGTCTTGGCGTGGATGTCTCTGATATCCTGGATCTTTCTGTCACGCTCAATCCATTCGCGCCTGACCTTCGTGACGTCATCAGAGAGGCAGTCGATATGGGCTACATAAGTCGCTACCCTGATGCATGTAGGGCGAGATATATGCTGGCGGCGGAGATCGGTGTCGACCCGAATCTACTGGTGCTTACCAACGGCGGTGCCGAAGCCATAGCTCTCACAGCAAAGGTGGTCGGTAAAGGGTACGCCGATCCGCCGGAGTTCTCACTCTACGAACGCCACCTGCCGGCAGTGGACCAGGATGGGGTGAGATTCCGTTCCAATCCGTGCAATCCTACCGGGATCCTGGCAAAAGCAGACGAGCAGGCAGGTGTATGGGACGAGGCATTCTTCCAGATGGCCACCGGCTCCTGGACCAGGGGGGACTACCTCTCTGGTGCTTACGTGGTGGGGTCGCTCACCAAGCTCTTTGCGTGTCCGGGACTACGTATCGGTTACACGATAGCCCCTGATGAGCAATCAGCCGAGGAATTACGGAAATTGCAGCCTCTATGGTCATTCGGCGGGATCGAATCATACGTCGTGGCGGCTGTAATCGAACGTAGTGATATAGCACATTGGGCAAAGTTGCTTGCGTCAGCCCGAGATGATCTTGCCGCACTGCTGGCATCCAAGGGTTTCGACGTTCGGGCGGCTGATGCACCCTGGGTTCTCGTGGGAGCGGATAAGGGGTTCCGTGAAAGACTGGCGCGAGTGGGGGTGCTTGTGAGGGATTGCAGTAATTTCGGGATGCTCGGTATTTACCGTGTATCGGTATGCAGCGACTCGGGACTCGAACGATTGGAAATGGCGTTGGAAAGCCTACCTGCAGTACAGGCTGGTGGCCGGTAGATGGTGGATTTTCCGGTTGGCAGCGCCGCATGTGGTGAGGCAACTTCCTATCTGAGCACTGCGGGCAGTATGCCTGCTGGAAAGACAGGCATCATGGTGCTGGGCACTTCGAGTGATTCAGGCAAGAGCACTATCGCTACCGGTCTTTGCAGGATGCTTTCTGATGCAGGCTTGAAAGTAGCCCCTTTCAAGGCTCAGAACATGTCGCTGGAGTCTTACGTTACGGCAAATGGTGGGGAAATATCCAGAGCCCAGGCTGTGCAGGCCATGGCGTGCCGATGCGAACCAATGGTGACCATGAATCCCGTACTTCTCAAACCGGTGGACGGTTCCTCGAGCCAGGTGATCGTACTTGGCAAGCCTGCGGGCATTATGACGTACAGGGCATACCAGCGCCGGTCGGAGCAGATGATGGAAATGGTCCGAGAATCATTGGAGTTGCTCTGGGATGAATTCGATGTCATTGTATGCGAGGGGGCGGGCAGTCCTGCAGAGATTAATCTGCTGGATCACGATATAGTCAATCTGCCGTTGGCTAGGGCATACAGCATGCCGGCAGTGCTCGTGGCCGATATCGAGCGCGGCGGGGTGTTCGCGTCGGTGTATGGAACATGGGGTGTATTGCCGCCTGTCCTGAGCGAGCTGATCAGGGGCTATGTAGTGAACAAGATGCGTGGTGAGCACGATGTCCTGTACGAGGGCGTGGAAGCAATCAGGCAGATGACCGGCATGCCTTGTATCGGAATACTGCCGTTTATCGATGGCATAGGTAGCGATGCAGAGGATTCCCTCTCGCGCTCTGCGGCACCCATCTGTCCGGAACGCCTTGAAACCGAAGATGGTCCTTCCGGAGTCGATGTCGTTTCAAATAGTATGCCGTATCGTTCGTATGACGGCATTCAAAGGTGGGGTAGTGGTGGCGGCAATGCTAGGAGTGGAAGTGGGTGTGGGTGTTGGAGTGATGCTGGTGGTGGGGCTTGCAGTGACGGTGGCGGCAATGCCGGCGGCGGGAGCGGGAGCGGCGTGTATCGTCTACCGACAGGTGCTAAGTCCGCAGTGCTGGACATAGCGGTAATAGAGTTTCCTCACTTGGCGAATGCCACCGATATAGATCCGTTTAGGCTCGAGCCGGCTGTGACCGTGCGCTTTGTACGGTACCCTTCCCAGTTGGGGGCGCCGGACGTTGTGATACTGCCGGGTAGCCGGAGCACCGTAGCCGACCTCCTATGGATGCGGTCCAGCGGGCTGGCGGATGCATTGTGCAATGCGATCGTAGGGGAGGATGCTTTTACGATATTGGGCATATGCGCTGGCTACCAGATTATGGGCAGTTATGTAGACGACATGGTGGAGTCGAGGTGCGGTCGTGTAGATGCGCTCGGCATCTTGCCAGTAGCTACGGTAATGGCCGAGGATAAGATCGTGAGGCGTCGTACTGGTGTCTGGCATTCCGGTTTCGATCATGGCGGTAAGTTGGAGAATGTGCCAACCGTGAGCGGGTATGAGATACATCATGGTCGCCTCTCCTATACGGGGCATGCCGGTAATGCTGGTGGATCCGGTACTGCAGGCGATGGATGCAGCACCGGTAGTGTTGTTAGCGGCGATGGCGGTCCGTGGTTCCTCCTGGATGACCCGTGGGGGACCGAGCACGAAGGCTTTGTGGACGGACATGGTCGCCTGTGGGGAACATCGGTTCATGGGCTCATGGAAGATGGTCTCACGCGGTCGTTGTTCCTAACTACTTGCGCAAGGAACCGCTCCAAGGTTTGGATGCCTTCAATGGTGTCCTACAGTGCGTACCGCGAATCGCGTATCGATACCATTGCGAAGTCGGTAAGGGACCATGTAGATCTCACGCTTTTACATAAAATCATAGGAATCGAGTGGGAGTGACGATGACGTGTGCGCGCAGCGGAACTGATCAATTCTTGCTTACCCAACCTGCCTGTATCCAGCTCAGTGTTGTCAACTGTCTGTATCAAGCCCGTTTCCGTGGCACAGGCGGATCGTCTGGAGACTCTAGGCGACCGCTACGACCATCAGGTGTGGTATCGCAATGATCATGTGGGTCTCCAACGTAGATACAGACATGTTAGCCCTGAGGGTGGCCGTGGAGATGCTGCCGGCAGGAATGCCTTCCGTGCGCGGCATACCTGCCTCTCAGCCCAGCCCCGACGCCCAGCAGTTGCCGCAAGCATCGCTGGTCGTAATCAGGCTACTCGGTGGATCGAAGTCATGGTCCAATGG
>JAMCPL010000020.1:0-24507 GCA_023379675.1 Actinomycetota bacterium | reverse complement strand
GGATGCGGCCAAAGGCGACCCCATGCGGCCAAGGGTCGGTATAATAGCCTACCGGGCTCAGGTCATTGCCGGCAATGTATCCTATGTCTCGGAGTTGTGTTTGGCATTGGAAGGGTACGGTGCTGTTGCCGGCAGGAATGCCTTCCGTGCGCGGCATACCTGCCTCTCAGCCCAGCCCCGACGCCCAGCAGTTGCCGCAAGCATCGCTGGTCGTAATCAGGCTACTCGGTGGATCGAAGTCATGGTCCAATGGCTTGGAGGACCTACGGTCATACTGCGTCGCTCATGACGTTCCGTTACTGGTATTCGGCGGGGAGGCGGTGCATGATACCGATCTTGAAAGTCTATCGACCATACCGGCACATGCCATCGCCATGGCTTTCGAGTATCTTTTGGCCGGGGGTCCGGTAAACATGGCGAATATGCTCAAGTTTCTATGCGCTGACCTACTTGGCATGGCCGTGACTGCAGGTCCTCCCGAGTTCCTACCAACCGCCGGATACATGGACATGGGACACGCGGCATACGGACATAGGCTACCGGCGGGACGCTCGGGCGGATCACCGCGGCAGGAAGCTACATCTGGAGAGATCCTGGATGCGGCCAAAGGCGACCCCATGCGGCCAAGGGTCGGTATAATAGCCTACCGGGCTCAGGTCATTGCCGGCAATGTATCCTATGTCTCGGAGTTGTGTTTGGCATTGGAAGGGTACGGTGCTGTTCCTGTTCCCGTGTACACCTACTCGCTCCGCTCGCATGGAGACAAAAGCGGCAGCAGTGGCAGTGGCAGTGGCGGCAGTGTTTCCGATCGTGTCTCGGGCAGCGGCTCAGGCAGCGAGGGTGGGTGCGGCATATCTTTTCATGTTGGTGGGATAGAAACCAGCGCTACCCCGAGCCAGGATGGTCCGGATGATCCCATGGATCCCGTAGATCTCTCAAGTCGCCTAGATCTTGCCGACCATGCTGATTCTGCCGACCATGCCGATTCTGCCGACCATGCCGATTCTGCCGACCATGCCGATTCTGCCGACCATGCCGATTCTGCCGACCATGCCGATTCTGCCGACCATGCCGATGTCACCTCGCTTCTCGGTAGCGCATCCGTCGATGCCGTAATTGTAACGACAATGTCATCCGGGTCGTATGATCACGATAAGGAGTCGTTCGATGCCTACCCTCTCTGCCGGCTGGATGTGCCAGTCTTACAGGGTATCTGCTCGATAGCATCTAGGCGTCGTTTCGAGGATTCCAATCTTGGATTGTCACCCGTGGATGTGGCCATGTCGGTGGCAATGCCCGAAGTAGATGGTAGGGTAATCACCGTACCATTTTCGTTCAAAGAAACGGTCGATGACGATGAACTGATATGTACCGGGATTACGGCCTACAGATGCATCCCAGACAGGGTGGACCGGGTTGCATCCACTGCTACAAGGATGGCACGGTTGGCCCGAACACCCGTGGCGGCCAAGCGGGTTGCGATCGTGCTCTCAGCCTATCCAACCTCCAAGAGCCGGCTGGGCAATGCAGTTGGCCTGGATACGCCGAGGTCGGTCATTGATCTTTTGCATGCGATGGATGTTGCAGGATACAGCATCAAGTCAATACCATCCAGCGGTGATGAATTGATGTACCGGCTTGCAGATGGCCTTATCTATGAAGACTACAGAGAGTATACGCCACTAGGGACTGAGTACGGCTACGATACCGAGCATTACGCTGGGTCCGCCCATCAGGCAGGCGGCGTATATCGTGGTAGTGAGGGAGACCGGCTAGGCGTGAAGTCCCGAACTGTGGAAAGTACGTCCCAAGGAACGTATCGATATGAATCCGGCGGCACGGAACCGGACGGATCAGATATACCCCATGCCAGCAGCACGGGGTGGAAGATGGAGTCGGCTTCTTACCGGAAGGCGTTCGATAGGCTGGATGAGCAGCTTAAACACCGCATGATCGAGCAGTGGGGCTATCCGGAGGCCAATGATGGTTGCTACAGGTTCTGCGGGCTTGATCTCGGGAACGTGATCCTCGCGGTACAGCCACCGCGAGGATATGGGGATAATCCAGTTGCGATATACCACTCTCCAGATCTACTACCCACCCATCATTACATGGCCTTCTATAGATGGCTGGACGAGGAATGGGGAGCTGACTCTATCGTCCATCTCGGTAAGCATGGCACGCTCGAATGGTTACCGGGTAAGGGCGTGGGGCTGTCGGCAGGATGTGCGCCTGACGCAGTGCTTGGTTCGTTGCCTTTGGTGTATCCCTTTGTAGTCAATGATCCCGGGGAAGGTGTACAGGCCAAACGCAGGAGCCATGCAGTCATAATAGATCACCTTGTGCCGCCCCTTACCGAGGCGGGTTCCTATGGTGCGGTGGCTCGCCTTGAAACGTTGCTCGACGATCATGCGCGTGCCTGTACTCTCGATCCTGCGAAGTTGCCGGCCATCAGGGAACAGATCGCAGAAATCATCATTGGTGAGAACATCCATCGTGACCTTTGCATAGATGCGGACGACATCAGCAACGACAACCCCGATAGTCTCGATTCGTTGCTGCCGGCAGTAGACGGCTATCTTTGCGAACTCAAAGATGCACAGATAAGAGGCGGTTTGCATGTGCTTGGTCAAGCCCCAGCCGGCGATGCTGAGATTGACATGATCATGGCAATGACGCGCCTATCGCAAGGAGACGTGCCATCGCTGCGCAACACTGTTGCCAGGTTGCTTGGCTATCCATCCTCACTACAGGCAGTACACGGTGATACTCAGGCCGGCAATACTCAGGCCGGCAATACTCAGGCCGGCAATACCCAGGCCAGTGAGGTGCAGGCCAGTGATACACAACCGGGCTCGACGCTTAGCAGGGCCGCGATTGACGAAGTGGATGGGCAGATCAGACGATTACTGAGTGTACTTCAAAGCGCAGGATGGAGATTTCATGACGCGCTGATTCGATACCGTGAAGACGCGCTGCAGAGCATGGATGCCGGTAGCAAGGATGCTGCAGCGGCGGTCGTGCTGGCTGAGGAATTGTTCAGACCGGAAAAGAACCAGCTAAACATTACTATCCAGTGGATATGCGATAAGCTGGTTCCGCGGTTGCATGCCACTTCATCGGAGATCGCCAGCATCCTTCGTGCCCTGGACGGCAAGTTTGTAATGCCAGGGCCATCGGGCGCACCCAGTAGGGGAATGGCCAACGTCTTGCCGACAGGTCGTAATTTTTACTCATCCGATCCAAGGGCAATACCCTCTTCGCTCGCATGGGAAACCGGTAGGCAGCTGGCGGAACGCCTAGTGGAGCGATACGTACATGACGAGGGGCGCTATCCCGTGAGCGTCGGCATCGTGGTATGGGGTACGGCTACGATGAGGACGCTGGGAGACGATATCGCCCAGGCGCTTGCTCTAATTGGAGTACGGCCATGCTGGGAAACGGAATCCGGCAGGGTGACGGCACTGGAGGTCATTCCATTGGAAGAGTTGGGAAGGCCTCGGGTGGATGTAGTACTGCGTATATCCGGACTTTTCAGAGATGCGTTTGCCAACGTCATTGCACTCTTCGACACGGCTGTTGCAATGGTGGCGGCGATGGATGAGACACCTGGCCTCAATCCGCTCAGAGCGAGCGGCCTTGATGATCCGAGAGTGTTCGGCCCGAAACCGGGCGCCTACGGCTCGGGCGTGCTCGACCTGATCGAGACTGGAAAGTGGGAGGACTCGGCATCACTTGCCGCTATGTACATGGAGAGAAGCAGCTATTCCTATGCAATACGCGAACGTTCCAACGCCGTTGGGAGAGTCGCAGAAACAGGGTCCAGCGCAGGTATGCCGGTTGCCAGGTTGGGCGAATGGTGGAGCAATGACCTGGATGCACAGCTCTCCAAGGATGCGCTGAAGAGAAGGATCGCCGCCATAGACGTAGCATCAAAGAACCAGGATAACCGAGAACACGATATATTCGACTCGGACGACTATATGCAGGATCATGGGGGCCTGATAGCTGCAATTCGTGAGCTTGCAGGAAGGGAGCCCAGGGCATATTTCGGTGATAGTTCCGATCCGGTAGCCCCTAAAGTACGTTCCCTGGAGCAGGAGGCTGCAAGGGTGCTTCGCAGCCGGGTGGTCAATCCAAAGTGGATTGAGGCGATGAAACGTCACGGATACAAAGGAGCCTTCGAGATGGCTGCCACTGTGGATTATATGTTTGGTTATGATGCCACTGCGCATATTGTGGATGGATGGATGTACGAGAAACTTACCGAGGCTTATGTGTCCAGTGATGACATTAGGGAGTTCTTTGCCCAGTCCAACCCGTGGGCACTGAGGGCCATTGTGGAGCGACTGCTTGATGCGGTGCATAGAGGGATGTGGGAGCCGTCTGAGCATGCGATGGCTGCGCTGCGTACCGCCATGCTGGAATCGGAGGGATGGGAAGAGGACAGGACAATCCAGAGATGACAGGAGATCGTGAGGATTTTCCGTTCACTGCTGTGCTGGGAAATGACGAGTTGCAGCTGGCGCTGGTATTGGCCGCTGTCGATCCGACGATAGGTGGGGTGCTTGCACTGGGCGAGAAGGGGAGCGCCAAGTCGACAGCAGCAAGGAGTCTTGCACGCCTTCTCCCTGCCGATGGCGCATTTGTCGAGCTTCCCATTGGGGTTACGGAGGAGATGCTAAGCGGTACGATAGATATCGAATCAGCCATACGCGAAGGTGAGAAACGCCATATCCCAGGTCTGCCGGCCAGGGCGGATGGGGGCGTGCTCTATGTGGACGAGGTGAACCTGCTGCCTGATCATATAGTGGACGTTCTACTGGATTCTGCAGCTAGTGGTATGGTCAGAGTGGAACGGGATGGTATATCCGCAGTCTACAGCTCGCGGTTTGTGCTGGTCGGTACGATGAACCCCGAGGAGGGCGGCCTGAGGCCACAATTACTGGACAGGTTTGGGCTGTGCGTGGAAGTGATGTCTCCGAAAGATCCTCTTGTGAGGGCAGAGATAATCAGGCGGCGCATTCAGTTCGATGCCGATCCGACCGGCTTCAAGAAGGCATTCGATGAAGCCGATGCGGCACTTGCACGGAAGATTGCGTCTGCAAGGCCGGTTCCGGTGCCGGATGAAATCATGGAAAAAGTCGCCCGGCTCTGTGTTCATCTCTCACTGAGTGGAATGAGAGGCGACATAACGTGTTGCAAGGCTGCCTCCGCACTGGCCGGCTTCGAAGGAAGAGATGTGACATTACGTCATGATGTAGTACGTGTTGCGAAGATCGCACTCTCTCACAGGCGCAAGCGTGATCCATTGAGCGATGGCTATATCCCCGTAGAGGAGATGGATGCTGCCCTCATGGAGATATTTGGTGACCATGAAGGCCGGCAGGCCATTGGGGGTACCTCCTTGGTAGGTGGTGACAATCACGATGGCTACTCCACTGATGCGTATACGGATGGTGCCTTACGCAGTGAAGGCGAAGAGGTCGGGAATACCCATCATGGTGGGCCAGGCGACTCAGGCATGGATAAAGGTAGTGGCCACGCAGGTCTGAACGAGTCCATGGATGACGGGAGTTCCAATGATCTGAAAAGCATTCCTGCCGGGCAGGAGAGGGCAACTAAGGGGCAATCATTTCGGCCGTCGGATGCCTCCGCTATGCCGCATTGGGGTGGCAACGCTGATGGGTCGGTTGCTGATTTACAGGGTGAGTACCATGGGCGCATTGAGGATTACCTTTCCCGTGAAGCCAGCCAGGAGCAATCGGCGGATTACGCTGGTTCCGGCATGCCGGCCGATGGATTGATGAGCCCATCTGCAGGCCCGGACAGCGCAAAGGTATCGATTGCTTATCCGCAAGCTGGAAACGCCGGTGACAAGTCTGACGATTCGACGCGCATGGAGCACTCTACCTGGATTGCAGGTGGTAAGGGCGAGCGATCCGGTCGCGGCATTCCATCGGCGGCGGGGAATGGTCGCGTAGTCAGGTATGTGCCGGTGCAAGGCCAGAGTAAGATCGGCCAGATTGGACAGGTCGCATTGGCACAAAGTATCGCGGTGGCTGCTTCGCGCCAAGCCTCTCAAGGTGTCCAGGGAGTTCGGGGCGTTCGGGCAGCTCAGGGTGATGCTACTGCCGCAACGCCAACCGCATGTGATACAGCCGGCCAACCGGCGCTGAACGTACAACGGCAGGACCTGAGAGTCAAGGAGACCAGGACAAGGAGGCCACGGCTTGTCGTGTTCGGGCTCGACACCTCTGGGTCTATGGGAGTCCATCGCCGTATAGAGTTTGCACGCGGGGCCGTGGAATCATTGCTCTACGAATCCTACAGGCGTAGGGACAGGGTGGCTCTCGTAAGTGTCTGCGGCTCGTCGGCGGAGATCGTATTGAATCCCACGGGTAGTCTGGAAGTAGCTCGGTCACGTATTATAGAGCTGAAAACTGGCGGAAGGACTCCGTTGGCCAGCGGCATTTCCAAGATGACTGAAGTCATGCTGGCGGCAGATGGTCGCGGGTACGATACGCTTGGAGTGCTGGTCAGCGATGGCCGATCGACCTATGACTCGAGCGGGCTGGATCCGCATGTTTCGGCCATAGCTGCGGCGGCTCGGATGAAGTCTGAGCATCTGCAATCTATCGTGGTGGATATATCCAGTATGTCAGGCAGTCATGCGGTGATTGATCTTGCGGAGGAACTGGCTGGAGCTATGGGCGCCAGATTGGTAAGGATCAGTGACGCTGATCCGGACGCGCTGGTCACGGCTATATCGCATTGCTGAGTATGATCCAGACGGCGAAGACACCAGAGAAGAAAAGCACTTCTGGGTTCTCTGCGCCTCCCCAGATTAGTCCGAACTTACGTTCACGCGGGTGGCTGATCCTGTCGCTCAGGGGGAACGATCGGTGCCTTGGAATTGTTCCGGCTACATGAGCTGGCATGGCACCTGGGTGCCGAGCAGCTCGAACACCCGGCGCTGGAGTGGGGTGGGAGTGGTGAGCATATCGAAGTTGTTTGTGGCCCCCGTCGTCACCTTCACGGTTGCGGGTAAGGGTGCCCAAGTGGTCGAGGAGCTCACGGAACCCGCACACCTGGTCGCCATTGGCGTTGCGCTTTCTGGCGGCCTTGGTCAACGACTCGCGTGAAATAATCTTGGCCAAGTGCCGGCGGGCGAGAGAAGTCTCGATCACCGCTTGGCGCTCTTTCGGCCACGCAAACGCAGCGTAGAGCTGTCGGTGCCGACATCTTCCAGTCCCAGGTCTTTTGCAAGTGTCGTGCCGGCCCACCACTTGGCCGTTGACATCTTGGGACGAAGATGTACCACCCGGGCTGACGAGTGCGTAGGCGATGTCGCTTATTGCACGCTGGACCCAGAAGCTCACGGAGCTTGAGAATCTTGACAAAAGTGGCCACAGCGGCCAGGTGTCCGTGAGCGTGCAATATTGCATGGCCATTGATGGCCGGCCCGCAGGTGTACTTCATGCGGCGGAGGCACGCTCGACGGCAGGGGCACGCTCACCATCGGGACACAGCACCCCAAATCCGAATTCACGTGCAGCATCGACCGACCCTGCATAGAGCCTCAACCCATACACGTAAGCAAAACACCGCTCCGCTACTTGTGCATCCACCAGGAGTCCGTTTAGGTTTGCCGCAAAACGCCTTACGTCGGCAGGACGAAGCCTGGTCTTTGCTTCAATGATCACAGTTGCGCCATTGCCATCAGGATCTTCAACGCGTTGCAGCACATCGATCTCCCCATTTACCTGGGCGGCCGCAGGCTCCGAGATAAACCGCCAGCCCTTTCGCTCCAGCACGGTGACAATCACGCTTGCGGCATCATCCTCGACAGTACCTCCCACAACCTGAGAAAGCCTTCCTACTTCTGTCCGTAGACTGGCCTGGCCCTCCTCCAGCTTGGCCTGGCCCTCCTCCAGCTTGGCCTGGCCCTCCTCCAGTCTGGCCTGGCCCTCCTCCAGCTTGGCCTGGCCCTCCTCCAGCTTGGCCTGGCCCTCCTCCAGCTTGGCCTGGCCCTCCTCCAGCTTGGACAGCCGCCTGTCAAATGCCTTCTCCATCTCATCAATTCTCCGAGCCAACTGAGCTACGGATTCCTCCAGGCGCGCAAATGCCTCAGGTAAGGCACGCAGTTCCTCTGTGAGCAGTATGGCGCGCATCTCTTCTCGTAATGCCTCGTCATGCTTAAGCTCTCTGATGATTTCCAGTATGTCCATGATGTACAGTTTACACCCTAGATGTATCGCTTACGGACGCGCCGCCTACTAGGCCTGAATCCACCGATCAGGTACAGTAATTTCTTGCTGCCATCTACCTAAAAGGCCTCCTGATATGGGATAATGGGATTGTAAGACCATCCATACAACCCACATCAAGGAGGCACTTTTAATGAAACAATCCTACCGCACACCAGAGGGTATCGAGGTCACCTTTGACGATGACAATCTGGTCGCTGATTCAGGACTCCTACTCGTAGCCACTCTTGTGCCAAACTTGGTCTGTCCCGCATCATCTCGGACAAGGTGGACCTCTCCGGTCGCACAGGGGGAGCCAATCCTGCCAATAAGTCCCTGACGCTCATTCATGCGATGGTCGCCGGCGCTTCTCACATTGATCACGTTGATGTTCTCCGTGCCGGAGCGTCTGAGAAGATCCTCCCCTTTGGTTTCATTGCCCCCTCGACACTCGGTACCTACCTGCGGTCTTACACCTTCGGCCACCTGCGTCAGTTGGATGCGGGGAACGAAGTGGAGATCTCACAGGCGTGAGCGGTAGACTGCGTTGTATGGACGTAGGAATCATTGGAGGTACTGGGCCACTGGGTAGGGGACTGGCTACCAGGTTTGCAGTAGCCGGATTGGACGTGCGGCTCGGTTCCAGAGACCCTGAACGGGCTGGCAAGGTGGTTGCAGATATTGCAGCGATGTGTGCCAATCCAGATTGCAAGCTTACCGGTGTATCGAACATGGATGCGGCGGCGGCAGAGATCGTATTTATTACTACTCCGTGGGACGGGGCGGTATCCACCGTTAAACCTCTCGCTGGCGAGCTGGCAGGCAAGCCTGTCGTGTCAACCTTGAATGCACTGGTGAAGACTGGTAAGGAGTTCCTGCCCATGTTGGGGCCGAGAGGGTCGATGGCCGGACTCGTCGCGGCTGCACTTCCGCAATCGATGGTCGTTGCGGCAGGACATCATTTGCCGGCTTCGGTACTGTGCGACATCCCGGCAACTTTACAGGCTGATGTACTGCTCTGTTCGGACCACCCAACAGCAAAGAAGGCCGTATGTGACCTTCTGCGCCAGATAGAGGGAATCCGGTGTCTTGATGCTGGCAGCCTTGCTCAGTCTGGGGCGTTGGAGGCATTTACAGCCGTGCTGATCAATGTAAATATGCGCTACGGCGGCGAGGCCACCGTAGCTATCAGCGGCCTCGACAGATAATCAAGGATACCGGTCGGCGCCACCGGCAGCCGGCGCAGGCAACCCTCTGGCACGCTCGGCGCTTTTCCATTCTGGTTCACCCGCACGCCTAAACCGCTCAAATCCGGCTCAATGTTGTTACCGACTGGTACAGGACCAACTGTTCAGATATATTTGATGTTTATGAATATTCAGGATCACCATGAAGACGGGAAATACGGCATTAATGGTCAAGATGCGCATATTGCAGCTGGGTTGGGAGCGGAGGTAGGGGGTGACAGCTATTTATCATCTGAGCTGGATCGCTTCTGCGCAGTGCACCGCATCAGTAGGCGAGAACTCATCGGTTCGGGACTTGCAGCAGGAGCAGCCCTTTTTCTGGCAGGGTGCAGTACCTCTCCGAGCCGCAAGGTCACGGTGCCTGCCAAGCCCGCCCTCGAACACTGTCCAGGCGGTGGTAGCCTCACCGATATAGAGCATGTGGTAGTGCTCATGATGGAAAATCGTTCCTTTGACCACTTCTTCGGGTCATACCCGGGAGTACGGGGATTTGACGATCATCCTGCTGGCAAGGCAGGAGCGTTTGCCCAGCCGTGGCCTGTCGCTGCCGGTGGACGGAGTCCTGGATATCTCCTGCCATACCACCTCGACACAGCCGACCTAGCCTTGAGGGCATCCATTGTAGGCAACGTGAATGTGCCAGACCATGATTGGCGACCACAGCATCTAAGCTGGAACAAAGGCGCCATGGATAGCTTCGTGACCACCCATGCTCTGTTTGACGGTAAGCCGTACGCGCCTCTCGTGATGGGATACTACAATCGTAACGATATACCGTTTTGGTACTCGCTTGCCGATTCATTCACATTATGCGACAATTATTTCTGCTCGGTAATGGGGCCGACGATGCCTAATCGCCTCTATGCTATGAGCGGCACCATAGATCCAGGCGGTAAGCATGGTGGTCCCATCGTCAATACACCCGGAATCTCAGGCGCGCAAAGTAGTAAAGATTACCTGTTTACCTGCTCGTGGACGACAATGTTTGATCGGCTCGAATCGCAGGGCGTTTCCTGGAAGGTCTACCAGCAGCCTGGCAGCTCTATAGGGAGCCTTGAATCCATTAATTTGGGTATAGGTTTCAACGCGTTACTCTATTTCAAGCAGTTTGAGAACCCGCACAGCAGTCTGTACCAGAATGCGTTTGCTTCGAGTTGGCCGTCTAGTTTCGAGGCGGACGTCTCCAGCGGCGAGCTGCCGGAAGTATCGTGGCTGATTCCACCGATTATTGCTTCCGTGCATCCTCCGGCACCGCCACAGCTCGGCGCCTGGATGGTCGCCAGGGTTATCAATGCCCTTACCGCTAATCCCAAGATATGGGCCAAGACGGCTTTATTTATTATGTTCGACGAGAATGGTGGATTCTTTGATCACGTGGCACCACCTACCGCTCCACCGGGCACTGCTGGTGAGTACCTCACGGCAGCCCCTCCCACCGATGCTTACGGTATAGCAGGACCGATAGGTCTGGGATTCCGCGTTCCGTTGCTTGTTGTCTCTCCGTTCAGTCGCGGTGGGTGGATCAATTCAGATCGCTTTGACCACACCTCGGTATTGCGGTTTATCGAGACTCGCTTCGGAGTGGAGGTGCCGAATCTCTCTTCTTGGCGGAGGGAGACCGTAGGTGACCTGACCACTGCACTTGATTTTACTTCGCCTGACCTCTCGCTGCCGAACCTTCCACCGGCACCCATGGCTAGCACTACACTGCTAGCTCAGTATCCTGCAGGTAAGACACTTCTATCTCATGCATCGCCTGCATCGCCAATCGATTCTGCAGCGCTCGGCGCGATAATTCCACTTGCTTATCAGAAGGCTAATGTTCCGCCTCCACCGATCAGCCAACACCTTCCGGTTCAAGAATCCGGCAAGGCGCGTACTCGCACGCTGGAACCTTGCCCGCCGGTATGAGCTAAGTACCTGCGGTGACGTAACGAGTCCAGCTATACAGGATTACGGCTCTTCGGGGCTACCGCTCGAAGGGCTACCGCCTCAGGGTTGCTACCTGTATTTGCCGGCTTCTTTGCGGTAATGCCGCCCAGGCAGAATGTTATGGCAGTCGTGGCTGCCAGGTGAGGGTCTTCACCGCGTTCGACGATCATCAGCCTGGCTAAGCTCGATGTCACGCCTATTATTGCGTAAGCAATTACAATCGGATCATCTCTTCGTATCAGACCTGCATCCATGCCGGCCTTGACGTGGGGAAGGGTATCTGCAATTGCAGTCTCTTCGCCCTGGCGCACCAGATTTGCAAATTGCTCGTCTACTTTGGCCTGTTCCATCAGCAGGAAGAGATGCAGGTTGGAGGCGAGCCATGTGAACGATGCCCGGATTGCAACGGCTATCCGGTGCAACGGGTCTGGCTCATCAGCTATGGCCTGCCGCTGTGCATGACGCAGATCGCGCTGAGCCTGCGCCAAGACTTCCCTGAGGAGCATTTCTTTCGATTCAAAGTACCAGTAGAAGAGTCCCTTGCCTACTCCAAGTCCGTTGACTATGTCAGATACGGAGGTCTGGTGGTAGCCGTTTCTTGCAAATTCCTGAGCGGCATAGTCCATGATCTGCTTGCGACGCTGGTTTCCCTTGGAGGTCAGATGCTGCGGCATTGCTATGGATGCATCAAGATGGGACCTACGGCCCGGTGCCAGGTCCACGGTTGAGCTTTTCCACCATTGCCCCTTCGATGAACAGCGCGTCCATGTCGCTCTTCAGGAAATCGGCTACCGCCTCCTCTGGGCGGTTGACTATAGGTTCACCCCGTAGGTTGAAGCTCGTGTTCAGTACAACGGGTACGCCGGTCAGCTGTCCCATCTGCTCGATCAGCCGGTGGAATGCGGCATTGGATTCCCTGGTTACAGTCTGCAGCCTACCGGTGCCATCGACATGAGTTACAGCTGCTATCTCGTTCCGGCGCTCTTGCCTCACCTCTTCGACCATGAGCATGAAAGGATTGGGAATATAGTCATCGAAATAGTCAGCAGCTTTATCTTCCAGTACGCTTGGAGCAAAGGGCCTGAACCACTCCCGCCGTTTTACCTGGTCGTTTACCCTGTCGCGCATTGCGGCAGGTCTCGGGTCGGCGATAATCGAGCGCGCACCAAGAGCTCTCGGACCTATCTCGGCTCTTCCCTGGAACCATCCTATGACCTTGCCGCCGGCCACGAGCGCGGCGCCTCTGGCTGCTGGATCATCAATTTCAACCGGCTCGAGTCCGGCTGCTTTCATGGCCCGTAATCCCTCAGCAGTGGTGAAGGCCGGCCCAAGATAAGGATGCGTCATTACCCAGGAACGCTCATTGCCGAGAATCTGATGCCAGGCAAATAGAGCCGCTCCGAGCGAGTTACCGCAGTCGGCTGCTGCGGGCTGTATGAACACGTTATCGTAACCGGCTTCGCGTGCTATCCGAGTGTTCATTACCGAGTTCAGAGCTACGCCACCGGACAGGCAGAGGTTCTTGGCTCCCGTCGTCTTCTGGAGACCTCTTGCCAGATGCAACGCCGCCTCCTCGGTGACCACTTGAACAGCATAGGCGAGATCCTTGTGCAGATCGTGGATTTCACTCTCGGGCTCCCTCGGCGCTCCCCACCTATCCACGAATCTCCGGGATAGGGGTTGCCCTTCTCGCTGGTATCCGAACCATGACAGGTTGACACGGAACAGGCCGTCCTGTTTCAGCCTGATCAGCCCGCGCAAGCTGTCTACATGGCGTGAAGTTCCATACGGCGCCAATCCCATTACCTTACCTTCATCCGCATTTGGCAGGAACCCCAGATACCAGGTGAGGGCTGAGTACACCTCGCCAAGTGAGTGCGGGTTGCGAACCTTGGCTATGGGGCGTATCCTAGCTCCTTCTGCATACGATAGTGTCGTGGAGAGGAAATCGCCTCCACGATCCAGGGTGAGCACGGCAGCTGATTCGAATGGACTGGCGAAGTATGCAGATGCTGCGTGCGCCAGATGATGACCGACATGGTATATTGGGCCGCTCCAGCGCCATCTCTTGCGAAAAGCACTCTCCCTGTACACGAGGCGGGCATCCACGAACACCTGAGCAGCCAACCGCTTTGGGGCGCCTCTCACAATAGCATCTGTCGCGCCCAGCTGGAAGTCTTTCCATGGCTGGTGAGCAAAGGTGACCGCGTCCACATCGTCAAGGGAAATGCCTGCCTGGTCTAGGCAGTATTGAATGGAGAGATCTGGGAATTTTCGCGTGTGGCGGTCACGATTGAAGCGTTCCTCCTCTCCCATAGCTACCGGCAGGCCATCAATTACCAGGCAAGCGGCCGTGTCGTGGCTGAAACAGTTGATACCGAGTATTGCCGTCATCCTGCGTACACCACCCACCCTCGGGACTTTTCGAGCGCGCGTATCCATCCCTGGTAAGCCATGTCGGCAGCGGATCGATCCTGTTCGGGTTGCATCGTCACATCCATTTGCCAGGCAGTGATCATATCGTCGAGCCTTGTAAACACACCGGCGCCGAGCGCTGCCATAAGAGCAACTCCAACTGCCGTGGTTTCAACATTTCTTGGCCTTGTTACTGTCATACCCACCTGATCAGCCTGCATCTGTAGCAGGTTGTCCACAACGCTCACGCCGCCATCTACCCTGAGCTCTTTCAACATTATTCCTGACTGATCAGCCATAGTCCTCGTCATCTCGTCCATGCAATCACGAACCTGGAAGGCTATGGATTCCAGTGTAGCCCTAGCCAGTTCCTTCCTACCGACCCCTTCCGATATTCCGATGATGCATGCTCGTGCGTGCGGATCCCACCATGGGCTGCCTAGTCCGCTGAATGCTGGTACGATATACAGCCCATTGGATCCGGTGGCTGACGCTGCAAGCGGTCCGATTTCGGACGATTCACGTATAATCCCCAGCCCGTCGCGAAGCCACTGTATAGTGGCGCCCGTGGAGAAGATCGAGCCTTCCAGCGTATAACTGACTCGTGCGTCTCCTGTCGAGCGACTGCCCAGGTCCCATGCGATTGAAGCGACGAGCCCGTCTGGCGCCGCTACGACCTCCGGGCCGGTATTTACCAGCACAAAGCTCCCGGTACCGTAGGTCACCTTGGCCATGCCGGCGGTCCAGCAGGCCTGGCCAAAAAGCGCAGACTGCTGGTCACCGAGGATGCCGGCGAGTCGAACACCATGGATGCAATCGCCTGGAACGTCTCGGGAGATGGTACCGATTTCACCGCATGATGGCATTACTATAGGCAGAAGCTTGATGTCTATTCCCATGGCATCGCAGATCTGCTCCGACCACTCGAGCTTGTGGATATCGAAGAGCATTGTCCTGCATGCGTTGGACGGATCGGTGACCAATACGCCTGTTGACACACCGCCAGTCAGGTTCCAGGCAAGGAACGAGTCCACTGTGCCGAACACCATCCCCGGCGGCGGATCATCCGTGGCATTGTCGAGTAGCCATTTGATCTTGGTGGCTGAGAAATATGGATCGATCACCAATCCAGTCGCATCGCGCACGAGATCTTCCATCCCGGCTTCGCGCATATGGTTGCACATTGCCGCCGTACGCCGGTCCTGCCATACAATTGCCCGGTGCAGCGGCTTGCCGGTATCACGATCCCAGCAGACAACCGTCTCGCGCTGGTTGGTCAGGCCGACTGAAGCTACACGGTAGCCCTTTTCCAGGCACTCATCCGACATGTCGTGCAACGTCGCAAATACAAGGTCGCGAATTTCATCAGCCGATTGCTCTACCCAGCCTGGCTGTGGAAAATGCCGGGTGATCTCTCGGTAATGCACCGCTTGGATACGACCGGACAGATCACATGCCACTGTCCTTACACCGGTGGTGCCTGCATCTATCGCCAAGATGATGTCCATTTACGAAAAACTATCAGATGTCGTAGCGCTCGTGCATATATACCTGCATGCAGCGTGCTGTTTGTCGTCATCCGATCGTTACCAGTTGGCACCTGGCTTGACTCCAGCCGGCACTGGTGGAGGATAAGCGGGATAGAAGTAAATGATACAGCGATGCAGTAATATAGGCACATGGCATTTCCCCAGCGGGCACTTGCAGATGGAGAATCGTTGGTCATGGAGGTAAAGCCCCATTGGGTGTCACTTGGCTGGCCACTTGTGGTGGCTACCCTTGCGATAGCCGGTGCTCTGATGGTGATCGTTGCCGTCCCGTCTGCACCTGCTGCTGTAGGGTATATACTGGTTATTCTGATCCTGCTGGCTGGTGCGTGGCTTGGGATCAGGGCCATGCGGAGAGCGGCCACCAGCATTGCATTGACATCGTTGCGGCTGGTGGAGAGGAGAGGGGTGATAGGGCGGTCCACGTTAGAGATACGCCTTGACCGGATCAACAATGTGTCTACCTCTATCCCTCTTCTTGGCAGGCTGCTGGGCTTCGGCGATCTGCAGGTGGACATGGGGGGCGAGCGTGGCGTGTCGGTCTTTACCTACCTCCCGAAGCCGGACTCGATTTCAGGGCTGATTGCTGAGCAGATATCGTATCTTCTGCACCGCAGTGGGACTTACGGTCAGCAGGTGCCGGTGAACGGGGTTCCAGCCAATGCTGCTCCGGCCAATGCCGCCTATTCCGGTCAGCAACGGGAGTGGCAGCAGGCCATGGATCAGGAGGGGTTGACTCCGGGTCCCCGTGAGACGATTCCGGGGATGCAGGGAGGTGGCGCCTACGGTGCTCCGGCAGGGACGATGCCCGACGATACACCTCCTCAGGGGGTCTTCGGAGTGCGTGATCTTCGTGGGCCGCAGAGACCTCGTACCGTAGCCGATCGCATGATGGAGCTGGAACAGCTACGCAAGATGGGAACTGTGACTGAAGAGGAGTTCAACGCCAAGAAGGCCCAGCTTCTTCAGCAGCTTTGACGTAGCCTAAAGCAGCCAGCTGCGCCTTTTGGACTACCGACATGTTTTATGTATTCTAGTGCTTCGACCGAAGCGGTTCGCCTCTGTCAGTATCTCTCATTAGAAGTCGTAGCGGATGCCTGAGGTATTTTTCGATCTCGAACCGGCAGTGCCGGCAATACTTCATTATCGCCTTAGCATCCGAGGTGACCGCTCTCTTTCCCGTGCTTCGACTTGGGCGACCCAAAGTCACCGGTGATGCCTGCCGGTCCATCGGTGTCATCGGTTCGATAGCATAGGCTACATGCAAAGATTGTATTACATTGCTTGTCGCCTTCATGGGTCTCCGGCTGTGACACTCTATAGCTTTGATGGATTTTGTGGTTAAGCCAAGGCGTGGCACGGTTGCTCGCGCCCGAGGCAAGCAGGCTATTGCGGCACTACGTGGTAGGCTAAAAGTCATTGTGCCGCTCTGCTTGCTGGTGTTGGCTGGGTTAGTCGTTACTAGCAGGTATTTTGCGCCCGAGGCCAGTCTCGGCATGACCGTCAGTCCTCCTTCGAAATCCTGTATCAATAACGTCAAGAGCACCAAGGTGCTTGCCGTGCAAAAGGACAATGCGCTGGCATCGCAGTGGAGCAGCTACGCAAATACTGGAGTGGGTTGGACTGGAGGTGACTCTGTGCATGCTTACAGTCTGCCTAGTGGCTCGATTCTATGGACTTTCGCCGACAGTTTTCTCGGTCCAGTAAGATCGAATGGTTCCCGTCCTTACTCTGCGCCTCTTGTACACAATTTATTTGTCACGCAAAATGGTGGGGACTTTCATCTAGTGGTTAATGGTACACCTGGCCACCCGATGCCACTGGTTGTTCCCCCTAACCAGCGTAATTTTTACCTGGCACTCTCGGGGATAGTGATAGGAAACCAGTTCCAGGAGTTTCTCATGGAGATACACCGGCACAGGAACGGTGGCTTTCACTGGCAACAGGCGGCGACGGTCATTGCGACGTTCTCCTTACCGGGCTTGCATTTGCAGAGCATGGAGCCGGTAAACCAGCCCAACCGTTCCATTCAATGGGGCTCGTACGTAATGCGCCAGGGTCGGTACTTGTACGTGTACGGTGCTACAGCAACTGCCGTGAAGAACAAGAAAATGTATGTTGCCAGGACCCTGTCTACCACCCTAGCTGGTCCATGGGAGTACTTCGACGGTGACGGCTGGACACGGAACCCGCATGAGGTTATGGGTGTGGTCAATGGGGTATCCGAACAGTACAGCGTAACTCCGCTTGACGGCGTCTATATACTGATTACCTCATCGGTCGGGGCAACGTTCTCCAGCAACGTCAATGTCTTTGCAGGGTGCTCACCGGTAGGCCCATTCAACTTGTCGTCATCGTTTGTAGCCAGCTACAACGTCGGACCGCTGGGGCAGTCCCTTTATCATACATCGAAGTCATGGGTGTACGAGGCAATGGACCAGGTAGCGTTGAACAAGGGAGCGCAGTTCCTAGTGACATACAACCGCAATTCCCTCGACTACTGGAATCTCTTCGACAATGTCAATCTGTATCGCCCTGGTTATCTCTGGGTAACGATTGGGGTGGGCTTCAAGCGGCATGTTCCCGTAAAGACCGGTGCAGTGGTATCTCCTCCAACTGCGCAACCAGCCCCGAGCCATCTTCCTATAAAGGCGGCTACAGGCTAGCATGAGAAAGGTTGGCAAGGTTTGACTCAGGGAGGCTGCGTGTCTACGGGGCTAGGTAAGGTGTTTTCTGAGAGTTCCGGCCAGTGGTCGGCAAGGTTGTATTGGAGAACGGATAGTGTGCAGAAATGAGTAGTAAGGCCGTTAGCAGTACGGTGTTCAGAAAATTGACACTTGTGACGTTGGTGGCACTCACCGCACTGATCGCGACGGGTACATGGGTACGGTTGTCCGAATCTGGACTTGGGTGTACCACCTGGCCGGCATGCACCACCAAAGATGTCATTGCGCCTGGTACCTATCATTCGCTTATCGAGTTTACCAACAGAATGACCATCGTTGTAATAGGTATCCTGGTGGTTGCAGTGTTCGTTCTGTCACTGCTGCGGCCGTTGAGGCGCAAGGATCTCGTACTGTTGTCGGGGGGGCTCCTTATCGGTTATGTTGGCGAGGCCGTATTGGGCGGGATTACTGTGCTGCTCAAACTGGCACCTCCACTGGTCGCTGCCCATCTTGTGCTGGCGCTCATTCTAGTGGCCGATGGCACAGCACTTCACTGGCGAGCCGGGATAGACGACAGTGTCGTCCTGCAGAAGAAGCTGCCTACGCTTCCCAGACCGATGATGTTGCTCTCAAGCATTATGATGGCTGCGTTCTGGGTGATAGTGGTTTTGGGAACCATAGTTACCGGCACCGGCCCGCACTCGGGTAAGCCCGGTACGCCCAGGTTCCACCTGTCGCTGGGTGGCATCATGGAGGTGCATGCGGCGGTAGGGCTGGTGCTTTACGGGGTCGCGGTTTCTTTGTTTGCTTCGCTGCATGCCATTCATGCCGCCAAAGACACTGCCCGCCGAGCACATGTCGTGGTGATCCTGCTCACGTTGCAGGGTGTTTTTGGATACGCGGTATGGTTTACCAAGTTCTCAGTGATACCGTCCGAAGTACATACACTTGGTTCGGCACTCCTACTGATAGCTCTGGTCCGCTTCAGGTTGGGCTTATATCGTCATGCTTTGTCCGACGAGGTACCGTCCGAGATCAATGACATGAGCGCAGAGCGCGCGCTGGCAAGTTCTGTAGCCGATACCTGCTCGTAAGGCGTGTGAGCGAGTTCAGGGTCTCCGGGTCCGAAGTTGCATGCCGGTATCCCGGCTTCTGCGAAGGTAGCCACATCCGTCCACCCCAGCTTGGCTCTGGGTGGCCTGCCCGTGATCTCTACGAGTCTTTTGATCCATGGATTGGAAAGTGCTGGTAGAGCGCCCTGTGCATAGTCGTCAACAATGAGCGATCCAGTGGTGTCCTGGATCACATACTCAGTCAACCATCGCTCCAGCTCTTGTCGAGTCCGACGAGGTGCAGCCCTATGGTTGGCCGTGACAGATGCGACGTCGGGTACTACGTTGGACGCTATGCCGCCATTGATTGCGACTGCCTGTAGCTGTTCCCTGAAGGTGCAGCCGTCCAAATCCACCAAGTTTTCCTGATAACGTGCAATCCGGTCGATCACAGGAGCGATCGCGTGGATAGCGTTGCTTCCTGTCCAGGGCCTAGCCGTGTGTGCTCTTGCACCATGTAAGGTTATGATGGCGGTCATCGTCGTCTGGCAACCGGCTTCTACGTAGCCACCACTCGGTTCACCCACGATGGCTACGTCGCCACGCAGTAGCTCTGGTCTTGTCTCCAGTATCTGCCTGAGGCCATTCTCTTTACGGCTAACCTCTTCACGTGAGTAGAAGATGAAAGTCAGTTCAACGGTCGGCGGTGGGTCGGATAATAGTAGGTCCAGCATTATCGCTACGGAGCCTTTTGTATCCACAGCGCCGAGGCCGCGCAATATTCCATCGTCCACATGAGCTCGCGATAGGTCCTTGTCCGAGTGCACATTTGCATGTGGAGTGCTGCCGCCAGCTGGGGGCACGGTGTCGACATGGGACGCAAGTACGATCCGGTTTGCCCGTTTGCCCATTGTTCGGTAGACAATATTGTTGCCATCCAGCCTAATGAGTTCCACTGGACGCAGCGTAGTTGTGGTGTCTTGTAGGCGAGACTCTATCGCATTATATATGTAATCGGTGATTTGTCCTTCTTCCCGGCTTATCGATGGTATTGACACAAGGTCGGTGGCACGCGTCAGCAGCCTTGCGGCTGCCTGATCATCTGTACCACCGTCCGTTCGGTGGCCGTCTACAGCGAATTGCGGGACATCTCCGGTCACGGGCATGGCAATGAGCCTGGATCGTGTAGTGTGTCGAGTGGGCCTGCGGCCAGGTGATATGGTGCGGACGACAGGGTATGAGCTGCGGGCGACGGGGGAGTACGCGAAACGACATAGTCGGTAAGCATATTAGAGCCCGAGCCCGTGTTCACGTAGAATGGACTCCAGGGCAGCCTTGTCGTAGCGTTCTCCTGGCACGAGATGACGCACGACGAGCACACAAGGGAGGTAGAACTCGCCGCCACGATATATCTTTTTTCGTTGTGACTGTAGAGCTACGCACCAGGGAGGCACAAATCCCCTCGATATCTCGCCGCCACTGTCTGCATCGATGACTGGTATGGACGGGTTCAGCAGTGTACCCTCGCCGAGCACTGCGCCTGATCCCACCTTGGCTCCCTGCGTAATCATGGATCGACTCCCCACAAACACATCATCGCCTATCATCACAGGAGCGGCCTGAGGAGGTTCCAGTACGCCGCCTATGCCTACTCCGCCCGCCAGATGTACGTGCCTACCTACCTGGGCACACGAGCCTACGGTTGCCCATGTGTCCACCATTGTGCCGCCTCCGACATACGCCCCTATATTGATAAAGCTTGGCATCAGTACTGTATCTTGACCGAGGTATGCGCCCCTCCTCACTACTGCACCTGGCACGACGCGGGCACCTGTGGAGTCGGGATCCTGGTTGATCGGTAGCTTATCATGGTACCGGAACGGACCACTCTGTATTGTTTCAGCCGGCAGCAGTTTGAACAGCAGCAATATGCCGTGCTTGACCCAAAGGTTTACTTTAACTATTTCGTTCAAACCATCCCATTCGGCAACTCTCAGAGTTCCGGACTCGAGCAGGTCCATGATCGGCTCGACCAGTTGGAGTGCATCTCGGTCTCCTGTTTGCAGCGTTTTCCGTACTGTCCAGAGGTCTTCAACCTGATGTTCCATCTTTTGTATATCATCCATACAGTGCATCAGGCTACCACAGCCATGTGAGGTGGTCCCCAAAGCTGGCGTAACCATTCAGGTACTCTGATGCGGATGCAGGCTGCGCTGCCAAATGTTGCCTGAGGAGCTGCCAAGGCGGATTCAGCGAGGCCGATGCCTGCGCCTTTGGCAAGCATCTCGCCGTCGATACCAAGGATGAGTTCGGCGATCGACAGGTAGTCACCGATGCTGAGGTACTCGATCAAAGGTCGGCGAGCTTATCGAACACCTCGTGCTGAGTCTCAAGCAGATGCCGAAGGCTCTCCTGAAACTCTGGGTCGGCTCGGCGCATTCGGATGTGTTCAACAACAGCCTGCCGAACAGCCTCCGACACCGACTGATTGTCGGCACGAGCGACTACCTCCAACGCCTCAGCGGTCGTACCGGGTAATCGGACGGTGGTGGTGGTGGCGCGCGTATTCATGCGATCAGTATAGCATGAATACGCCTGATTGCGAGAGGGGACTATTCCTGCGTAATTTGCCGGTCATTCCTGTCGTTTTTTGTGGCTCTTCGGATATAAAGGGGTTCAGATGACCGCAGGCAGGTATTGATGGGAGCCAGCAGCACGGCAGGATGGTCCTGATTGAATGTATTTGTGGGTTACTTGCCCAGAGACCTGACAAGCTGGATCCGTCTGGCGGCGTTATTCCGTTCTCATGTGCGCGACTGCCCGGTGGACAGCTACGGACAAAGGTGGCGAAGCACGATTCCGCCCGCGTGGATACTATGCCTGGCACTGCAATATTGGGCAGGTCTCCATCTTGGCGAGGCATGACAGCTGACAGCTGGGAGCAGATCCCAGTTGGGCTTGCCGGCGTACAGCAGAGAGCGTATACGGATAGCACGGTAATTTCGTAAAACCGGATGCTGCACCTCAAAGACGCTTCACAGGGTTGTTTACGCATTCGGTAGGGCCATTGGAAACATGTGCCTCCGCCAGCCTACGATCTGGTGTTTCCAACGGCTAAGGGTTCCTCCAAGGGAACGGACTTCTTCAGGACAGAGCGGCCGTCTTTCATGTCTTTTGCAAGGCGTTCCACCCATTCCAAGAGCAAGGTGGCCGTGCTGGTGGCGTTCCTGTCCGTAGCTGTCCACTTTGCATGTCCGTTACCACCCCAGATCCATCCATGGGACCTGCCGGACCAGCCAAGGAAATGACATACAGGAACGCCAACCCCGCCTTATACCAGCATGACAGGCATATAACCGGTATCGCTTGGCAAAACGATGCTATCTGGTTATGATGTCTCTGTAGTGCAGTACGCTGTGCTGGTACGTGTGCTTAAGAGAACATGACACAGATGGTCCGGGGATGCCTTCGAACCATGAGCTGAGGAGGATTTGCAAATGGCTCGATCTGGTAATCACTCGACAGAGCATCCGGCTCCTTCGGAGAACTCCGGGGAATTGGGCTTCGCCACAGATATCTCACATCCAAGTGCATCCAGCCGAGATCATGGACACACACCCGACGGTGATCAGGTACTTCCAGATCGCCCAGAGCTGACACACACACACAGAGAGAGAGAGAGAGCGATTCTCTCACGGAAAGGCGCTCTCGGAGATTCTCATCTCTTTATGGTCTTACCTGGCCATGTCATCGAGGGCGCTGTTGTGCATGGATGTACCGGGCAGGAAGATACTCCGTGGCAACCATCGGCTCTATAGCGCAAAGAGGCTTGTTGCATCAGCTCTGTCTGTCTCTGTACTCACCGGGGTAATGACCGGGATACTCGTCTACTCTGGATCGCTCTCATCTCCTGCGGCTGCGGCGGCATCGTCATCATCTTCGTCGTCCCTCTCCTCTCCCTATACTTGGTCCGCACCGCAGAGCATAGATCCAGGTGTGGTGATCCTCTCGATATCCTGTCCCACCACATCTTTCTGTATGGGGGTGGACTCAGAGGGTAACGCCCTTACCTGGAACGGATCTTCCTGGTCCTCCCAGGACATTGATGGAACCAACAACCTTGTCTCGGTGTCGTGTCCCTCTGTCTTTGGCTGCATGGCGGTGGACGGAGATGGCAATGCCTTTAGCGCCAAGGGTCCTCCACCACCGGTGGTGAGCCTGATAAGTCCCTACAACGGGCCCACGAGCGGGGGAACGGTTGTGAGCGTGGAAGGGCTCCATCTCATATCCCAGGTGACGAGCATATACTTCGGTGCCAATGAGGCATCCGGGGTGTCGTGTACTGGTGGCAGCTCATGTGACGCAACATCACCGCCTGGTGATGCAGGATATTCCTATGTGACCGCATCCACCCCATGGGGAACCTCCGTCGTCAACACCCGGGCCGCATTTTCCTATCTCGCTCCGGTTCCGGTGCCTGAGAGCATAGGAGATGGTGGTGGAGGGGCATCTACGAACTTGAGACAGTGCAGCAGCGGTGACCCGGTCAACTGCGCCACAGGGGATCTCTACGAGACGGCGACGGATCTCTCCGTGGCAGGTATTGGAGGGGGACTCCAGCTCACCCGTACCTACAATTCACTGGACGCCTCGGTATCCTCCCCCTTTGGCTATGGCTGGTCCTGCTCTTACTGCATAAGCCTCGATGTAACCACCTCCGGCGCCATAGCCACCCTTGCAAACGGCTCCACCCTCTCTTTTTCCGAGGATCCGTCCGGTACATTCAGCGCCCCCTCCTATGAGTATGCAACCCTTGCAGCCAACCCGTCGGGCGGATACGACCTTGTCCTGAGAGCGGATACGACCTTCAGCTTCTCCTCCAGCGGGCAGCTTCTTTCCATAGCATCACCGAACGGGGTGAACACCACCTTGTCCTACAGCGCCTCAGGGACCCTCTCAACGGTCACGAACACCTCGGGTAGGAGCCTCTCTTTCACCTCCAACTCCGCATCTGAGATCACCTCTGTAACCGATCCGCTCGGGCGGACCCTTGACTATACCTACGACTCTAACGGGAATCTCACGTCTGTCACCGAACCTGACGGGAAGTCCTGGTCCTTCGGGTACAACTCATCCCACCTGCTCACCTCCATGACCAACCCAGATGGTGCAACCACCACCTATACCTACGACGCAGCTGGCATGCGCCTTACGAGTACCGATCCCCTCGGGCGGACAACCACCTACAGCTATGATCCAGACGGCCAGATCGCAGGGGTCACAGAGCCATCCGGGTGGTCATTGAGCTATGCCTACAATGCAGCAGGCGAGCTGTGCTGGAAGGCATCTGTAGCTGTTTCATCTCCTTCGTGCAGTTCGCCTCCAACTGATCCAACCAC
>JAMCPL010000019.1 GCA_023379675.1 Actinomycetota bacterium | reverse complement strand
TCATAGACCTCATTGCGGCGGGTGGTACCGTCGTCACTGGCGATCCTGTCACGAATCCTGTAGCGCTCGTCATGACCAGAGCGGCCATGACGACGGCTGCGAAGATACCCCCTGGAGATGGCCGGAGGCCTTGATCCTTAGACATTCCGTCACCAGTGCTTCGGTTACGTCTACCACTATTACCTGCCACTAGACCTACCTCCTTCAGTATATAAAAGCAGGAAACAGATCCAGAGGTTCACCCCATACCCACTCCAGGTAACAACCTGTGTTGGAACCGACGCTCATTACCCCAAAGCTGCATCCCACTTGTTTTTTACCTTATTCATTATACAGAGAGAGAGAGAGAGAGAGAGAGAGAGAGAAGCAACGGATTATCAATTCTTATGATCATGCCATTACCGCACCATCTGGGTAATCCATCTACGTAAAGATAGGTCTCTAACCGATCCTATCCTCATTTGTCGATGGAAACTTCGCCTGGCTGTTGGTAGTTTGATTTGGTCTGATTCGACATGGTATACTGTCATTGCGTATACAGGCATCCGTGAGGAAGAGAGATGATCTTCATTGGATGTGTTCACGTCCGTTTACACCCATTCACAACTTTGGCCAGAATACCCTTTATTGCTACGGACATTGCTACACAAATTGCTAAAGTACCAGGTAGATACGTATATATGTTGTCCTTACTACAGTTACCTAGGAATACCAGCCCATTACGTCTACGATGACATTTGCCGTGTTGGAGGTGTAGATATCCATCTGTCCAGAAGAGTTGAGAGGTGATACGACCATGTTAGCTACGATGGAGCCCTTTCCCCAATTTATGTTGGAGGTGGTGGGCTGGGTGGAACCTGTAGCCCAGGCCGTGAGATACCCACCTCCAGATGTACTTACCACAGTTATGTTTGCAACCACCGCTGTTGCAGTTAGTGGTATGCCGGCAATACCTGTGACCTGTACAACAAGCGGATCGGTCGTAGTGGAGGTAGGATCAAGGGTAGTGCCGGAATTTTCACATTGGCCGGAGACACCACTTGCCACATCTACCGAGCCACCTATCTGAGATACGGAGCGGGTGTCACAGATACGCCCAGGAGAGGTAGGGCTAAAGGCATCTCCTGATTGGGAGAACCAGCCAGTTATATCGACCACTACATTGGTGGGAGTGGAAGAGGAATTGTAGATACATATCTTTCCGGTTCCTCCTGTTGCTACAATCACGCTTCCAGCAGATGAAGAGACCTTTACGAAGTTGACATTTGAGCTAATAGGAGGAGATGTACACGATCCGCTGTCATCCCAGGTGGTCAGGTATCCTGACGAGGATGGTCCTGCAGCGGTAACTACGAGGCTTACTGCAGTGGCGCTAAGTGGAATGTCTCTTATACCCGTTACAGTAATGGAGATACTCGTTGTTGGCCCAGGAGCCGGTATGGATGCATTCACAGAGGGAAGGTTCTCTTTATTGCAGTAGCCTGGCTTTGCAGAGGTGGCGCATCTGGTGTCGAGCAACCTTGCTGGAGATGCAAGGGGGGTGAACCTGGTAGTGTGCGTGGAGCCGGTGGAAGGAGCGTAATAGCCCTCTACGTCTACCACCACGTTCACATTTGCACTTGAGGAGTAGATAGATACGGCACCATCTTTTCCAAGGGTGGCAGTTACCAGGTTGGGTACTGTAGCACCAGGCGTATAGTTGAGAGAAGATGCCATAGGAGGGTTGGTGCCTGCTGGGTAGACAGTTAGATACCCACTGTGTGCAGATGGTGATGCCACAGCTGTCACATTGAGTACCACTGACTGGGCGCTGGAGGTAATGGGTGCGGAACCGGTACCTGTAACCTGTAGGGTGATGGAACCTCCGGCCGGAGGAGAGCTAAGTGTCTGATTGGCAGGCGGCAGGGAGGAGCAGTAGGAGGTGGAGATACCAGCCGGTGGTGGACTCATCGTGCATCTGGTGTCCACTATGCGATAGGGAGTTACGGGAGTATAGGAGATATTCGGTGTTGTATAGACAAAGCCGATCGGAGATGAGGTTCCTTGTGAGGTGGTTACGGTAATACCGGTGGCTCCTGGCACGTTCACCGATGGTGCTGTAGCTGTTATCGTGGTGGCCGACACAACACCAAAGCTTGCCGCTGGAGTGGAACCAAAGTGAACTGCAGTTGCACCTTCAAGGTTGACTCCGGTAATGGTAATAGTCGTTCTGCCAGAAACCGGAGCTGATGAAGGCGTAACGGAGCTGATGGCCGGTAATGGTATTGAGTAGGTGGTTGCGATGCCGACAGCGTCACCACCTCCCACCACTACGCAGTATGAGGAAGTAGGACAGGATATGGCATACAAAATGTCTGTGCCACTGACCGCTACGGGTGTGGTCCAGGTATTACCCCCGTCAGAGGTATAGACAGCTTGACCTTCTTCGGTGGTGCTGGTCGATTTCCAGCCCACTGCCACGCAGTACGAAGCGGTAAGGCACGATATGGAGTTTATGCCTCCACCCAGGGCTCCGTTCATCCCGCCAATCGTGACCGGAGTGGACCAAGTCTTACCGCCGTCAGTGGTAAAGCTGGAAAAAGGTGACTGGTATTTTGAACTGGTATTAGTGCCCACCGCTATGCAGTACGAGGAAATCGGACACGATATAGACTGCAAGGAACTGTCAGGGCTGCTGACCGTAACAGCCGCAGACCAAGTTCTGCCGCCATCGGAGGTATAAGCAGCAACGGCTTCAGGCGTGCTAAGAGGGCCCGCGCTACCTATCGCGACACAGTACGTGACGGCGGTGCATGATATGCCACTAACATTGGTCATGCCATAGATCGTTGCCGGGTCAGACCAGGTCTTACCGAGATTTAAAGTATAAACGGTGATAGCCGACGAGTTTGAAGCGCTTGCCGTACCGGTACCTGACGCTATGCAATATCCTGTGGCAGGGACGCAGTATATCTTGTCAATAATGACGGTATCGCTAATAATAACCGGCGACGACCATGTCTTGCCACCATTGGATGTATAGGAAGCAACGCCTTCATGCAGAAAGTTCTGACCGACTACTATACAATAGAGAATACTGGCACAAGATACGTCGTAAGCGAATCCTCCCGATAGCACCGTCACGGGTACAGACCATGCCTTACCACCATTGTCAGTAAAGGTTACAATGCTTTTACTATTATTGTAACCACCTACTGTACCCCACGCCATACAATAGGAAGCAGTAACGCATGTTACATTATATAATGCGTCTGTGCCACTGATCGTCACCGGAACGGTCCACGATTGACTCGGGGATTCAACAGTGCTCGTCGCAGATTCCGCAGCCGCAACACTACCGAACGACATCATACCAATAATAATGACAAGTGTACCCACGATACCGATTAGCCTCGATCCTCGGGGCTCGTTATTGCGATAATCGCGTTGAGGTTTCAGCGGGGTGGGAAGCCGAAAGTTCGGGCTAAGAGACACCGTACCATCCAAATACATCCAAAACCACTTCGACCGTAGCAGGGGAACCGTTGTAGATTGTCAGCCTCCCGTCAGAACCGATTTTTGCAACTACGAGGTTTGGAGTTGCAATACTGCCGGCATTGAAGTTGACATCAGATATTGTAGGTTGGGTGTCACCTGTGGGATAAAGCGTGAGATAACCTCCAGCAATGGGATTGATCGCAGTCAGATTTGCAACGACTGCAGTAGCACTTAGCGGTACGCCTGCGATGCCGGCCACATCGAATGTGATCGAACCATCAGGACCGGCAGCTTCGATATCCGCATTCTGACTTGGCAGGTTCTCCATCGAGCAAAATGCAGGTGCGGGAGAGACGGCGCAGCGGGTATCCAATATGCGCGCCGGGACAACCTCTGAGGTAAACATCGCTCCGGTAGCGCCGGTGGTGTAGATGCCGTTTATGTCCAGCATGATATCCACGGCAGATGAGGAGCTGTTGTAGATCGATAGCTTGCCTGAGGAAACGGGAACCGTGATGCGGTTCGCTACGGTTGTGCCCGCTGCAAAGTTCAGGTTCGAGACCACCGGCATGCCTGTTCCGGCTGGCCAAGCGGTCAGGTAGCCTGCTGTTGCCGTATTGACAACAGTCAGGTTGGCCACCACCGCTTGCGCAGAGGACATAGTGGAAGGAAGGCTTACTGTGGCAGAGGAATGGGCAGGTATCGAGGACGCCGGGCTCACTTGGTTGGCGATGCCCTTGCAGTAGGACGTGTTGGTGGAGGCATACGAGGGGTTGAAGCATCTTGTGTCCACTACGCGCTCTGGAGGCATCGTCTCAAAGGTATCTCCTGTGAAGCTGCTGTTTTGCCCGGGCTCTTCCTGCTCGAAGTAGCCTTCTACGTCCGCGATGACATTGACCGAGCCAGTGGTGGTGCCACCAAGGGTGAACGACACTTGATCGAGTATATCTGATGGGGAGGTATATGGAGGAACTGCCACCTCCACCAGGTTGGCGACAGTTTCACCTGCCGTAAAGTTCAAGTTCGAAACCATGTGCGCATTTACTCCCGCTGGATATACGCTCAGATAACCTCCGGAGGTTGCGCCGGTTACGGTTACGTTCATGACTACTCCAGTAACATTATACGGCCCTCCAGTGTTACCCACCTGAGCTGTAATTGTCCGGTGCGCGGATGTGGACGTGTACCTAAAGGCGTTGCCATTGCCGTCCACCGCCATGCAGAAAGAAGCCGTTGGACACGAGACCGAATTAGGAGAAGGACCGCGCAGGTCGTCAACAGCCATGGCTCTGGAAGACCACGAAACGCCGTTCCAGGACGTATAGGTGTTCAGCCCTACTCCCATGCAGAAATAAGTTGTTGGACACGAGACCGATGTGGCATAACCAGCAAAGACTGGCTTGGACCACGAAACGCCGTTCCAGGACAACGCAACAGTTGACTGCCCTCTACCTCCTCCCACTGCTTCGCAGAAGGAAGACGACGCACATGAGAGCGAAGCGAAATAGCCATCAAGTGTCGTCGGTATCGGTTTGGACCACGAAGCACCGTTCCAGGTGAAAGTCTCGGCAGTTACAATACAGACGGTGCCAGTACAACTACGAGGGGACTCTGGGAGTCCTGCCGCCATGCAGAAAGAGGAAGATATGCACGAGACGGAGGTGAGGGTACCGCCGGGGATGATGGTTGCCGGCTTGGACCAGGAGGCACCGTTCCAGGTGAAGGCGTTGCCATTGCCTGCAGCCGTCACTGCCATACAGAAAGAGGAAGATACGCACGAAATGGGGGTGAGAGAACCGCCGGAAGTGATGATTGCCGGCTTGGACCAGATTGAACCGTTCCATGTGAATGTCTCATCATTGCCGACTGTACCCTCAGGGATCCCGATTGCCATGCAGAAGGATGCCAGGGGGCAGGAGACAGAGTGGAAAATTACGTTTGAGTCGACAGATATCGGCTTGGACCAGGAGGTACCGTTCCAGATGAAGGCGTTGCCATTACCGTCCACCGCCATGCAGAAAGAAGTCGTTGGACATGAGACGGAATTAAGGGAAGGACCGTTCGGCAACTGGACATTGTCAACGGCAACCGGTGCCGACCATCCTGGTCCACTTGCCGTGAGAGGTGCAAAACCCAAGTTACTACCTAGAGACGTCATCTCACTCGAACAGAATGATGGATTCGGAATCACCGCAATTCCTGCACAGCGTGTATCGAGAATGCGCTTGGGAGTAATAGGAAAATAGCCTGCAGCACCACTCGTACCGGCGCTTGCACTGGCGCCGGAGATTTCAGCGACTGCTGCAACACCATGAACTGCAGGTACCATTCCGATGATAGCCGGCGCGGAAGCTGCAAATAATCCGACAGCCAGGCAGGCTAAGGCTATCGTCGCAAAGAACCTTCCTAGTCGCCTGCAGCGTACCTGGCTAAGATCCCTTGCCGCTGTCCACTGTACTGCATGTATAATTCTTGGCATAACATCTCCTTTGCCTGTGGGATGCCGCAAAAGCGGGGACATTGTCCACCCTTGGTCTCCTTTTGTCACGAAGTGATACTTGAAAGCTGATCAAACTGAGTACCCGTGGGCGAATTCCACTGCCACGAAGTGGACACTCCGTAAGTGAGCCCGCTCGCTTTTACTCCGATAGTTGCATTGTTTGTCTGTATCCCATAATTATAGGACCCAGTTATAGTGATGCTCTCAATATCTGCCCATCCAACTTCGCCGGTGCCACCATAATACCCAATACCCGTTTCTCCGAGAATCATGGCAATATCTCCACCACCAGAAATGTCGCAGTTTGACATTTGTAGATTGCCACCGTTCACAAGCACCGCTCCATTCGTTCCTTGTGCAAACGAGCAATTGCCAACCTTGATAAGCTCACCAGCGATTCCAAGGTCGACAAGTAAGGCCGCTGTTTGGCACGGTCCGTATGATTCGCAATTGTATATTCTGAGTGTGTTGATCCCGTCACCGTTGCTCACGCTGCCAGTTGTTGTGTAACCATTCAGGTACCCTGATGCTGAGCCAGTTGTCATTGATCACGGCATACGTGTAAGGATGCATTTTGTTGCTCTGACCTGGGCGTCGCGCGGATCGCGCGAATATCCACCACTGTCCGCGCGATATGTGATAGACAGTAGGACATGGCAGATGACGAGCCGGCCGGCAACTAAAACGGTCGCCGAGATCGACCAACACAAAAAAATGCAAAGTTGCGAGCGGATAACGCTGCGCTGTGCCAAGAGGTCGAGCGGCTCTCCCGAAGGATCGTGGAGTTGGAAAAGAAATCCGGCCGGAACTCGCAGAACTCGTCCATGGCTCCGTCGTCGGACACCTTCGGTAGCCCTGCAAAAGAGGAGAGTCCGAACAGGAAGGCCCGTCGTGCAATGGGGAGGAAGCCCGGTAAGCAACCCGGTACCCCAGGAGCGCATCTTGCCCAGGTCGAGAACCCCGACTCTGTCGTCCCTCATCGTCCGGAGATCTGCACATGGTCGGCGGCGACCTTGGCTTGGCGGAATTGGTCGGCCTAAGTATTTGATATCCCTGAACCAAGAGTCGTCGTCACCGATCCTCGCGTCTACAAGCTGCGTTGTTCGTGTGGCGAGGTCAACGAGGGTGAGTTCCCGCCCGATCCACGAGCACCGGCTTGCTACGGCTCGAGCGTGCGAGCCAACGGGCTCTACCTCATGGCCCGCCAGCACCTGCCCATGGAGAGAGCGGCCGAGGCAATGGCGGACCTGTTCGGTCGAAGCATTCCACCGGGCTCTGGACGATCTCTACGAAGAGGGTGCTGCAGGGCTGGACCACTTCATCGACTCCTGCGCCGCCAGATATGCGCCGACCCTGTCGTGCACTTCGACGAGACGCCGATCCGTGTCCGGGTTGGCCAAGCACTACATCCACGTCGCCTGCACAGGGATGCTCACCTTGCTGCACGCGTAACTGACCCGTGGGCTCAATGCCGTCGAACGGCTAGGCGTGCTCCCCAATTACAAGGGCACTGCGATCCACGACCGGCTCGCCATGTACTTCAACTACACCGGCGCACGTCATGGAGTATGCGGAGCCCATCTCATCCGAAATCTCACCTCGGTGGCGGTTGTGTGGAACCAGACCGAGTGGGCAGAGGCCATGATCGCTTCGCTTATCGAGCCGAGTCTGATCTGCGAATGGCCAACTCGGCAGAAGATCTCTGGATCGTTCCGGGCTGCCGTTGGTGCGAAACGCCTAGCCAGGGAACGCTTCTACATCTCGAGGCTGCCAAGCACGGCATCGACGCGATGGATGTCTTGACTGCATCTGTTCGCCTGCGCACCCTGGAAGACGGCGACACCGATGCGCATCTGATCGCACCATCGCTACCGAGATCCCCGCTTCACTATCATCCGCTCTGGCCCGCTGGCGCGGACAGTCGCGGACGTGAATGGTTACGTCAAAATTAGGCTGCTGCTAACACAAGTGAAACCGGTCATATGCCTGCCATGCTGGTATAAAGCAAGGTTGGCGGTTGTGTATCTTGTTTCCCTGGTGACGACGGCGCTCGTAGGTTCGCCACCATCCGCCTACATTGCCACCGCGGTCAAGCACGAGGTGGACCCCTTCCGCGCCATTGCCGGCTTCTCCGAAGCGACGCCTGGATACCGCCGGAAAATCTGCGAACCTCGCTGAGGGACGCCTATAGGCATTGCACGATCTCCCGCTCATGCGATACACGAAGTGGATGCGCCACATACACAGCGACAGGAGGGCAAGGGTGAGAGGCCAAAAGAAAGTTGCCGCCGATTTCAACCTTCTTACCGCTGCGGTCAACCTGGCCCGCCTCACAAGGCTCGGGGTGATTCACGATCAAGGGGTATGGGCGACCAACACCATATGAAAGGGGGAGACCAAGCCGGGTACCGGACCTGCTGGGCAATTGAGTGGAGATGTTCCACCTATGGAACCGTGGAACCGTGGAACCGTGGAACCGTGGAACCGTGGCATCGAGGACGGCTCAGGTCTGGCCAGGCGCCACGGGTATATTGCGGGCAGGATCAGATACGTAGAGCATCGTTTGACACCAGACACCTAGCTGATTAGCGCTTGCCTGCAGACGTTTCGGTATCCACCTGCAATGCTGGTCCATAGTGGCTTTGCACTAGGCCGGAGCGGAGGAGGTGGGATTCGAACCCACGGTGGCCTTGCGACCACAACGGTTTTCGAGACCGTCCGATTCGTCCACTCTCGCACTCCTCCAGGCAGCACGCGCAAATACGTACTGGACCACCCACCTTCAATGACGAAGGTCGGCCAAGCCATCGCTAACTAGATGAGCTATCACCAACGACTCATTCCTAGTGGACAGCCATGAAATCCTACCAGCAACTACCCTGCAACCAGACACCAGCAACTATCGCCCAAACTGGCCGCCACCGTATAGATACGCACGAGCACTACGGCCAATTACCAGTAACTGTAGCACGTACGCTGGACACACTGTTACGTTCGCCGGGCGAAACGAGCCGGCTCGGCTATGCAGGCCTGTGCACCCTCACCAGTGTATCTATAGCCGTACGTTCTCCTTCATCTGTGCTGACGGTACGCTTAGCCCTTTCTGCTTTCTCGATCACCAATTCCTGGAAATCCTCGGCAATCTGCTCGGGCGTGAAAAGTACCTCGGGAAAGGGTGGTCCGCCATAGCCATCTGTCAGGTTGGTCAGGTCATGGCCGATTACCAAGATGGTCCCACCCGGTGCCAGGGCCTTGATCGCCTTCTTGTGCACCCTGGTAAGGTCCGGCGGAGGCATATGCACATATAATGACACGATAAGATCGTATGCTGACTCAGGAGGCTGCCACTCACGCAAGTCGGCTGCAATCCAATCTACCGATAGCCCCTTCTCGGTAGCCAGCTGCTTCCCCTTCTTCAGGCCCTCCTGCGAAAAGTCTACACCGGTAGATTGCCATCCCTGCGAAGCCAGCCAGATGGCATTCCTGCCTTCACCGCAAGCCATGTCCAGGGAACGACCAGGATCCATGCCTTCAACCTCCTGTACCAGCAGCTGGTTGGGTTCCCATCCCCACACCAGATCGTTGGTTTTATATCGTTGATCCCATTCCGATTTTTCCATATATATTACAGACCTCCAATCTGTCCACCGTATAACAACCATCTGGCACGCCCACGGGTCACGCATCGTTGCTCGGCATATCCCACAACTCGACAACATGTGCCATGGAGCAAGCGACACTGTATCACCCATGTCCGCAGCGCCGCACTCCTCAATACAGTTTATCGCCTGGTTCGCATCTCGAAGCGGTTGGACATGAAAATCCTGATACGGGTAAGCAGGCTCAGCGGGTAGGCAAACCCGCTCCTCCGGTACGTGGTATCAGGGTCAATCTCCCGCCTAAGTTTAGAGGCTCAGCGGGTAGGCAAACCCGCTCCTCCGGTACTGGCATCCTCGACACTGGCACCTATCCTGGCAGGAACCGCAATGGGATCCAGATCGTCCGGTGCATCACCGGGGCGCATGCCCGCCTCCTCCATCACGTACTCCCCCGCTTCGGTACGGCTTAGGATGACGCTGCGTTTGGGCTCATCCGTCACGGGCATCGCCGCCAGTTCCTTGCATATACGGTACGTCACAAGTCCCACCAGTACAGGCACCGCTATGGCGAGAAATCGGAATGACCATAAAACGGTATTGAGCGACACCTGGAAGAAATTGGCAAGCACATCCGTAGCGCTTGCGCTGAACAAAGTAAAATAAAACGCGACTCCCGCAGCTCCGAGCGCGGTACGCTTTGGCCTGTATCTCGGAAAGTCCAGGATGTTGTGTACAGCACGATCACCCGTTACCTTCGCCTCTACAAACGGCCACACGTAGAACAGCGTAAAGGTCAGGCCGGGGAAGAGCACCGCCGGAAGTAGAACTTCGAGTGGAATGGTATGGCCAAAACCAGTGAACTCCCAAGATGGCATGATCCTCATCGCCCCATCAAGCCATCCCATATACCAGTCCGGCTGGACTGCATATGTAACCTTGTAGGGCTGGTAGGGGCCGTACTGCCAGATCGGGTTGATCTGGACGAGGCCACCAAGCATCCATAGCACGCCCGTCACGATGAAGAAGAGTCCCAAAGTCTTTGCCATGAACGTCGGGTACAGAGGCGATCCGACCACATTGTGCTCGGTCCTGCCCTTACCAGGAAATTGAGCATGCTTCTGGCGAACCAGCATGAAGAGGTGCGCCCCTATAAGAGCGGCAATGATGATTGGAACGACCAGCACATGGAGGATGAACATCCTCGGCTCAATGATGCCGTTACCAGGGAACGCTCCCCCAAACAGGAAGAATGCCAGATAGGACCCGACCAGAGGTATCGACAGGATGATCGAGTATGCAATCCGAAGGCCGGTACCGGAAACAAGGTCGTACGGAAGGGAATAGCCCAGAAAGCCATTGACAATAGCCAGCATGAGCAGGGTGATACCCACCATCCAGTTGAGTTCGCGAGGCTTGCGGAACCCTCCTGTGAAAAATATCCTCATCATGTGTATCGCTATGGCACCGACAAAGACATCGGCAGCCCAGTGATGCATCTGACGAATCACCATCCCACCCCTAACGCTAAACGATAACTTGAGGGTGGATGCATACGCCTCTGACACCAGCTTTCCCCTCAATGGAGCGTAAGCGCCGTGATAGATGATCTCCTTGGTGGATGGCACGAAATACAGCGATAGGAATACACCTGTAAGAACCAGCACGACAAAAGAATAGAGAGCTATTTCCCCGAGAAGGAAAGACCAGTGATCGGGAAAGATCTTGTCAAGGAGCGATCTACCCTTGCCAACCCCAAGCCTGTCATCCAGCCACCCGAGCGCACGTTCAGTAGAGTTCACGAGCGCTCCCAAAATCCAGGGCCGACCGGCTGGTCATAGGGTTGCTGCGCTCTGAGATACCCCTCAGAATCGATCATCAGCGGCAGTTGCGGCAAGGGCCGCGGGGCCGGTCCGAACACCGGCTGTGCACCGTCCAGCACATCGAACACGGACTGGTGGCAAGGGCAGAGCAACTGCTGGGTCTGCTCCTGGTAAAGACCCACCGGACATCCTGCATGTGTGCAGACTTTTGAATACGCTACATACCCCTTGGGGGTCCAAGTCTCTCGCCCAGCCTTAGTAGTGAACGGGCTGGTGGAGGCCCTGAGCAGCACCGTCTGGTCCATAGCATTGCCCTCGTATCCGGGCGGGAACACCGTAATGATTCCACCAACCTCGAGATCATCTTCCTTGATCTTCCTGCCATGAATCGTGACAAGATATGATCCCTTTCTCCAGTTGGTCTTGTCAAGGGCCAACTTGGGCAGTGGACCCAACGATCTGATTACCGGGAACGCAATGACTACGCCAAGAATACCTGCGGCACCGGCTAGCATCTTCCCGAGGAACCCCCTGCGGCGCATCACAAGCTTGCCCCGATCTATGACTGCGGCTGCCATCTGCTCACGCTCGGTATCGCTGGAACGCATGTCATGGCGCTCCTCCACAAACGGCCCTCGCGGCAACAGGTACTTGCCCCATGCAGCCAGTGCTGCACCTATGGACAACAGCCCTATACCCAGCGTCAGTCCCTCCAGCTGAGGTTGCCCGCCCTGCCAGTAAACCGCACCATACCCTGCAAAGCCCAGTGACGCCAGGACAATCAGGAATGCTATCCATCTCTCCGTATGCTTGACGTTCTTGGCCGCAGGCATAAGATGCGGATCATCCAAAGCCACTAAAGGCAATGGCGAGTCCGGCACCTCATCACGATTCTCCGGCATTGGCCTGTCGCCGCTCGCATGGCCCGGTACGTAGTCTGGCTCATAAATCCGGTCACCGTCCGATTGCACACCCGTTTCCCTATTCATCTGCTATGATCTCCTATCCAAAAGGCGGCTTCCACTATTGACAGTCTTCCACCCCAAGCATCGGCGTTCATCTGCGATGATCTCCTATCCAAAAGGCGGCCAGCATCAGCACGCCAACTCCCACCAGTAAGGCGATGAACCCTTCCGCCACTGGACCCACTCCGCCAAGCGCCAGCCCTCCCCTATTGACAGGATGCTGTATGTAACGAGTCACGTATGCGGCTATGTCAGCCAGTTCCTTGTTCGACAACTGCAACGGGGCAAACCTAGGCATGTTGCCAGGTCCTGTACGTGCCGCCTCTGCGACCTGGGTTTTGGTCGCCAGATGCAGCGTAGGAGCGAAGTAGCCTGAGGCGAGCGCATCGCCGGATCCGGTAATTGTATGGCAAGCCGCACAATTGAGCGCGAACAGCGACAGCCCTTGGCTCACGCTAGCGTTCCGAAGGTTCACCTTCGGTATACCAGGACCATTGACCTTTGATAGCGATGCCACGAAGTCGGCTATCTCTTGGGACTGCTTCGTCGTATATCTCGAAGGCTTGACAGCAGGCTGGGATGCCAGGTCCTCCAACGGCATCCAGCCATTGGACACCCATAGATCCACAGTCCCGGCGCCCAGCCCCACCAGACTCGGAGCCCTGGAAGTACCGTATGCGTTGGCCCCATGGCAAGATGAACAGGTCGCCTCGAAAAGAACCCTACCAGCAGCTTCATAGGACTTTCTAATCGTCTGGTAGGTGATCGGGCTGCCGCCGCCTGAAGGCACACCCTTGTCACCTGCCGATTGACCACCTGCAAGCCCACCTGCATGCTGTTTACCGCTTGGGCGCACCTGCACATTAGAAGTCTTCGAATCACCCAAAGCTGAACCTGGCTTGTTGTGCGATGCTACACCAGGCGATACGGCAGCCATAGAAAGAAGACCCCAAAGCGCAACCCCCAAAACCACCATAACCGGGATGATCTTATGTATATTGCGTATTGCCAGGCCTCCAGCCCTATCGTGGTCTCTCCGGTCCTTCCGCATCGCCTATCCAGTCTTCAACAGGAATAGACAGCTGAATAGCCCTATCCACATGATATCTACAAAATGCCAATAGTAACTCACTCCCTGGAATACGCTCAGCTCTCCTGGATCTCCCGACGCTCCACGCATCCTCACAAGCAGGAACAGCATCGCCACCAGCCCCAGCAAGACATGCAGACCGTGCAGACCGGTCATCAGGAAGAACAACGATCCGTACGCGTTGGTGCTCGCACGAGTTGTCAACGTGACCCATTCAACCCCTTGGTTGATCACGAAGGCAAGCCCTAAGATGAAGCTGATCACGACCCAGCGGCGTGCCTTCGTTCTGTTGCCCTTTTCAATTTCCCATACAGCCTTTTGCATGGTAGGACTGGACACCAGCAGAACAACCGTAAAGATAGATGCCTGCACCAGATCAAGCTTGGTTCCGGGCGGTGGCCATACAGCGGCATGAGCACGTATGGTGAAATAGGCGGCAAACAGCCCGCTGAAGAACATCATTTCGGACCCGAGCCAGATCAGTATACCGACACCCAGTAACGAAGGACGCTCGAATTTGCGCCTCGCCCCGTTCCCATCGAGAGGCACCGGCTCGAACGTCATTGTCTGGGCCATGTCAATTACCTCGCCTATCAGTGGATTCCATTGAAACCACCACCCCGCCACGAATGCCTGGTATGGCTGGCCCTGTTTCCATTCCGTTCCCTACTTCCAATCCCGTCACCTGTTTCCATTCCGTTCCCTACTTCCACCACTCTCCCATGCAATTCTTCGATACCGGCAGCCATCATACAGACTGCATGGTATTCAAGCTGTGCCAGCGCACCTGTTCGCTACAACCACCGCCACGCAAACTAGATTAGCCAAACGCCTGCACCTTATCAAAATACCTGGTATATAGTCATATTACAAGTCACGTTGCAAGAGGCTCAGATGCGCGTCTCCAGATGGCTCAGCAACTCCGGCAACCTGCCTGAATACACCACAGACAGTGCCTTGGTGGGCCGCGTCATCGCCACATACAAGCTGCGCAGTCCCATGGGGGACTCGTCTATGATGCCGGCCGGATCTATGACGACCACTGTATCGAATTCCAGGCCGTTGGCCATCACTGCAGGCACCACGCTCAGTCCAGACGCCACACCGGTACCGCTGGAAACAAGCGTGACCTCCCTACCTGCGTTGCGAAGCGCTCCGGCAAGGTCTTCGCAAAGTGAGATAGGCGCAATCAAGGCGCATGTGCCCGCCGACTCCGGAGTGTAGATATCTCCGATAACGCCGGCCACACCTTTTCCCATCTCCCCCTCCACCCTGATTGCGACGGGATGTACACCCGCCACGCGAAGCGCTCTCGGAACAGTACGCTCCACCATATACGCGGCAAGGACGGGTCCGGCGGCATCCAATATCTCTCGCGGTGTGCGGTAACTCACCGTCAGCTCAACGACATTAATTGTCCTGTTTAAATACATGTGAGCAAGCACATCGTTCCACGATGAAGGAGGGTCGGGACCTACCGCTTGTGCTATGTCGCCTGCAAGCGTCATGTCCCCCGAAAGGGAGCGCCGCGCTATGACACGTAGCTCCATCGCAGAAAGCCCTTGAGCCTCATCCACCACTATATAGCCATACTTCCTGGCTCGATCGTAGTCAGGGTGGCCACCGGCCATATATGGATAATAACCTTCTGCTCCGTAACGGCCATGTACACCAAGCCCGCCGGCGGCAGCACGGGGCTTCCTCTTGACTGCGTTGTCGTCGAGTGGGCCCAGCAACGTCCTAGCCTCATCCAGCAGGGCTACATCCTCCTGCGACCATCGCACATGTGAGAAGCGAGTGTGCCCCTCCGTGTCCGTGCCGGCATCTCCACGCCATCTTCTCTCCAGCAACGCCAGTTCCGCCGGATCGAAGAGCCCCCTTCCGGCCGCAGAGATCAGAACCCCGGAACTGAAGAGATCGCAGAGGAACTCTTCAGCTGCCAGCCGAGGCCACATCCTGTCAAGAGCTATTTGCAGTTCCGGCACTCTGAGTAAGCGACGGATCGTTCTGGCATCCAGCTCTTCCTGCGACACCAGCCCCTCTTCTTCGATCTCGGCCTGGAACACTGCGCCCGTACCTTTCGGCCAAAGCCCACCAGGCGCCTGATCATCAGAAACCTTGTCGTCAGCATCGTCACTGCCTGGAGCGCGCCGGACATCCTGGGAACCTTGGGAATCCTGGGGAGCCCCCATTCGTACGGGCACCGTACCATCCGTCTCCTGCTCAATACAAGACTCGACCTGACCGCTGGAGATCCACCCCTCTGCAGCCTTATCAGGACGGACTTGCCTGACCTGGCTTGCTCTTTCCTTGTACTGTTCGAGCAGATACCTGCCTACCAGTGCTTCCAAGTACCGCCTCTTTGCGTTGTGCGTTCCCTTGTGTGCTTTCACCTCTGCAACGAATCCAGTGCTCTGCGCAGCAGGGAGCACGAGTATGGTGGAACCGAAGGGTATCTCGCAATCATGCCGGAGGGGGCGCTGCCGGGTCCTCACGGCCCTACGTAGCAAAACCGCCATGCGAGCATCACCCTTGACCTTGGCAATCATAAAATTATCCCTATAGCTTGCCCGTATCCCCCGTACAAGCCCCTGAACCGACGAGAGCGTGACGCCGCTCTCCCCCAGAGAAGGTAGTACGTGCTCTATGTATCTCAAGAACACCGGGTTTGGGCCAACCACCAGTACGCCTTGAGTTTCCAGGGGAAACCGATGAGTATAAAGAAGGTAAGCGGCCCTGTGCAATGCCACCGCCGTTTTGCCGGTACCCGGTCCTCCCTGAACAACCAGGACCCCGCGGATCGGAGCCCTGATTATTTCGTCCTGCTCGCCCTGTATGGTGGAAATCATGTCGCTCATACGTGAATCCCTTGGTCGTTCCAGCGCTGCAAGCAGGGCCCCAGGCGGCCCTGGATCCACAACCTCCTCGCCGGCTCCATCACCACCTTGCAACTCTCCGGCATCCGTCTTGAGCGAAAATCTTTCATCCTCGATAGATAGAACCTTCCGGGAGGCTACTTCTACGTGACGCCTCAGCACCAGCCCCATGGGATCCCGTCCAGTGGCGCGATAGAACGGCTCAGCAACGGGGGCTCTCCAATCGACCACCAATGGGTCCAGGTTCTCATCCAGTATGCCCAAACGTCCGATATGATAGGTTGCCTTGCCATCCTGTTCGCCTGACACATCGATGCGACCGAACAGAAGCGGCCTGTTGCCCACATCCGTCCGGGACATGTTACGCAAAATAGACTCAACCGCAGCGTCACGTTCAAAACGCCCCTGGTGGGTGCCTCCTCTATCCTGGCGGTACAGCCCAACCAGGCGCGATCTAGCGTCAGCCGTCAGCTCCGCAAGCCTACGGTAGGCATTATCCAGGTGGGCCTGTTCCAGAGCTATCTCTTGTGCTAAGGATAGTTGCTGTGAAGAACCAGGAATGGTTTCGCCCGTGCCAACGCCCTCCATATTTCAAATCCATCCTTTCATACTGCCGCCCAAAACAGACCAATCCACCTCCGGCTAGGCAGATATGTTCCTGAATCACCAGGCTCTGCACTCGTAGGCGGCATACCAAGCGCATTTACCGTAACAATCGAGACATATTATTATAGTCTAAATCCTTCTTGGATGGCCGATTTGAGTGCCGCTCCGACCCACTGCAACAGGTGATCCTGCCGATTCGCAGCCTGTACTGTGTCGCCACATCCTGGTGCTGTTGCGACAACACCCCCCTAGCAACGATAATGTGCAATTATGTCCCCCTTCAGAGATGCGCGCCCGCAACCCCCCATCCATAAGGACGGAACAGTTCACAACATGCCCACTGAAGAGGCCCCGGCCTTCCTGCTCGCCTCCGCTCATCGCCGCACCAGCCATGTACCAGTATGGTTCATGCGCCAAGCCGGCCGGTCACTGCCAGAATACAGGAAGCTCCGCGGCAAGGGATCCATTCTTGACGTAATACGATCTCCAGAAATCGCAGCGGAAATGACCCTACAACCCGTCAGGCGTTACGGTGTCGATGCTGCGATTCTCTACTCCGACATCATGGTTCCCCCGGCAGCAATCGGCTACGGAGTGGAAGTTACCCAGGGACACGGCCCCTACGTGCCGTTGCCGTTCCGCTCACCTGCGGACTTGGGCAGGCTGCGAGCGCTGGAGCCGGAAGTGGATATACCGTTTGTCATCGAGGCCGTGAAACATGTTGCCGGAGAGCTGCGCCATATAGGTGTCCCGCTCATAGGTTTTGCCGGAGGGCCGTTCACGGTGGCAAGTTACCTGATAGAAGGAGGAAGCTCGAGAGACTACACTAGGACAAAGTCGCTGATGAGATCGGACCCTACAGTCTTTGCAGAATTGCTGTCAAGGCTGGGCACTCTAGCTCTCGATTTTCTCAAAGCTCAAGTCAGTGCAGGTGCAGGCGCCGTGCAAATCTTCGACTCCTGGGCAGGGATACTTTCCACAGGCGAGTACAAGAATCATGTGCTACCGTCACTAACAGCGCTCATGGATGGGCTTGCCTCGCTCCGGGTACCACGTATCTACTTTGCGGTATCGGCCTCTCACCTGCTCGATCTAGTAGCATCCAGCGGATGCGACGTCATAAGCATTGATTGGCGGATGTCGCTCAGTGCTGCAAGGAAGCAGCTCGAATCCCGTGACATGCACCAGGCATTACAAGGCAACCTCGATCCGACCTGCTGCCTGGCTCCGTGGGAAGTACTGGAAAAAGAGGCGATAGCGACGCTCGAAGAGGGGCAGGGGATCGGCCACATCTTCAACCTTGGCCACGGAGTACTGCCCGATACTGACCCAGCGATGCTGGAACGGCTGGTGGAGCTGATCCATTCAGTCCCGCTCGACACCCTGGTCGACAGAACCTCGGACGACCAATGACGATTACCGGCAACAAAGACACCGCAGGGAGCAGTACCGCAGGGAGCAGTAGCAGTGATGCCACCGCTTACACCGTGAGTGGTACGCTAGTGGTATATTCTGTGAATAGCGTGACGTTATCTGGCAAGTCAGGGGCGTCATCTGGCTGGCCGGAACCCATGGTTATTTGCGGGACAGACCACTAGCATGATCGGCATACTACTGATGGCGCACGGGACTCCGGCCGGTCCTCAGGAAATACCATCATTTCTCGAGTCCATACGCTCACACAAGCCATCACAAGCGGAACTGGACGACCTGGCAAGACGATACGAGGCGATAGGCGGGATGTCTCCCCTGACTCAGCTCACAGAAGTACACCGCGACAACCTCGTCCGTGTGCTGGATAAGAGATATCCAGGTCGTTTTGTCGTGGCAACGGGAATGAAGCATGCCAAGCCATCCATAGAAGACAGTCTGGCTTCACTAGAGCAGGCAGGTGCAGCAAGTATAATCGGGGTGGCTCTCGCCCCTCACTACTCACGAGCTAGCATAGGCGACTATGAGAATCGCGTACGTACAGCAATACGCCTCGACCCCAACACCGCATATCACGCAACTTTTCGTATGGTGAAGTCGTGGCACCTTGCTCCAGGACTTATAGAACTCTGGTCTGGACGAGTCAAAGACACAGTAATCCGGCTGCAGAGCGCTATAGAGAAGGAAACGGGAGGCGAATCGGCAAGGCAGGAGGGGTCGGCAAGGCAGGAACGATCAGCGGAACAAGAAAGGTCGGCAAGGCAGGAAGGGCCAGCAGGACAGGAAAAGCTGGATGCAGGCTCGCCGGATGACCCTGGATCGACCGGCAACGACTCCGCGGTACATGTGATCTTTACTGCGCACAGCCTCCCGGCACGCTTGACCGACCAAGGTGATCCTTATGCTAGGCAGGTCAATGAAACTGCTGCAGCCATAGCCAAGCAGGCCGGCCTCGAGCACTGGTCCGTAGCATGGCAAAGCACCCCCGTGCACGTCAGAGAACCTTGGCTGGAGCCTGACGTGAAGGATGCCATAAGCACCCTGGCAGGTGCCGGGCGCAAGGCCGTAGCAGTCTGCCCGGTAGGGTTCGTATCAGACCACCTAGAGACTCTTTACGACCTTGATATAGTTGCCCGAGAGTCCGCGAACATCAGAGGTATCGCTTTCGACCGGTGCAGGTCTCTCGACCACGACATAGGACTGGCCGAAGTGCTGGCAAGCGTCGCCTACGGGGAACTGGGTGGGAGTGAGGAAGTGGGAGTGAGGAAGTGGGAGTGAGGATAGCCGTCATAGGAGGGGGCATTTCCGGGTTGGTTGCCGCCAGGGCTCTTGCTATTGCCGCCAGCTCCGGCAGGTTTGACGGAAATCTGGATGTCGATCTGTACGAAAGTACCGGCAATCTTGGTGGCAAGCTTTCCAGTACCGATCTTGCCGGAATAACCGTGGATACCGGACCTGAATCCTTCCTAGCTCGCCGTCCTGAGGCAGTAACGCTCTGCAGAGAACTCGGCCTCGAAGATCATCTTGCCCCGCCTGGTGCTTCTGGAGCATTCATAGCCATCGGCGGCGATCTCAAGAGGATCCCATCCAATCTTGCCCTCGGAGTGCCGACACGCTTGGGACCGCTCGCACACTCTGTACTGGAGCAACGTATATTGACTTTTCGTGGCATGTCCCGTTTTGCCGCCGGCTTCCTCTTACCCTCGTTACTGCCCGCGGACATCCAAGTAGACGGACACCACTATCCGGCCTCTTCGCACGCAGCCACCAGTGATGCGGATCTCGGGAGGCTGATCGAGCGGCACATGGGTCGCGAAGTCGCCAGGCACCTGGCTGACCCGTTGATAGGGGGCATCCATGCCGGAAGCATCTATGGCATGAGCGCGGCAGCGGTGTTCCCTCCCATACTCGAAGCAAGCAAAGAACGCGGCAGCCTAGCGGTCAATCTGGCTCGCAGGATGTCTGCCGGCGGACCTGCCAACAGCCACAGCAAGCATCGCGACCATGACGCCGGTAGCAACCGCCGTGCAAACCCTGGCAGCAGTGGCGGCCCTAGTAGTAGTAATAGCCCTGGTAGTGCCGCGGCTCCTGTATTTTATGCCCTCGAGGGAGGCATGAGCACCCTGGTACGTGCGCTGGAGAATGACATAATCCACCGGGGAGTCACGATCCACAAAAATACACCTGTAGTTGCCTTGGACAGGCTCCGGAGCAGATGGCATCTAGCTGTAAGCACACCCACCGATACGGCTAAGCGAGCAAGCAACAACACGGATATCGGGGTAGTCACGGGGGCAGCAGCAACGGCGGGCACCGGACAGGGTACCGCACAAGGTACAGACGCCAAGAAGAAAGGGGACGGCGGAGACAAGCTTGGCGGCGGAGACACCTACGATGGCATCGTACTTGCATTGCCAGCTAGCGCCGCAGGAAGGCTTATCCAGTCTATTGCTCCCGAGGTTACCGGCATGCTGTCAAGGATACCTTACGCCTCGGTATCCGTAGTCACCCTGCATATCGAGCATCCGGCAGCGAACGACCTACCGGACGGCACAGGTTATGTCGTGCCGGCAGACAGCGGGCAGATGGTAACAGCATGTACGTTTCTCTCTAAAAAGTGGCCTCATCTCGCGACCGATAGCGGGGCCCTCTTGCGGGTATCCCTAGGGCGCTACAGAGACAGCCGGCATCTCTCCCTTGATGAGCAGGGCCTGGTCGAAACCGTAACTACTGAGTTGGAGCAGATACTTCACCGGCATGTTGAAACCCGCACTTCGCTCGTTACGCGCTGGATAGACGCTTTCCCACAATATCGTGTCGGGCACCTTGCCACGGTGGAACAAGTCCGCCGCATCCTTCCCGGGATCGGACCGGTCTCACTAGCCGGTGCAGCTTACGGAGGGGTAGGGATACCGGCATGCATCAAGAGCGGCTACGATGCCACGACATCCATCCTCGAACAGCTACGGAACGCCACATGATAGCAGCCGGCCGGGATGTGGCGACAGCTCCGGACCTTCAGGACTCCACGGTTGCACCTTCTGACACCCGGCACGCCAAGCTGGAACCCAGACGCCCATCCAAGCGCCGCTACAGGGTCCTTGCCGCTCTCGTTGGCGGAGCGCTGGCAGCCCTGTCACTTCCCCCATGGGGATGGTGGATACTTGCTTTTCCTGCCACCGCAATAGCCTATCTCGCTCTCGACGGGCTCCGGTGGAAAGCAAGGTTTGCTGTTGGCTGGGCATTCGGGTTGGGAATGCTGGTTCCCGGACTGTGGTGGTCGTTTACGTTCAATGTGTACGGGGGCTGCGTGCTCATGGTGGCCGAGGCCCTCTTCCTAGCGGTCGCCGCTACGGCAGTACCTTCAAGAGGTGCAAGGATGCTGGCCCTGCCAGCAGTCATGGTGTTGGCCGAGTACTTCCGGGAAAGATGGCCATTCGGTGGGCTGCCCGTAGGAGGGATAGAACTCGGGCAGGCAGCTTCTCCCCTGGGCACGACATCCAGGATTGGAGGGCCCCTCCTGATCGTCTGGCTGGTATGGCTATCCGGCTCCGGACTGGCGATCCTGTGCATATCCCTCTGGCCGCGCCTGCAACACCGATTCGAAAGCGCTGAGCCGGCCGGCAGCACTCGCTCCACGATCATTCTCGCATCCTTTCTCCGCAGGGTGGCTCGATGTCCAGGAGCCCTGCGAGAGCGCACTTGCAGGTTGGCGGCTGCCGGATCGGCTGCACTCGCTGTTGTCGTCATAGTAAGCGTACTTGCAGCGGTGGCGCCAGACGGGGGCCCGCCTACCGGGCATCTACGTGTAGCATCTGTTCAGGGTGGCGGCCGCCGGGGAACGATAGCATTGCAGGTCAATCCGCTCACAGTATTTTACGCTGCTGTCGATGCCACGGAGGAGATACCGCACCTAGACAAGGGAAAACCTCCCCAGCTCATAGTCTGGCCAGAAGACACGGTCGCGCTGGACGGTCATCTCCGGGGGTCCGAACACGAGCTGATACTCCAGAATCTGGCACGTTCGCTTCACGCAACACTGGAAGCCGGTGTGACAGAACCAGTTGGCTCCACCCGGTTCGAGAACTTCTCTGTTGCCTTTTCCCCTACAGGCAAGATCGTGAGTCGATATGAGAAGATACATAGGGTTCCATTCGGCGAATACGTTCCCTACAGATCGTTCTTCAAGCACCTTGCCAACCTGAAGGACATCCCAAGAAACGCAATACCTGGACACGGACCTGCCATCCTTGACACGCCGGCCGGTAAATTTGGTATCATGATATCTTTCGAAACCTTTTTTGCCCGGAGGGGAAGAGCGGCCACACGAGAAGGCGGCAGGCTGCTACTCGTCCCCACCAATACCAACTCGTACGCGGCCAGCCAGATGCCCAGCCAAGAAATAGCAGCTTCCCGGCTACGGGCAATCGAAGAAGGCCGGGATCTTGTACAGTCGGCGCCTACGGGATACTCTGCCCTGATCAACAACCAAGGCCAAGTCATGCAACTGAGCACCCTCGCCAAACGCCAAGTCCTCATAGGCGATGTCGCCCTCAGAAATGGCGCCACCCTGTACGAGCGCTTTGGCGACCTGCCCATTCTTATAATCGCCATCCTATCCCTGCTGATCGCGTGGGGGCTTGAAGTCGACCGCAGGCTGCGAAAGAAACGCCGCAAGATTTTAAAGTAAAAAATCCGATAACAGGTAGGGCAGATGCGCGAGCACACGGAACCTGAAGGCGCTTATGTCCACGACCTTGAAGCTGGAATCGTAGCTGCTCCGCAAAGTTCAGCAGTATTCCAGCGCAGTCCCGAACATATGGACGCTTCAAGTCGCCAACATACTCCCCATGGCTTCGCTTCTAATGGGATCACAGTACCGCGCTCAGCCGTGACGCTTCAAGTAGCTGGCATACTCCCCATGGCTTCCCTAGGCGCTTGCAGGGCTAATCTCTGTCAGGAGATTGCAGTCAGTATCTTCTTGCGCTCCGACTCATTGGTACCACCCCAGATCCCATGCTGTTCCTTGATCCGGATAGCATAGTCGAGGCATTCCTGTCTCACCGAGCACTTGGCACAGATCGCTTTTGCGGCAGCCTCACGGTTATGCCTGTCATTCCTGCGTTCTCCTTGAAATGGAGCATAAAAAATCCTCGACTGAGGTCCCCTGCACAATGCCCTTTCCTGCCAACTTGATTCGTAACCGCTGTACAACATCACCCAACCCCTCTACTCTTCGACAACACGTCTCGCAAAGTACTGCCTGCGCATTGACTGCCGGATCCATTAAAGGCATGCATCCATCCCACTACTCGACGATGCAGTTACTTATCTTACGCACCTTGGCAATACCAGTCTCCACTACCAGAATAGCGGAAAACACCAAAATATTCAATAGCTACGACAAGCCATTCTATAATACTAACCATGTCATACGCTCCAGTTGCAGGTCGTTACAACACTGGCCTCCGCAGAGTTGATACGCTCGGTTGGTAGCATGGACCTTGTAACATTCTTCCGCCAGAGTAAGGTTCTCATCGTCGCAGGCAAGGGGGGGGTGGGAAAGAGTACGGTGTCAGCCACCATGGCGCTTGCCAGTGCACGTGCTGGGCTGTCAGCGCTGATAGTGGACCTTGAAGGCAAGACGGCCATCAGGACTGCATTTGGCCTAGAAGGATCGCTTGACTATGAAGAAGTACTACTGCATTCAAGCGAAGCAGGAGCTGCCAGGGCAAGGAGGATCACTCCCGATGATGCGTTGCTGGAATACTTGGCGGACCACGGCCTGAAAAGGGTATCAAAACGGCTGGTAAGTTCGGGCGCGCTGGAGGTCGTTGCCACCGCCATACCAGGTATCAGAGACATTCTCGTACTCGGCAAGATAAAGCAGCTTGAACGGCGTGAAATAGCCGATGTGATCATTGTGGATGCGCCGGCAACCGGCCATGCCATGACTTTTCTCACCTCTGCATCTGGACTCCTTGAAGCCGCACGATCAGGTCCAGTACGTACTCAGGCACAGGAAGTGGTCGAGTTCCTATCCGATCCATCACGCTGCCGGGTGATACTAGTGACACTCCCGGAGGAAATGCCTGTAGCAGAAAGTATCGAGACTGCCTACCAGCTGGAGGACAGAGCAGGCGTCACTCTAGGTCCAGTCGTAGTCAACGGTTGCCTTGAACCATTACCGCCTGCCGTCACCCTGAGCGAATCCAATAGAAAGTCTCTTCTCGACTCGCTCCACGGACCATTCAACTTCACTGGCTCGGAAACCATTAAAATTATTCCTTCAGCCGACCTCTTGGAAGGCATGGCTCAGGCAGCGGCCTTCCACGATCACCGCCGGATCCAACAGATCGAACAACGTCAACGCCTGGCGGAAGAGCTACCGCTACCTCAGCTGCACCTGCCATACCTGTTCAGACCATCGTCAGGATTGAACGAACTCCACGCCCTGGCAGAGTCCCTGTCAAGAGGCATTGCCGGTATGCCTGATCCAGCCGGCAAGGCAGATGATGCATCCAATATGTCCGATATGTCCGGCGTACCTGGCAGGAAAGCAACTGAATTATGACAGGAGGGCATACCAAGAACATCCAGCATCCTGATGCGCTGGACCACCTGACATCCGAGCACTCGGTCATAGTCTGTTGCGGCTCCGGTGGCGTAGGAAAGACCACCACATCGGCAGCTATAGCACTGGCTGGCGCCATGTCAGGTCGCAGAACCTGCGTGGTGACCGTAGACCCGGCGAGAAGGCTGGCCACCGCCCTTGGAATAGAGCAGCTTACCAACACCCCCGTACCTATCTCCTCTGAGACGCTGGAACTACCGCAAGGAGGCGAACTCTGGGCAATGATGCTTGACCCGAAAGCAACCTTTGACAGCCTCATTGACCGGTACGCGCCCAGCAAGCAGCAGGCCGAGCGAATACTGGAAAACAGGATATACAAAGAGCTCACTTCCGCCCTGTCAGGAACTCAGGAATACATGGCAATGGAGAAGCTCTACGAACTCGTGGAAGAGGGAAGGTACGACCTTGTCGTAGTGGACACTCCGCCTACACGTAATGCGATAGACTTCCTGGAAGCACCTTCGAGACTCGTACACTTTCTCGAACATCGTCTTTTCAGAATGCTGCTGGCGCCCACCCGCGTATACCTGAAAGCTGTATCTATCGCCACCCAGGCATTCCTTCGTACCATCTCGAAGGTGGCAGGCGCAGAAATCGTCGACGATGCAGTGGCATTTTTCCAGGCATTCGAAGGCATGGAAGAAGGCTTCCGCACCAGGGCCGAGAAAATGTCCGCGCTGGTCAGGGAGACCTCTACCGGATTTGTGCTCGTGACATCTCCCCGGCAGGATGCAGTTGCCGAGGCAGACTGGTTCGCCAAGAGGTTGCACCAGATGGGTATCGAGGCAAAGGCCCTAGTGGTGAACCGGACGCATCCTATGTTTGTCCAAGGTGAGGAATTGCTCCAGTCGCTTGCCGCCACGCACTTGGCTGATGCTCCTACGCTGCCGGACGGTGAGGCCGGCGCTGGCTCTGCAGAGGGCTACCTCGAGTCCCTACTGTCGCTCATACCTCCACCAGTTCATACTGAGAATACAGCAATCGTTACCGACCCCGATACTATCTTCGAGCTGTTCCTTGCGAATCTGCTAAGGTATCAGCTCATAGCATTGACCGAACAGCATACGTACTCCGATCTGGCTGCGCACTTGGCCACTGCACATCAGCAAGACCCGGATATTGCCGCCGGCTCCACCACCCCTGCACAGCGACCCTTTGCCGTGATCAACGTGCCGTTGATGACCGAGGACGTGCATGATCTCGAAGGACTGGAAGCCATGGCAAGGGCACTGGCGACTTAAGCGCGCACCTAGAGGCTCAGCGGACAACGGAATTAATTCGGGATTGGATTGATGTATACTTATCCTGTATAGCTGAGTCGTGAAAATGCCTGCAAGTTTTGAAGGCAGGTACGGCTCGCCGGGAAGTAGCGCAGTTTGGTCAGCGCGCAGCGTTTGGGACGCTGAGGCCGGGGGTTCGAATCCCCCCTTCCCGACTTATTAAATTGCTGGTCAATGTGAATATTGGGAGTGTTTCATTTTGCACGTACTTTACACCGTGCAAAATACGTGCAAAGTTGCTCATAATTCTTGCCCTGCTCCTGCTGGATCACCAGGTTCATGCACTCAACCAGATCGGCGTCGGATGTTGAAAATAGGTGTCCGTAGCGATTGAGGTCGATGTCGCTCCATCGAAGTCCGGCGATCTCGCCTATACGTGGCCCGCAGTAAGCGCCTACAGTGACAAGCGCACAATAGCGTGGATCCACCGCATCGGTGAGCAGTGTTACCTGGCTCTGCATGAGAAACCTGGCTTCTTTACGTTGAATCCGCGGGATCGTGATGTGGCTCCAGGGGAGTGCCTTCAGCAGGCCGTCGTCCACCGCTGGAGAGACGATCTGGCTCAGTAATTGGTTACGATGAAGGACACCACCAAGAGAAATCACCTAACATCTGCAAGGTTGTAGCGACCAAATCAAGACCCTACAGAACCGCTACCAGGGGCGTTGCGGTCATCAGCGCGATAAGTTGGGTTGACAACGACAGGAGCATCAATCGAGCCCTAACGCTGCAGGCTGCTAACGTCGGCTTCCCTGTTTCCGAAGAGCTGCCCACGTACGTAAATATGTGGGCAAAAGCAGTGCAAACGCTGAAATACAACCCGTACATCTGCCGACGTATTCTAACGTTGTATGATGTAAAATATTTTCGTGAACATCAGAAGGTTGGAACACAAATGTAACGGAGTTGTAACGACCCTGTCATATGTAGAGGCTACAATTCATCATATGAACGAGAAGGTGGCGACGCATCGGAGGATAATACGATTTAGATTTACGGTGCATATACTGAAGGAGATTCATAATGTTCCGCCAATTCAAGCCACACATGCTATTGCACAAGTACCTTGGAGCGATGATGCTGGTGACAATCGGATCGCTTGTTCTGGCAGCATGTAGCGGAGCGAGTAGCTCACCGGTGGCTTTGAACCATGCGACCCGAATCAAGAGTACGGTTGGATTGACGCGATCAGTTACCGGTGTGCAGCGATGTCACGCGGCCCAGCTAAAGTTGAGCCTGGCCCGCAATGCACAGGGTGCTGCTTACGCTACTCCCTCTGGCCCCGGACAAGCGACTCTAATCATGGAGTTTATGAACACGTCATCTTCGACTTGTGAGCTCACGGGTGTCCCCGCTCCGGAAATGACAACTGGTAACGGGTCGTCGGCCCCAGTGCCTGCGAACCATCAGTCAGTCACATCGTCAATTGCTACATTGCCGGGAGAGCTGGCAGCCAAGATCTTCGATACGCCAGTCGAGTTGTCACCAGATCAATCTGCTGCATTTGCAGTCAGCACAGACTACGTGTCCGTGAGTGGGTATATCCCACCTGGTTCGACACACATTCTATCGCTCTCGGGCTATCAAGCCCCGAGCCGACCTGCATCAGGTGCATCAGGGCATATTACCATTTCTCCCGTCTTCCCTGCTTCTCTGGCAAAGGCGATAGACAGTACCATCGAAACAGGTTACCCTGGCTCTGACATATCCACACCGGCAGCCTGCCGGCAATATGAGAGTTCGGGACCAGGCCAGACTATCCGGCAGTTGGCATCTTATGAGCATTGGTCCCAGAGCCAGGTAGCATCCCTCTGGCATGCGCAGTTTAACCTACTGTGCTCCTCCACCGGCCGACCGGTACAGCACTTTTAGAGACATAAAAGCTGAGCTTGGATGGACCAGAAACACGCCGGTCTGGTATCCTCTTCTGGTCATAGGGATGCTGGCGCCAGTGTCCCAGATTGCCGTATGATCAGATATTTCCATGATAATTACATTGATGTAGGCAATTTAGCCACCTGGCCAGAAGATCCGCGAAATGGTTGTCGGTCTGCTGGACTGTCATCATGACGATACGCGACATGCGGCTCCGCTCTTCTCTTCAATTGGAAAACGATAATCTGCGAATCGAGAATGAAACCCTTCGCAGCCAAGTCGCAGAGCTGACAGGATCTTTGGAAGCGTCTTAAAAGGTCAATCGGACTTGACCAGACTAGGTCATATGTGATAATATTAAGTTATGAAAACTGATGCAATAGTCAATGTGTACGAGGCCAAGACACATCTGTCCCAGCTTCTTGATCGAGTGGCCGGCGGTGAAGAGATAGTGATTGCCCGTGGAGGGCGTCCGGTTGCACAGCTTGTACCACTACCCAAGCAGCGTGAACCACGGGTGTTTGGGGCATGGCGCGGTCGTGTGAGGATAGCTCCTGATTTTGACGTATTGCCACCTGAACTGGAAGCGGCATTTCGTGGTGAGTCGTAATGAGGTTGTTGCTCGATACGCATGTGCTGCTATGGTGTCTCATGGATCGTGGTCTTTCGAAACATGCTCGTGATGTGATAGCGGATCCCGCCAATGAGGTCGCGGTCTCCGCTGCGAGCGCCTGGGAAATATCGATCAAGAAGGCACTCAACAAGCTGTCCGCTCCGGACGACTTGGAATCGCAGATCCAGGCCAGCGGGTTTGTCGCGCTGCCGATCCAGATTTCTCATGCTTGGGCGGCTGGTGCATTGCCTCGTCATCACGATGATCCTTTTGATCGACTCCTCATTGCACAAGCTGGAATAGAAGGATTCACGATCGTAACCAGAGATAATCGCTTTGCTGATTATGCTGTTTCGCTGATGCCTGCGTAGCCTGAGCCTTCGAACAAAATGTCGTGCTGGTGCCGTTCCTGTCCGTAGCTGTCCACTGTAACCATTCACGTCCGCGACTGTCCGCGCCAGCGGGTCAGAGCGGATGATAGTGAAGCGGGGATCTCGGTAGCGATGGTGCGATCAGATGCGCATCGGTGTCGCCGTCTTCCAGGGTGCGCAGGCGAACAGATGCAGTCAAGACATCCATCGCGTCGACACCGTGCTTGGCAGCCTCGAGATGTAGAAGCGTTCCCTGGCTAGGCGTTTCGCACCAACGGCAGCCCGGAACGATCCAGAGATCTTCTGCCGAGTTGGCCATTCGCAGATCAGACTCGGCTTGGTTGTTGGAGAACGGAACACGGAGGTCCTTCGCAAACAGCGTGACCTCTGGCAACAGGTCGCGTAGTGCCAAGGCGAGGTTGTAGGACTCCTTCTCCACGTAGTCCCGCTTACGCCAGGTCGGCTCGGGATTGGCCGTCTTGTCCCAGCTCAACGATTCTGATCGGAAGCTTCGAGAAGGAGGCAAACACCTTGGCACTAAGGCGCTTCTTGCTGGCAGCCTGGGCATCCTCGGCGGCACGTTTCATCTCGATAAGCAGATCGGTCATGGCCTCTGCCCACTCGGTCTGGTTCCACACAACCGCCACCGAGGTGAGATTTCGGATGAGATGAGCCCCGCATACTCCATGACGTGCACCGGTGTAGTTGAAGTACATGGCGAGCCGGTCGTGGATCGCAGTGCCCTTGTAGCTGGGGAGCACGCCTAGCCGTTCGACGGCATTGAGCCCACGGGTCACATCCGCGTGCAGCAAGGTGAGCATCCCTGTGCAGGCAACGTGGATGTAGTGCTTGGCCAACCCGGACACGGATCGGCGTCTCGTCGAAGTGCACATACGGAGAAGCGCATATCTGGCGGCGCAGGAGTCAATGAAGTGGTCCAGTCCTGCGGCACCCTCGCGGTAGCAGTCGTCCAGAAAGCCAGTGGAACAGCTGAGACCGAACAGGTCCGCCATTGCCTCGGCCGCTCTCTCCATGGGCAGGTGCTGGCGGGCCATGAGGTAGAGCCCGGAGGCTCGCACCCTCGGGCCGTAGGCGACCGGTGCTCGTACCTCGGGCGGGAACTCACCCTCGTTGACCTCGCCACACGAACAACGCAGCTTGTATACACGGTGCTCGGTGACGACGACTCTTGGTGCAGGGGTGTCAAATACCTGGCGTATCTCTTCGCCGACCAATTCCGCCAAGCCAAGGTCGCCGCCGCAGCATGTGCAGATCTCTGGGCGATGAGGGACGACAGAGTCGGGGTTCTCGACCTGGGCAAGATGCGCTCCTGGGGTACCGGGTTGCTTACCGGGCTTCCTCCCCATTGCACGACGGGCCTTCCTGTTCGGACTCTCCTCTTTTGCAGGGCTACCGAAGGTGTCCGACGACGGAGGCATGGACGAGTTCTGCGAGTTCCGGCCGGATTTCTTTTCCAACTCCACGATCCTTCGGGAGAGCCGCTCGACCTCTTGGCGCAGAGCGGCGTTATCCGCTCGCAACATTGCGTTCTCACGTGCTCCTCCGCATTGCTCTGCGGCTCGTCATTTGCCATGTCCTACTGTCTATCACATATCGCGCAGACAGTGGTCGATATTCGCGCGATCCGCGCGACGCCCAGGTCAGAGCAACAAAATGCACCCTTACACGTATGCCGTGATCAATGACAACTGGCTCAGCATCAGGGTACCTGAATGGTTACAACGCGGTGCTCTTGACGGCGGATGATCGGTGTCAGGTGGTGCGATGAGTTTATCTTCTGTTGATAGCCGCAGGGGGTTCAAACTTCCAAAAAATACTCACATTTTTACCCTCTTATCACTTTTCTACCTACTCCCATGTATCTACATCATCTCTACACAATCTCTACAACCCTTTCCAATATCTCACATTTTTACCCTCACATTTTCATTTTTTGGCTCTAAAAAACTATCACTACCCTGGTATTTTGTCTTATTAACAATCATTCTCAATAATATCACACCTATTCCTACCTGGTCTTTCGTTACTCCAATCTATCGGTACATGAGTAATGGTTAGGAGACACAGTACGCACCACTGCCCGGTATCTCAATGTGACATGTTTATGTTCTGTAGAGATAGAGGCAAATATCAACAATCCGCTGTTATAGAGAGTAGGAGAGGTGATCTGTCACCCATGAAGAAAGGAGCTAATAATGCTTAAGTTTTATAAAATTGACGACCTCAAATACTTTACAGATTATGCAGTAGCGTGGCGTGGCTCTATCCAGTCGAAAGATCGAGCTACCGGCAGGATCAATCCCGCAGAGGCTTATCGGATATTACTGGAGCTAGGTAACTGTAACATCGCGACAGGTAATAACACCAGTATCGCCGCCAACCTCACTGGAGGAAATAAGCAAGGGATGTAA
>JAMCPL010000018.1 GCA_023379675.1 Actinomycetota bacterium | reverse complement strand
AGCATCGGTGACTACCTGTCGATCGCCGAACTCATCCTTGGTATCGACGGCGAGATGCTTGCCAAAGGCGCAGGCATCGGCCTCGCTGAATCCGCCTTGGCAGCTCCTCAGGCAACATTTGGCAGCGTCGAATTCTACCCGGAGTTCGAGCGAAAGGCAGCGATCCTGCTGGAACGCCTGGTCTAGAACCATCCGTTGCCGGATGGCAACAAGCGTTCAGCCTACATGACGATGTGGCGATTCATCGTGGTCAACGGACGAGCGTGGACTCTGGAGGACACCGACGACATTGTCACGACGATGGTTCGCGTCGCCACCGGGGAGATCAGTATCGACGAGCTGACCGAGTGGATCGCCTCGAACATCGAAGGCTGATCCGATGCTCCAGCAGAGTCTGAGAAGCTCCTGTCGACCAAGGACAGGAGCCTTAGACCTGCTCCGCAATGAGAAACGCCTTGATACGAGCATCAATCTCTTCCTCAGGGATGCCGAGTTCCTCATGACGAACACCGCCGTACGCTTGGATTTCACGCAACTCCATGGCCGCCTCGGCAGCCTGCATCCGCATCAGAGTACCTGAATGGTTACTCTTTCATAATGGGTTCCTTTTCGCTGAACTTTTCCCATATACGGATTTGATGAACAGTTTCGCTCTCAGATTGACCAGGTGGTCTATATCGACAACAGTGACCAATCCATCGTCTCCCATGTATTTTCACTCCCCAACGATCCTACCAATGGTCGTTATCGACTCCTTGTGCAATTGCCGGGATTTCCTACATGCATGTTAGACTTGTTGTCGTTGTCAAGCGCCATCTCAACTGCCACGAGGCGAACTCGTTGGCGTAATCCCCAATTTTGCTATTGCCAACTTCGATGCGACTTGACATGCCGATTAGCGACCAGACCGAGCCGTCTTATCTCACTTGCAGGCTGATGGATCAGCTACTCAAACGACATCGTACTGGGTACTTTGGGTTCCTTTGGCAGTCCGAGCACCCTCTCGCCCACGATGTTGTGCATGACCTCGTCGGTTCCTCCTGCTATGCGCATGCCGGGTACGGATAGCAGGAACTCCGACCATGCGTAGGTTCCCCATTCCCCGGTGTCAGCGGTGATCTTCATGCCGAGCACCTCCGACAGCAGGTTGCATATTCTTGTGAAGTTCTGGGTAAGCGACAGCTTTGCAATTGACATTTCCGGCCCGGGTAGTTGACCTGCCGCCAGCTTTGACATTGCACGCAAATTGGTATAAGAGGCAACCCTTGTCGATATGATTACCTGGGCAAGGTTCTGGCGTATGAGCGGATCAGACGATTTACCCATCTGCCTTACAGTCTCGATCAATCTCCAAGTTCCCAGGGCTCCAAGCCCTGATCCACCGCTGCCTCCGCCAATAGCAGCGCGCTCGCTCATAAGCGTGGTAAGCGCTACGGACCATCCCTGATTGACGTCACCCAGCCGATGGCTGTCGGGAACGCGGACATCGGTGAAGAACACCTCGTTGAACGATGCGCCTCCGGTCATCTGGCGGAGCGGCCTCACTTCGACACCTGGTGAATGCATATCCACCACAAAGCCCGTCAAGCCCCTGTGCTTTTCCACTGATGGGTCGGTTCTACAGATTATCTCTCCGACATCCGAAAGATGTGCACCTGAGGTCCACACTTTCTGGCCATTGATGATCCACTCGTCGCCATCTCTCACCGCCTTCGTTTGCAGGCTGGCAAGGTCACTGCCTGCGCTTGGTTCGCTGAAGAGCTGGCAAGCCACTATGTTGCCCCGGTAGAGGCTGCGCAGGTACTTTTGCTTGACTTCTTCGATGGCGTGAGCCAGGATTGTCGGTGCGATCATCCCGAGCCCGATACCGAATACTGCTTGGGACGGTATTTCAAAGGAGGACTCCAGCCGATCATATGTGCGCTGGAAGGAGCGATCAAGGTTCCTACCACCATACCGCTCCGGACCCGTGATCCATCCAAATCCGGCATCGAAGCGGATCTGGGCCCAGTGACGCGCAGTTTCCAGGTCGGCACGGTCTTCCTCAGGAGTACGCTCGGGGAACAGGCTTATCTTGTCGGAGCCCTCACCCCACCGCTGGCGTATCTCCACTCTGGGTTTTGCATTTGCCCGCAGGAAAGCCAGAGCATCCTTCTCGAACTGTTCTTCTGAAATCGATCCAGCCATACACTCGCCTCGCTATCATCTTGCCGTTGTTGGTCGGCTTCAGCTAAACTGTAACCTTACCAGCGATCCGGTTTGCTTTCCAAGTCTGCTGGATCGTGCAGTTCGTTGTACTGCAAACAGTTATGATGGAATGGTGAGCTTACCGGAGGCGCTTTCCATCCTGGCAGGCTGTCTTGTAGGCGGCTATATGATCCAGGCGATCGGCATTGCATCAGCCATAGTGCTGGCACGCAGGCGTCACCATGTGCTTACGCAAGCTAGTTTCCAGCACCTGAAAGGCCCGCTGCGTGTACTGCTCCCCTTCGTAGCTATGGCTGCAGCTCTTCCTGCCGTACGGCTCCCCGGTTACCTGAGCGGATGGTTCGACCACGGAGCGGGGGTCGTGATCATATTGGCTATTGCATGGTTGGCAATCCGGCTTGTTTCTGTTGCAGAGGATGTGATCCTCGCCAAATATACCCTGGCTGGTGCTGGTCAGGGTGATACTGACAAAGCTCAGCGTATCCATACCCAAGTGAGGTTGCTTCGTAGAGTTGTGGGAGTAATCATACTGATTATAGCGGTTGGTGCGATCCTCATGAGCTTTGGAAAGGTCAGGACTTATGGCGCGTCGCTGCTGGCATCAGCAGGCATAGTGGGCATTGTTGTCGGGTTAGCGGCGCAGCCAATCATGACCAACCTCCTTGCAGGTGCTCAAATCGGGATAGCGCAGCCGTTCCGCGTGGATGATGTCGTCGTCATAGATGGGCACTGGGGGCGCATCGAGGAGATCAGTCTCACATACGTGGTGGTACGGATATGGGATCTTCGCCGCCTTGTACTGCCCATATCGTGGTTTGTCCAGAATCCTTTCGAGAACTGGACCCGCTCCGGAGCCGATCTTCTTGGCTATGTCCATCTCGAGGTCGATTACAGGGCGCCGGTCGAGGAGATACGAAATGAGTTGCGCCGGATATTGCAGGCATCTCCTCGCTGGAGCGGAGCTGTGTGGAATCTCCAGGTTACAGGTGCGGGTCCATCTACTTTGCAGGTGAGAGCACTGATGAGTGCGCGTAATTCGCAGGATTCGTGGGATCTCCAGTGCGAGGTGCGGGAGAAGCTCATCAGCTTCCTCAAGGACAGGTATCCTGAGGCATTGCCTCGCATCAGACTGGAGGGGGAGCGGATCGATGCCGGTGCAGGCAGCGACGGGGGTGCCAGCGGCAAGAGAGACGATGCTAACGAGCCTGCTCCCGATACCACTGCAGTAATGCCTGGGAGTGCTCTTCACAGGTCCACCCGGTCTGCTTACGCTCCTGCGGATGTGGAGGCAGAGGCAGGCGAGGTTCAGACGCAGGTGCTCCCTACCGGAGGTGCTCCTGGCAAGGTGCATCGTAGGTAGCAGCGCTTGCACGGAATGATTTTGACTGGACGGTCAAGTGGATTTAATATCTTGTATGGTCGGGCAGTCCGGATCAAGGGGTGATACGAGAAGGAGACAGAGGTATGATTTTTGCCTTCACCGAAGAACAGGATGAGCTCAGGCGTCAAGTGCGTCGATTCCTTGATGACAAGTCGCCGATGACGGAGGTCAGGTCCCTCATGGAGACAGACGAGGGGTATGACAAGGTAGTGTGGGAGCAGATGGCCGGCCAGCTGGGACTGACCGCTCTGACCATACCTGAAGAGTACGGGGGAGCGGGATTCGGGTATGTCGAGCTGGTGGTAGTTCTGGAGGAGATGGGCGCATCGTTGCTGTGCGCCCCGTACTTCTCGACAGTGGCGCTGGCCGCCAATGCCTTATTGCTGTCCAACGATGATGCCGCCAAGAACGATTACCTACCAGGTATAGCGTCGGGCGAGACGGTGGCAACGTTTGCATATGTGGAGGACTCCGGTCGGTGGGACCTTGATGGCGTGACCCTTGGGGCCAGCGGTGGGGCTGGTGGATGGACTCTGGATGGAGCGAAGATGTTTGTTACGGATGGCAATACCGCCAGCCTGATAATAGTAGCTGCCAGGACTGGTAAGGGAGTAAGCCTATTCGCGGTCGACGGTGATGCACCACGCCTGACCAGGACCCGGCTGGTCACTATGGACATGACGCGCAAGCAGTCCAGGCTGGAGTTTTCCTCTACACCTGCGCGCCTTATCGGAGAAGAGGGGGCTGCTCATGATGTCATAGCGGGCACTTTGGACCGTGCCGCAGCAGCCTTGGCAGCCGAGCAGGTCGGTGGCGCTCAGAGGTGCCTGGACATGTCTGTTGAGTATGCCAAGACTCGCATCCAGTTCGGGCGCCCGATCGGATCGTTCCAGGCCATAAAGCACAAGTGCGCCGACATGCTGATGGAAGTGGAGTCTGCTCGCTCGGCGGCATACTATGCCGGGTGGTCTCTTGCTGATGATTCCGACGAGGTCCCCGTAGTGGCCAGCCTGGCCAAATCATATTGCTCAGAGGCATATTTTCACGCTGCAGCCGAGAACATCCAGATCCATGGAGGGATAGGTTTTACCTGGGAACATGACGCACATCTCTATTTCAAGAGGGCCAAATCGTCCGAGTTGTTCTTGGGAGATCCGAGCTATCACAGAGAACTGCTGGCTACCCGGATAGGTTTCTGAGCGGTTTTGGCTTACTGTGATGCTGGCATGAGGTTGCCTTGGGTGGCGGCAGCAGCCGTACCGGCGGGGTTGGCAGCCGTCGAGTCGCAAGAGTCTCATTCCCCGGGCTTTTTATGTGGCGGTGCGTGCTTGCAGGCGGCTGGTATTGAATGGTACGGATCATACAGTGCCGGGAACGGTAGGTGGCAGTGAGACTCTCGACCAAGCTGTTATATACCTGGCCAGGTGAGGCCATCCGGATGGCGAGGGAAGAGCTTGGCGAATTATGCCTTATAGGGGTGCTGGTGGCAGAGGGCACGGGAGGTGAACAGTGCGTCGGCATTTCAGACATGGTGCTAGGCGAGATGGATTGGCTTGCCGATCTTGTAACGGCATCCAGGTGCGATCTACGAGGCTTCAGGGGTGAGCGGGGGTCGTCCCTGGTGATTCCCCAGGGATCAGGGGAGCCGCTTATCGTATTGATCGGTACTGGCCGGCAGCCAACCGGTGGCGACCTGGGCGGGGATGCCTGCGAAACTGCGGTAGCGATGGTCCGGGAGTCATTGCGGGTGGCGGGAGCGGTATTGTCCCGCCAGATCGGGATAATGGATACTGGTCACGTAACGGGGGGCGCATGCCTGCTGCTCGGTCCACCAGTCAATACTGAAGCTGATTTGCAGGCGATCACCGAGGGTTTGCTGCTCGGATCGTACAGTTTTGACATGTACAAGACGGGAAGGGAGCAAGCGGGTGAGCAGCGTACCGTAGTGATTGCCTCGATGGTGACTGATCCTCCAGCCAGCGGGACGGACCATGAACGGTTTTCGGATAACGTACATGACGGCAGGAACAAACGATGGACAAGAGGAGGGCACGCGAGAGGAGAGGTTGTGGCTTCATGCGCTATGCTTGCCCGTGATCTGGTCAATACCCCAGCAGGCGACATGACGCCCAGCATATTTTGTGAACGGGTCGGCAATCTCGCAGGTGAGGCAGGCCTTGGTGTGGAGATATGGGATGCGATGCGCATAGCGCAGGAAGGTCTGGGTGGGCTTGCAGGCGTGTCCAGGGGATCAAGCGAACCTCCCGGGCTACTGAAGATCACTTACGATCCGGCTGGGGACGCGTCTGCGCCGGGCAGCCTCTCTGAGGATGGTGATGTCCCCAGCATCGTGCTGGTGGGCAAGGGCATTACCTTTGATTCAGGCGGACTTTCGATCAAGTCTGCTGAGCCGATGGCCACCATGAAGACTGACATGAGCGGTGCGGCTGCAGTATGCGCCACCGCTCTGGCTTGTGCCCGGCTTGGAGTGGGCATCAAGGTGACGGCCATTGCGCCACTTGCTGAAAACATGCCAGGGGAAAGTGGGATCAAGCCAGGTGACGTACTGACGATGCGCAACGGCCACACCGTGGAGGTACTCAATACCGACGCAGAGGGGCGGCTGATCCTAGCCGACGCAATCTCGCTGGCAGCAGAGATGAATCCTGATGCGATAATAGATGTTGCTACCCTGACCGGCGCTTGCGTAATCGCGCTCGGCAAGGAAATAGCAGGGATGTTCTGCAATGACGAGAAACTTGCCGTCAAGGTGATGGATGCTTCGTTGCAGGCCGGCGAGAGGGTCTGGCGGCTGCCAATTGCCAAAGAATATCGTGGACATATAGATTCTGAAATTGCAGACATGAAGAATATCGGTAAGCCGGGCCAGGCTGGATCGATCGTGGCGGCGCTGGTGCTGGATCGCTTTACCTGCTCCCTGCCATGGGCTCATCTTGATATTGCAGGACCAGCGAGGTCTGAGGAGGACAGCGGCTACCTGTGCAAGGGAGGGACTGGCTGGGGCGTAAGGCTGCTGGTCGAACTCTGCTCTTCGTGGGCGTGACGACCGGCATACAGGCCTGCTGCTTGCCTGAAGTAGCCAGGCCTGTATGCGATCAAAGGCCGTCCTGCAAGCCACTGGCTCGAGCCATGGGAAGGATGCCAGATGACGCACCAGCGACCGGATACCATCACGCTATTTACGAGGCGGACCGCTAGCTTATCGATAACATCCTGTCCAGCGCGATCCTGGCACCGTCGGCCACATCTTCGTCGACTGTGATCTGGTTGCGGACCTCACCGTCCACCAGTCCTTCAAGTATCCAGCACAGGTGCGGAGGATCGATCCTGAACATTGTCGAGCAGGGGCATACCAGGGGATCGAGAGATTCAACCTTTTTTTCTGGGTACTCGTTGGCCAAGCGATTGACCAGGTGTATCTCGGTACCTACGGCTATTGCTGTTCCTTCCGCCGCCTCATTGATGGTTTTGATGATGAAGTCGGTCGACCCAACTGCATCTGCAAGTTCCACTACTTCGTGAGGACACTCGGGGTGAACCACCACTATACCCTCAGGGTTCCGCTGGCGGAAAGCGTTGACTTGATCCACCGTGAATCGCTGGTGTACCGAGCAGTGTCCTTTCCAGAGTAGGATGCTGCGCTCTTTGATGGTTTGCTCGTCAAGGCCGCCGTAGTCCATCCTGGGATCGTACAGTGCCATATCGGTTGCAGCGTAGCCAAGCTGGTAGGCGGTGTTACGTCCGAGATGCTGGTCTGGTACGAAGAGCACCTTTCTTCCCCGATCCGGCCCGGCGGGCCGGTCAAGTTGGAGCGCCCATGACAGCACCGCTCGTGCATTGGAAGAAGTGCAGACCGACCCACCATGTCGTCCCACGAAGTCCTTCAGACTTGCGGCTGAATTGATATAGGTGATCGGTACGATCCGGTCGATGTCGGCTACTTGAGAGAAGTCGTTCCAGGCCGTCTCAACGTCTTCAGTATCAGCCATGTCGGCCATCGAACAGCCGGCATTCAGATCAGGCAGGATGACTTGCTGGTCAGGCCTGGTAATGATATCTGCCGCTTCAGCCATGAAATGCACTCCACAGAAGACAATGTATTTTGCGGTGTCGCTTGCGCTTGCAAACCTGGAGAGCGCCAGGGAGTCCCCTCTGGCATCGGCCCACTTCATGACTTCATCTCGCTGGTAATGATGCCCGAGTATGAGCACAGAGTCGCCCAAACGTTGCCGGGCCCTTCCTATCCTTGCATCCAGATCGTCCAGAGATGCATTTGTGTAACTTTCACCTAGTGGTGGTTGGATTCTTATCATTTTCCTGAACCCCTTTTCTGGGGAGGGTCTCGATTTTACGGTCGGCGAAGGAGCCTGGCCACCCTCGCGGGGATGTCGACCTCGAAACCGGGCCTATACTGTAGCGCCAGGTCAGTACTTCTTACTCTATCAGCGTCGGGGTGTGGATGCAACATCAGGTTCTTTGACCGAACGTTTCGAGTTTGCACAGTAGCATAGTAGAAGAATGATAGAAAGACCTTCACCAGGAAGCATCCCTGATGCACCCGGATCGTACCAGTTCTTGGACGCGGATGGAAGGGTCATTTACGTGGGTAAGGCGAAGTCCCTGAGAAGTCGCGTCATGAGCTATTTTGGCACCACCGGATCGCTCTTGCCCAAGACTGCGCAGATGGTGGCACAAGCTGAAAGGGTCGAGTGGGTGCAGGTTGCCACTGAGGTGGAGGCGTTGCTTCTCGAGTACTCTCTCATCAAAACCTACCGGCCACGTTTCAACGTGAGACTAATAGACGACAAGAGCTATCCCTGGCTCGCCGTGAGCTTATCCGAGCAATGGCCTGGTGCGTATGTCACCAGAGGCAAAGTCCGTCGGGGCACACGATATTTCGGTCCATACACAAATGTGAAGGCGGTAAGGGATACCTTGTCATTGCTGGTAAGGACGTTTCCTGTAAGAACATGTTCTAATTCGAAGTTGGTGCGCCATACGCGGATGGGTACGCCCTGTCTTCTATATCACATAGAGCGCTGTTCCGGCCCGTGTGTAGGAGCTGTGGACTCGGAGCGATACGCGGGCTATCTCAAGGGGCTGATGTCGTTCCTCTCTGGTGATACGAGGGCGGTGGTGAGGGGGCTGGAAAGTGAGATGAAGGCGGCGGCAGATCGCCTGGAGTTCGAGAGAGCCGCCAGATTGAGAGACAGCTTGCAGGCAATAGAGAAGATATCCGAGGAGCAGATGGTATTCGCCGGCAACAACGAGAACATTGACGTCGTGGGCGTTGCCTGTGAAGAGTTCGAGTCGGCGGTGTTTGTGTTGCACGTAAGGCGGGGGCGGATTGTAGGGCGCAGGTCGTTGATCGTAGAGATGCGCGAAGACGCATGGACAGAACGGGATGTAGTGGGAAAGGCGCTGGAAAGATTGTATGCGGAAGACGCAGATCGTATCGTTACCTCCGTGGAAGGCGCCAATGCTCCGAGCGAGGTGATCGTACCTTGCCTGCCCGATGACGTAGACCTGTACCGAGCGCTTATCAGCCGGGTTGCGTTGGCCGGTGGTGCCGTTACCCTGCCTGCCGCCGGATCACCCGTGGTACCTTCTCCCACAGCCAGCGCCACCGGCGTCACTCATCCAGGCATGGGTGTTCGCCCGGTAGCCTACATGGGTGCGAGGCCGCACAACGTCGCCATACGGGTGCCGTCGAGAGGCAGGAAGAGAGCACTTCTGGAACGAGCCAGGGAGAACGCGACGCACCAGCTGGCCCAGCACAAGCTGAAGCGCTCGCAAGATCCGGCAACGATGGCACGAGCCCTGGAGGAGTTGCAGCAGTGGCTGGGGATGGACAGGGTGCCGCTACGGATAGAGTGTTACGATACCAGCCACTTGCAAGGTACCAGCTATGTGGCCTCGATGGTCGTTCTCGAAGATGGCATACCCAAGACTTCCGAGTACCGTCGCTTCAGGCTACGGGACGTGCCATCGAACAATGATTTTGCTGCAATGGAGGAAGTGCTGAGGCGTAGGTTGGGGAGGCTGCTGGAGGAAAGGCGTCCAGGTGTCATCGGCGCCGGTGATGCTGATGCTGACGGTAGCGCCGCCGGCGCCGCCGACGATGATGGCGCTACTCGTGTAGCCAGTGCCAACTTGGTAGCTCACGCGGGCATCACCGGTGGTTGTCATGGTGTTCAGTCCAGCAGGGTTGGGACCAGAAGGGAGGAAACTTGTAGCGAAGGGGATATTCCGGCCATTAAAGGAGCGCGCAAGTTCTCCTATCCTCCTCATCTTCTCCTGCTTGACGGCGGGAAGGGGCAGCTTGGTGTAGGGCTGAAGGTGCTTGAAGAGTTTGGGCTGGCCGGTGAGATCAAGGTCGCAGCACTGGCAAAACGTCTTGAGGAGGTGTTTGTGGCCGGACAGGCTGATCCAGTTCCTATCCCGAGAGGTTCGGAGACTCTCTTCCTGCTGCAGCGGGCGAGGGATGAGTCACATCGATTTGCAGTGTCATACCATCGCAAGCTGAGAGGGAAGGCCATGATCGAGGGAGTGCTGGATGGAGTACCAGGACTCGGACCGAAACGCAAGGCGCGGCTTCTGTCGGAAGTCGGCACTCTCGAAGTGCTTAGGGGAATGGGCAGCGAGGCGTTGGAGTCGATGGAGTGGCTTCCAAAGGACGTAGGTATGAGGATTTACGAGGCACTTCATACACCGGGTGGCCGTCAGAGTGCAGGCCGCTATAGTGGCGGGCAACGATGACTGGGCGTGGCGGGTATGCAGTGATGATGCGGCTGTGGGCAGGCAGTGGGCACGTATCATTGGCGTTGCTTGAGTTGGATGTGCAAAAAGCAGTGACCAGCAATGGCGTGCAGCGCAGGCCATGTGCAGGGGATCCGCGGAGAGTGATGGACGATGCAACCGAACGTGACTGAATATCTCTTGATCACCGGAATGTCCGGTGCAGGGCGATCTACCGTAGCGGATGCCCTGGAGGACTCAGGGTGGTATGTCATCGACAACATGCCTCCTTCCCTGCTGGCGGAAGCCGCTGCCGCTCTGAGCAAGAGCGGGCTGTCACCCAGCCGGGTGGCCCTGGTGGTAGGGCGTGGCGGGGGAGCCAGGATTGATGATGTCTTGGGGTCGCTCGCGTCCTTGAAGGCATCGGGTTACCCGGTCAAGGTGCTGTATCTTGATGCGCCAGACGAGATATTGGTAAGGCGATTCGAGGGGACACGCCGCCGCCATCCTATCTCGGCTATCGACCCAGGCATGAAGATACAGGAGGCCATTGCAGGTGAACGCAGGCTGCTGGAACCCGTGAAGGATATCGCTGATATCGTGATAGAGTCTGGAGCGCTCAACGTGAACCAGCTTCGTACGCGGATAATAGAGAGTTTCCGGTCGGGCGTTGGCGGTACTGTCCAGGCAACCGTTGTGTCTTTCGGCTTCAAATACGGCGTGCCGCTTGATGCCGATATGGTGTTCGACTGCAGGTTCTTGCCAAATCCGTACTGGGTGGAAGGGTTGAAGAACCTCACCGGCATGGATGCTCCCGTGAGGGACTATGTCCTTGGTGGCTCGGAAGCACAGGCATTGCTGGCCAGGATAGAAGATCTGTTCAATTCGGTGCTCCCGTTGTACCTTCGGGAAGGAAAGTCGTACGTGACTGTTGCCATTGGTTGTACCGGTGGAAAACACCGGTCAGTAGTGCTCGCGCAGGATATGGCGGAGAGAATCCAGAATCCCGGTATCCATGTCAGCATTTTTCATAGGGATATCGACCATTGAAGCCGGTGCCTGCTCCGGTGGTAGGGCCGTCTGTGGTGGCCATAGGGGGAGGCCATGGCCTATCGGTGACCTTGAGTGCCTTGAGAGGTTATGCCGGGGACATATGCGGGATTGTTTCGGTGGCAGACGATGGGGGTTCTTCGGGAAGGCTTAGGGAAGTGTTGGGAACCATCCCGCCAGGGGATCTTCGTAAATGTCTTGTAGCCCTGGCCGATGAAGAGTCGCACCTCGCCCAGCTTTTCGATCATCGTTTTCATGCTGGCGAGTTGGCCGGGCACGCGCTTGGCAACCTTATACTTGCCGCCCTCTTCGAGCGATATGGCGATCTCCAGCTTGCCTTGGATGAGGCAGGTCAGCTGCTCGGTGCCTGTGGGCGAGTCGTTCCCGCTGCGCTCCAGCCGGTTGTATTGATTGCAGAGACCGCAAATGGCGAGGTGAAAGGCCAGAGTGCTGTTATGGCCGCCGGATCGATACTGCGCCTCACCATGCTTCCACCGGACCCAGATGTTCCTGCCGAGGCGCTCTCGGCTATCTGCCATGCGGACCAAGTGATCATAGGTCCCGGGTCATTGTATACGAGTATCATCGCGGCTGCCGGTATACCGGCGATTGCCAAAGAGATATCCGCTACCCAGGGGCAGCGTATCTATGTGACAAATCTCAGGGAGCAGAGCGGAGAGACAGATGGTTACGATGTTGCGGCGCATGTGCTGGCATTGCATGAGCATGGAATTGAAGTGGATTTAGTGCTGGCAGATCCTGGGTGGCTCCCCCTGGGCGCCCTGGATTGCCTTGGCATACCGGTGGTGCTGGAGGATGTTGCCAGAGGAGGTAAGCCGCTCCATGATCCGTGCAAGCTGGCCGCTGTGCTGTCCCGCTTACATGGGCATCCATGAATGCGCATCGGAATTTGCAGTGTTTTCCGGAGTAAAGGATATCTATGCCGTTGCCTGCAGAGGACTGCGCTTCAAGAGGTTATAGACTCATCCTCATTCATTCGGAGTCACCAGGAGAGCGTGTAGGAGGTACCGTTGGCGATTGACATCGTGCTGGACATCGGAAGCCAGAACGTGGTTGCGTGCATCCCCGGGAAAGGCGTGGTATTCCGTGAGCCATCTCTGGTTGTATACGACGTTGCTACGAAGGAAGTGGTCGCCATAGGGGAAAATGGTCTCCGCATGCTTTCGGAGGATCCTGGTTCGTTGGCGGCCAAGAGGCCGGTGGAAGGCGGCGCTATTGCGGACATGGGGGCTTTGGGTTCGCTAACGAGACTGGTGCTCAGAGGGTGTGGTGTGGCCCGACTGAACAGAGCCAGGGTGCTCACCTGTATCTCGCCGTCCTCATCTTCCCTGGAGAGGCGTGCAGTGCGAGACGCCTTGAGGCGCTCTGGAGCATCCTCGGTACGGTTCGTATCCGAGGCCGTAGCCGCTTCCATCTCGGCAGGAATATCCATTGACGATGCCATGGGCGCCATGGTGGTGGACGCTGGTGCAGGAAAGACCTGCGTATCTGCGGTATCTCTTGGGGGGATAATAGATTACGAGGAGATACGCGTTGGGGGCGACTACATGGATGGGGCGATAAGGACGTTTCTGCGGCAGGATCGGGGTATCATAGTGAGCTCCCGGGTGTCTGCGGAGATCCGGCTCATGGTCGGTTCCGCCACGGATACCCCAGCACATGAGGCGGTTGAGGTGATGGGTCGTGACGCATCCAGTGGGCGGCAGGTGACTGTCGTGGTGAAGTCTGCTGACATATATGCGATCTGTCTGGAGGTGTTGAACATGATCTTCGACGCCGTTGCTGGTTGCATCGCCAAGATACCGCCGGAATTGGCTTACGATTTGACCGCAAGAGGCCTGCTGCTCATCGGGGGTATTGCCAAGATGGATGGTTTTGCCGGATGGATCGGACGTAAGCTGGATCTGGCGGTTGCTGTGCCCGGCGATCCCCAGACCTGTATCGTCGAAGGTGGCGCCAGGCTGCTGCAGATCACTGATCACTCAAGGGACTTGTTTGAACAGGTGGCTATGCGGTGCGAATGACCGCCAGGTTGCCCATCGGGGCACGCACTCCACGGGAAACGGTACAGGCATCGTGGCTGTGAGGGACAGCCGGAGCTTGACCAGTCTCCAGAGGCATGGAGGCAGGGCACTACCACGTAAGACGATGCATTGGCTGGTTGCCTCGGGTGCTGTGATACTTGTACTGTCGTTGGTGGTAATTGCGGCATCGCTGGTCGAGATGCCTTACTACAGTCTCACCCCCGGACAGGCACTGCCTGTTTCCAAGCTTGTCACCTTGCCGCACGGAAAGGCAAGCCGGCTGGATGGCGAGATGCTCATGACTGATGTGGATGTTACCCGTGTAAACTTACTTGGCTATATCATAGACATGTTCGAGCCGCATACTGCGCTGATCCAAGCCGGCGAATTGACTGGGCCGGGTCCATCCAGCGAGCTGGGCGGTGAAGCGGAAGTGGAGATGATCGAGTCGAAGCTGACCGCCAGGGTGGAGGCACTACGGCAGATGGGTTATAGCGTTCCCGAGCACAATGCTGGTGCAGTGGTGTGGATGGTTCTCAAGCCCGCTCCGGCATGGGGTAAGCTCGCTCCGGGAGATGTGGTGACCGCGGTCAACGGGGAGACGGTGACCACCGCGCCCGTGCTGGCAAGCAAGATTGCGGCTGCCAGTCCTGGCAGTACGGTCGAACTTACCGTAACTACTATCGGTGACTTGGTGGCTGGCAACGGCTCGGAACTCAGCCACCCTGCTTACCGTCAAGTGAAGGTGAAGCTTGCGGGCAGGACAGTAGGTGGGAAGAAGGTTGGCTTTCTCGGCATAGCTCCGTATACGCAAGGGCTGTATGCGATGCCGTTCGGTATCGGGATTTCCACCGGTTCCATTGGTGGTCCATCTGCGGGCCTTGCTTTCACCCTTGGCATCCTTGACGAGTTGGCCGGCGGGGACTTGACCGGTGGTAAGGTGGTTGCTGCGACCGGTACCATACGACCAAACGGCGCCGTGGGTCCGGTGGGCGGCGTGAGAGAGAAGACCATTGCCGTGGAACGCGGAGGCGCGTCAGTATTCATTGTTCCCAAGGCCGAGTACAGGAGCGCCATGTCGGTTGCATCGAAAACGCTGAGAGTTGTCCCGGTTACTTCCCTGGCGCAGGCCCTTTCCGCGCTGGCGAAGCTTGGCGGGAAACTGGGCAAGGCATCCACCGGAGCGGTATCCGGGCCTGGTGGGCACAGCGCGCCTCAGGGATTCCAGTATGCCCCTTGGTCTTAAGAGGCTCAGTGGCCGGTGGTGAGAGGCTCATGGAGAATGGCGGTATGCCGGAACGCCAAGCAGGCTGTCCACTGTGGCAAACCGGTAGCCGGAACCAGCAAGCCGATCAACGGTGAGCTTGACCGCTTCCACCGTTTGCGAGCGATTCCCGCCCCTGGCATCGAAGCCGTCATGGAATATGATAATGCTTCCTGGCCTTGCCTTGGCAACTGCGCGCTGGGCTATCCGTGCTGGACTGGGCTGGAATATCTCCAGTGCATGGCAGAATTCGCCGGACACGGGCTGCAACGAGCAGCTGCGAAGATGCCCGAGTACTCCAGGCATACGCAGTAGCCAAGGAGGCCGGTAGAGCGCTGGCAACATGCCGAGGTGACGGGCAAAGACGGCATCAGACTGTTCGATCTCATGGGATACGCTGCGGAGTGTAAGATACCTGCCGAACTGGTGGGAGTAGGCATGGCTGCCGATGACGTGCCCTGACCGTGCGAGGCTGGTTGTCACCTCAGGGTAACGCTCTACGCACGCTCCCGGTTGGAAGAACGTCGCCTTTATGCCACGCTCGTCGAGAAACGTTGCTATCTGCGAGGTGTACGGTTCGTTGGGTCCATCGTCGAAGGTAAGCGCAACCACTTTCTCCTCCTCTCCAGTGCCACCTTCCTTCCGGTAGGGGAACTCGCCCTGGATCTGTGAGTATGGCGACATGAATATCCAGTAACACCCTCCAGATACCGCTGCGACCAATGCCGTACCACCCAGTGCAGCCCTAATCACGCCGATCCCCTTCTTCTCTTGGCAACCGGTGAGCGGGATCCGCAGTGACCGCACGGATGCAGCGGTCAACCAGCGTCTCCGGTGTCTTCCCGTGATCAGAAAAGGCGACGGACGGCATCGAATACTGGTTCGATCACAGTGCCAAAGCCGAAGTCCACGACATAGCGGCCAGGGAACAGCATGAACAGGGCGGCGACTACGGCGATGGCGGCACGGCTCGGCCAGTACCAGACAGGCTTCGGCGCCGGGTCATCACGAAATGCCGGCGCATTCTTTATCACGCAACGTCCAGCGATACGGTTTATCCAGTAGGTGAGCAGGTAGTAGAAAACGAAACTGACCAACAAATTGTAGAACAGGCCACGTTTGAGGCGCCGCGAGGATGTGAAACTTGGATTATGCAGGCTGAAGATGACCCTTCCTTTTGATCTCAGCCGTCGCAGGAGGTCAACCTCATCACCTCCCTGGGTCATGTTTGTGTTGTAGCCGGACCATGCACTCTTACGGAATGCTATGTTGGTTGCACTTACGTAGAATACGTACCCAGTGATCAGGTACACAAGGTACACGGCGCCAAACAGCAATCGCGGGTACACGGCGCTCCACCAAGGTCCGCCGTCGAAACGACACGGACCGGCCACTGCGATGCATTCTGGATTCTGGTCGAATGTCCTGTCGATGCTTGCCAGCCAGTTGCTTTGGAACGTCGTATCCGCATCGGTCGAGATTATGATCTCTCCACGAGCTACCTCGGTACCGCGCTGTCGAGCGGAGCAGACCCCAGGCATGGCTTCCTGGACGACCGTAGCGCCAGATGCGCGCGCTATGCCTGCAGTGCTGTCGGTGCTGTTGTTGTCGACTACGATTATCTCGTAGTCACCGGTAAACTCTTGACTTGCAAGCGAACGCAGGCAGTCGCCGATGTAACGTTCTTCGTTGAATGCCGGTACTACGATGCTGTACGTGGGGCAAGGCACATGTCTGTCCACCGGGATCACTATAGCATGCCCAAAGCGGCATTTCCGTGCAGCACCTCGCTTGTGTGATCCATCGCCGGGTCGGGCCAGTATGGCCAGATTGGCAGGGGGGTCGAGATGGAAAGTGGAAAGTGGGAAGTGGGAGCAGGTTCATGGGAAATGGGAATTGGGCGATGGGAAATGGGAAGTGATGGTGGCCCGGCCGAGGTTTGGCCGGGTGGCAACGTCGAGATTGGAATTGGGCGATGGGCGATGGGCGCCTGCTCCTGTCCGTGGCCTAGCATTATATTATTGATTCCGGCAATCTTGGTACTACTCATTTTTCTCGAAGTGGTCGCATGAGCAATGTCGTGTCCCGCAAGGTCAGACTCCTATTGCTTGGCGCTTCCAGCGTGGCATTTGCGGCCTGGGAAGGCGGCAAACCGTATACGACCACCGATGCGCATGTAAGCGTTGCGGTGGTTATCGCCGTAGTCGTTCTGGTTGCGCTTTACAGCGGGCGCCATCGACAGGAGATGAAGAGTCTCGCCTGGCTGAAGGGTATGGGCAGGTCGATCCGCAGGTACTTGAGCAATCCGGACGTACAGGGTACCGGAGCGCTGGTATGGCTGGTGTTCTTCATGGCTTATTTTGGTTGGGATCTGAACAGCTTCCTGCACCAGCAGCGGGATCTTCCTACGCTCAGTTACCTGATCGGCAGGGTGACGAGGTACTACACTGGGCGGTCCGTGCTGGTGGCGGGATGGCTCCTCGGCGGCTGGTACCTGGCGCTTGGCTTGCTCCAAACGAGGGGGGCAAGGCTGGGTGATGACCTGCCCGCAGATGTCTCTGGACATGGTGGAGACAACCTTGCCCAGTGGGACAGCGGGGGTGGGGGAGACAGCGGGGGTGGAGTTGAGCAGGGCGGCAATGTGGGAGATGAGACCGTATGATCCTAGGGGTAGTCATCGGTGATGTGGTGTGGATGGTGATAGGCGGGTCATTCGCTGCCTGGTTGGTCGTGACCAGCTTGCCGGCAGCCGGAAGGCGGTTGCCCAATGGTGTTGCAATTGTGAGGCATTTCCTGCATTCGTGGATAGGGCGGGTGCTCCTGCTGGGCGCCTGGGCCGAAGTGGGATGGCATCTCTTCTGCCAGCGCCCGTAGGCTGGCGACCCTCGCCCAGCGCCCGTAGCCCGATTACCATCGAAGATGGGCGCCACAGTCATAGCAGCGGCGCGCTTATGATGTATCCTGTTTCTTATGTGTGGACCTGATCCAGAGTACGTGGAATCCCGATAGTGATCCAGCGCTGGTGAATATAGATGTGCTTTTACGCCACTTCGCCTGGCTACTCAACCTGTGACTACCTGGATTGCCACCGCATAGCAGGTTACCCCATCTGTTCGAGTGGTTGCTGGTCAATGTTTCCTCTGGTGCGATCCGATGGATGAACGCGCCATTGGCATGTTCGACAGCGGGTTTGGAGGGTTGTCGGTTGCGCGTGCGCTTATAGACCTGGCTCCAAATGAGGATATCGTCTACGTGGGCGATACAGGCAGGTACCCCTACGGACCCCGTCCATTGGGCGAGGTACGTGATTATTCCCTCCAGATCGCAGACTGGCTGGCTGATGATTGCGGTGTGAAGATCATTGTAGTGGCGTGCAATACCGCTTCGGCTGCTGCATTGGACCTCCTGCAGTCGAAGATAGATGTTCCAGTGGTGGGTGTGATAGAGCCCGGCTCGCGGGCACTGCTGAAGGCCACTCAGTCTGGAAGGGTAGGAGTGATTGGAACGGTAGGCACTATATCCTCGGGGGCCTACCAGAGAGAAGTGGCTGATCTGGATCCGGAAAAGCACTTGACCTGTGCTGCCTGTCCGGGATTTGTGGAGTTTGTCGAACGGGGAGAGGTGGAGTCGGAGCAACTGGCCGTACTGGCCGAGCGTCTCCTGGCTCCGCTCAAGGAGGCGAGGATCGACTCGTTATTGTTGGGATGCACCCACTATCCGTTCCTTTCGAGGACGTTACTTGAGGTGATGGGAAGGGATGTCGTCCTCGTGTCCTCCGCTGACGAGACGGCGTTCGAGGTGCGCAGGATTCTGAACGAGAGCGGTCTTGCTGCAGCCAGGAAAGGAATCGGCAAGAAAGCATTTTATTCATCAGGCGATACCAGGTGGTTTCACGATATGGGGAGTATGCTTTTCGGGGAGGACTTGGGGGAAGTGATACCATTGCGCTGGGAGGATTACGAGTAGAGCAATGCGGGGGATGCCTGAGATGGAGATGAGCCGGAATCCTGAACGCTGGTCGGAGCGTTATGTCGAGTTTGCAGTACGGGATATCCGATGCAATGATTTTTTCGGTAATGAGTATCCAGATGGCGCTCTGATGTGTTACGGTGCGCCGGTGGTTCACTGCAAATTTTCTTAGGCAAGTGGATCGGAGGCGCGATATCGTGAGGTGTAGTGAGATTCCGGCAGGAGAGTGCTACTAGGTATGCTGACGGTCACGGTACTGGGTTGTGATGGCAGCCATCAGGCCATGGGGGGCGCGTGCAGCAGCTATGTGGTCAAGGACTGGGCGACAGGCGGTACGCTCCTTGTGGATGCGGGATCGGGCAGTTTTGCCAACTACCAGCGGTTCTTTTCGCTAGAAGACATAGATGCAGTGGTGCTGAGTCATGCGCATCCCGATCACTGTGCCGATCTGGAATCCCTGGCGGTGGCTATGCGCTACACATCAGCCAGGTCCCGGCCGTTGCGGATAATGGCTCCATCGGGAGTGAGCAGGCTTGTGCAGCATGCGGTAGGGCCGTTGTTCGAATGGGATGAAGTCCATTCAGGTGATCGAAGCGTTGCGGGAAGTATGCAGCTGAGTTTCTTCGCCACCGATCACGTGAAGACCACTCTTGCGCTACGTGTCGAGGTGGATGATGTTGAAGTGGGTAAAATCTCACTTGGTTACACGGCGGACACCGGGTCAAAATGGTCGCCTGCCGAACTCGGTTACGGTCTGGACATGCTGGTAAGCGAGGCGACGTTCACATCGCGATATGAGGGACGGTCACAGCATCTCAGTGGCCGTCAAGCAGGCCGGTTCGCCCGTGAGGCGGGGGCAAGACGCTTGATGATCACCCATTACTGGCCGGTTGAGTCCAGGGAAGTCATTGCGCAGGAAGCCGAGGATGCTTTTGGAGGTGCCGTTGTCCAGGCAAGGGTGGGACTGGGAATTGCAATCATGCCGGAGGCGAGTGGGAGGTTCCAGTCGCCGCCGCGGGTGGCGCTGGATCCTCGCAGGAGGTAGCGTTGTCGCATGGCAATTGCACGGATTGACGGTCGTGGCGTGGATGCGCTACGTGAAGTGAGCTACGAACGGGACTTTACCCATTTTGCTGCAGGGTCGGTACTTGTATCGACCGGTGAGACGAGAGTGCTGTGCACAGCATCGATCGAGAGCAGGATCCCACCATGGTTGCGTGGAGGGGGGAAGGGGTGGGTGACTGCGGAGTACTCCCTCTTGCCCGGGTCCAGCGCGGAAAGGGTGCAGAGGGAGGCCGCAAAAGGTAGGCAGTCGGGGCGCACTCAGGAGATACAGAGGCTGATAGGCAGGTCATTGCGGTCGGCTACCGATCTGACTGTCATGGGCGAGTTCCAGGTTACTGTGGATTGTGACGTGATCGCGGCTGATGGTGGCACGAGAACAGCTTCGATATGCGGCGGATTTATAGCGCTTCATGATGCGTTTACCAGGATGGTATCCAATGGGGTAATCGATAGGCATCCGATGTCCGGTTATCTTGGTGCAATATCTGTTGGGATTGTCGACGGCATGGCCATGCTCGACCTGGACTATGCGGAAGACAGCCGTGCTGAGGTCGACATGAATGTGGTTATGAACGGTGAGGGAAAGTACGTGGAGGTGCAAGGTACGGCCGAAGGCGTACCTTTTTCGAGGGTGGAGTTTGATGGTTTGCTGGCGCTCGCAGCCAAGGGGATAGATGAGATCATCGCACTGGAAAGAGAGATCGTGGCGCGTCCACCAGCGCGCAGGAAACTGGTGAGCACGGTTGCGCGATAGCGTTTCTAGGATCGACGATGCTGGAGTGGATGCTGGAGTGGATTGTCGTGGACACGCCGGTGTGGAGACCGGCACGGCAGCCTTTGCCGAAGAGATGAGCTGCCAGTATCGGCGCAATGGAAGTATAGGTCGGCAGGATGCGGCCCAGAGGGAGGCGGTGCTTGCAACTGCGAATCCGGACAAGGTCCGGGAAATCAGGAGCATATTGAGCGAATCGGGGTGGAGGCTGCTGGATCGTCCAGCGAGTATAAACGAAATTGACGAAACTGGCTCCACCATAGAAGAGAATGCTCTTTTGAAGGCTCGTACAGTAGGGATGCTGGCAGGCGCCGCAGCAATTGCCGACGATACCGGCTTGGAAGTCGATGCGCTTGGGGGAAGGCCGGGGGTCTATTCATCCAGGTATGCAGGTCCAGATGCAAGCTATTACGACAATGTCGTAGCTCTGTTGAAGGAGATGGATGCCGCAGGCGCGGTGGATATGGCTACCCGCACCGCCAGGTTTGTTACGGTGGCGTGCCTGTGGGTTCCTGACGGGGGGCCAATCATGGCAACAGGCACAGCGGAGGGGATCATTGCAGGTGGCCCCAGGGGAGACGGATGGGGATACGATCCCATTTTTGTGCCACTGGAAGGAGACGGCAGGACTTTTGCTGAGATGGAACCCGGCGAGAAGAACGCCATTTCTCATAGGGGCAGGGCATTCGAAGAACTGGCCAGAAAGATCAGTGGGCATTGGGAAAGTCATTGAGGCTGGTTGCGGTTGATGCCGGATGGTCAGGTATGTGTCGCTGGCAGGGATAGCGCTTGGCGTGGTCGATTGAGGCTGGTTGCGGTTGATGCCGGATGGTTGGCAGCCTGTACGGAAAGAGACTATTCTCAATAATATATCAAACTAGGGTACAATTACTGTTTTAGTATAGTAATTGGGCCCGATGTGTGTAATACTAATTACGTACGGAGCAGTGCAGAAGCAAGTTGTATGGCGGGTCTGGTTGCGGTAGCGCTGGATCATGCAGGTACGCAGCTTTTTCTGGCACAGACGAGCTGGGGATATAAGCACCGGGGTCCCGCTCGGCGGTTAGGCTGTATGCCTCAGCCGAGCAGGACCAGGGACCCGGTACAATCAGCCCAGCACCTGGCCAGGTGCTGGGCTGTTAAGGCCGTCTGCCGGGGAACGGAGCAGCAGACGGACATCTACTTGAAGTTTCTTCTATTCTCGTGCATTCCAGCGCTGAGCGTTAGGGCCATAGGTCACAATCATCATGATCTGGGGTCATCTTCGGTCATTGCCAGATCGCCTCGGGACGACTGCCTCCGCAGGGGAGGCGATAAGAAAAGGAGATAACGTCATCTTCGGTCATTGCCAGATCGCCTCGGGACGACCGTGACCGTTGGACGGAATTGCGTTGTTTGATAAGCTACGGGTATCCTGATGCGCAGTACTCAGTGTTCTGATCAGCGTGCTTGTATAGCAAAGGAGGATGTAGATGGATGATGCTGAGCAGCTTGACGAAGATCTTAGCAAACTGATCGGCCGAGCTACGGGTAAGTCGAGAGTGATGTTGGAGCGTGGGCCGGTATCGTATTTTGCCATAGGCGTGTGCGACAAGAGTCCTGTCTACCAGGACCCAAGGGCGGCAGAGGCCGCGGGACTACCCGGTATCCCTGTCCCACCTACGTTCTCGTTTGCCTGGGACACATGGGGGAAGTTTGCCGAGATGCAGCCTGATGATGTTCCGCAGGGGATTGCCGTGGGTGAGATCGTAGGATCCCTGATGTCGAAGGGAGGGATGATCCTCCATGGTGAGCAGGAGTTTGTCTACCACAAGCCAGTCTTTGCCGGCGACGTGCTCCTTGGAGAGGGGAAAGTGGTGGATGCCTATCGTAAAGAATCAAAAGGCCACGTAATGACATTTGTGGTCACCGAAATGGTGTGGCATGACGACAAGACTGGTGATCTCGCAGTTACATCGCGTTCAAATATCATACACAGGCTGTGAGCGATGGAGAAGGCATGGAATGCAACAATGACCGGGACGAGGATATCGAGTTCTCAAACGGAGTCAGGTCGTGAGCATTGGATGGCACGTTGGCTGCCATAGTTCAGCCGGCGCCGGTTAGGTCGTTGAAAATTAAGCTGGGAGAGGATGGATGATGATGGGAACACTATCGGTGCTGTATTTTGAGGATGTGAAAGAAGGAGACGAGGCTCCGGTGAAGAAGCACCGCCTTACCAGGACCGACATGGTCAGGTACGCTGGAGCTTCTGGTGACTACATGCCTATGCACCACGATGAGGTGTTTGCAAAGTCAATAGGGCAACCCAGCGTGTTTGGTCACGGTATGTTTTCGATGGGCCTGCTGGGGGCTGCAATCACAGACTGGGTAGGAAAAACCGCTCTTACCAGATACAAGGTCCGTTTTGCCAGCCAGACCTGGCCTGACGAGGAACTACGGACTCAGGTGACCGTAACGGGCAAGACGGTCGACGAAGGCAGGAGACACTTGGTGAACATGGAATGCAAACTGCTCAACTCTGAAGGGGATGTCAAGGTGGTAGGCGAGGCCCAGGCCGTACTGCCTTCGAGGAGCTGAACCTCGTAGGCCGGCTCGCCTGCTTTCCAAGCCGGCCCGGGAGCGCTGCACGGCAGGATCCAGCTGGCCCAGCTACGGTTGCAACCAAGGGAGCATATGATGGGAGGGAACCCAGAGGCATGCTTGTCACTGCATACTTGCTCCGTGTACCAAGCACATGTGAGTGGTCGGTCGCACCATTTCGCCTGGCGCCACGCTAGAATTGCTGATGATAAGCCATGGTGGCTGGCGACTCGGTGTGGTCATCGCGGTTTGGTGTATTATCGACGAAAGGAGGCTGTCCATTGGAGCGCTTTGAGCGGAACGCGGTCGCAACCCCCGTCGTCAGGGACGGGGAGGTTCATGCAACCCATGACCAGTCGATCAATCATTGCCCGCCGGGCAAGGTCAGGGTCAAGAACATGTCAGTCTCGGTCGCGGCTGTCATGGTACTCCTGCTCTTGCTTGCCGCCTGTGGCAATGCAGGGCAGATAAGCACCACTTCGGGTAATACCGATGGCGTATTTCCTCACAAGATTGTGGTTGGGGGACTTGCGTCGTTGACGGGACCAGTTACCGGTGACTTTGCTCCTATCTATCAAGGAGTGAAGGCCTATTTCGACATGGTCAATGCAGATGGCGGCGTATACGGCCGTAAGATAGACTTTGCATATCCCATGGATGACCAGTCCGATCCTTCCCTGGACAGCCAGCTGGCACGTACGCTGGTCGACCAGGATCATGTATTTGCCGTAGTCGGCGTTGCTACTCCATCATTTACTGGGGCAGGGTACCTGGCTTCCAACAATGTGCCTACCTTCGGTCTGGATGTGAATCCCAACAGCCAGTGGTCAGCCGGGCCGAGTCTTTTCGGCGAGGACGGGTCTTACCAGAGCTTTACCGCTCCCCAGCTACAAGCTGCCTACCTGGCCGAGAAGCTCGGCGCCAGGAACGTGGGGGTGATCGCCCTGGATGTCACCCAATCGCAGCAGGGGTGCCAGGGCGCCATAAATGCCTTCAAGCGTTACGGCGTGAATTTGGCCTATGAGAATTTAGGCATACCGCTTACGGCAACCGGGTTGCATGCAGCTGTCACCAAAATGGCCGCAGATCATGTGGATATGGTGGTTTCCTGCATGGACCTCAGTGCCAACATAAGTCTTTCCAGCATCATGAGCCAGGACGGCCTTTCCCGCGTCTCCCAGCTCTGGTACAACGGGTATGATCGGCAGGCGCTCCAGAAGTACCCCTCACAGATGAACGGCGTATATTTTCTCCTTCTCAATGCCCCGTTCGAGGCGGCAAGCCTTTATCCCGGCAAGTACCCGGGTTTAGATGAATTCATAGCTATGATGAAGAAATACGAGCCTGGTAAGTTGCCGAGCGAGCCGGCACTGACTGGATGGGTGAATGCTGATCTGTTTGTCAAAGGGTTGCGGATGGCCGGTAAAAATCTTTCCAGGACCAGGCTGGTTTCCGCGATCAACCGTCTGACCAGCTATACGGCTGATGGTATCCTTTCCCCTGTCGACTGGCGCGTCTCGCATGGACCGAATACCAGTCCTTACAACTGCACTTCCTTTATCCAGGCCAGAAGCGGTAGGTTCGTTCCGGTGTTTACCACTCCACCGAGTGTATTTTCCTGCTTTCCACCTAAGCCGCCTGTCCACGGCCCGATACACCGTATCGTGCCGCTACCGGTTGGAGTGCCTCCCCTGCTGAGCGGGCCGTGAGCCAGCTTGTCGCTTTTGGGTTGCCCGGAGTGCCGCTGGGATGTGTCTTTGCCCTCATGGGTGCTGGGCTGGTCCTTACCTACCGGGCGTCCGGGGTGTTCAACCTGGCGTTTGGTGCACAGGCATATGTATCGGCACTAGTATTCTACGTATCGGTCAATCATGGTTGGCCTAAATGGGCGGCCGCCATCCTGGCTATAGTTGTGCTATCTCCTGCTCTCGGGTTGCTGCTTGATCGCATAATCTTCAGGTATACACGTAATGCGAGTCAGTTTGTCAAACTGGTGCCTGCACTGGGCCTGCTGATAGTGCTCCCCAGCGCGGCCCAGATGATTTTCGGCGATTCCACGCGGCTCAGCCCTCCTGCACTCCTTCTCGATACGAGCAAAGTGTATTTTCATTTTGTAGGGTTCGCGGTAAATGGCAACGAGCTGTCTACTACTGTCATTACTATTTTGGCCGTCGCATTCCTGTGGAGCATGCTGAAGTTCACCAAGTTGGGCTTGGAGATGCGAGCGGTCGTCGAGAGTCCACGCCTTGCCCAGCTCCATGGGGTACGCTCCGACCTGATAGGTGCGGTTGCGTGGGTACTCTCCAGCCTGTTTGCCGGTCTGGCCGGTGTGCTGCTTGCGCCTCTCTACGCCCAGCTCAGTTCGCTTAACTTTACCGATCTTCTCGTAGCCGCTATCGCAGCAGGTGCCTTTGGTGCTTTTGTAAGCCTCCCGCTTACGCTAATCGGTGGCGTATTCCTGGGTATTGCCCAGGAACTGATTTCGGGCTACCTTCCTACCGGTAGCACCATAGCCGCTGGAGTTCCGTCGGCCTTTCCGTTCATAGTGCTGCTCGTGCTCCTGATAGCGCTGCCGAGATTCCGCGTCAAGCGAGAAGTGAGCGATCCGATGCAGGGATGCGAGCCGCCACCGCCATGCCTGGATGCACCGCGCCGCCCGACGGCAGTATTCGTAGGCAGCAGGATATTAGCTGCTGCACTGGCCATCTCCTTTGCGGTGTCGGTGCTTACCTGGATACCTTCCAACTGGGTGTTCACTTTGGGTCTTGGTGTCGCTTACTCGGTGATTTTCCTTTCCATAGTTCTGCTCACGGGGATGTCGGGACAGGTGTCGCTTGCTCAGGCCACTTTTGCAGGAATTGGTGCGTTTACCACGGGCCAGCTGGCAATCCACTTGGGCCTCTCGGTCATTGCCGGCGCGCTGATTGGCGGTCTTATAGCTGCTGGAGCGGGCATATTGCTGGCACTGCCTACCCTGCGTCTTGGTGGCATCGCCCTTGCACTTGGTACGCTTGGATTTGCACTGGTGGTGTCTGACATCTTCTTTCCTCTTTCGTGGGTGGGCAATGGTGGCAGTGGTATCAGCGTGCCAAGGCCGGCTATCGGGGCGGTGAGCCTTGCCAGCAACCGTTCATTCATGATCCTTGCTCTGATCGTACTTGTGGTTGCGTCGGTCGCTGTTGCCCTCATACGTTCGGGCACGGTGGGAAGAGAGCTGGCCGCCGTACGCGGATCCGAAGTGGGTGCTGAATCCATCGGCATTAATACGCGCAGGTTGAGGATACTGACCATCGCCCTTGCTGCAGGCCTGGCAGGCATAGGAGGTGCTATCTATGGATCATTGGAGGGATCCGTATCTTCCAACGACTTCAGCTATGAGATGTCGCTCATATTCGTCGTCGTGGTGGCTACGGTGGGCGTGAGAACCATTTCCGGAGCGATCGAGGCTGGTCTGGCCTACGCAGTGCTCAGCCAACTCATATCCACCCTGCCGTCCCGGTATGCCTCTTTGCTTGCATTCCTGTTCGGACTTGCCGCACTTACATATGTACGCCACCCTGAAGGCGTGGTGGACTACGTGAAGCGTTCCATCCTCAATCTCTCAGAGACGGTGCTGGCGTATTTTGGCTATCATGGTATCGGGTTACGATTTACCTCCGGCTACGTTACGTGTGATGTCGGAGATGGGAACGGCTTGGCGGGTGATGACAGATTAGAGGCCAAAAGGGATGTCGATGGCGGTGCCTGAGGTGGCTGCTGGCTCGGTGCTCATATGACGGATATGACGCCGGGAACAGCAAAGCTTTTGAAGGTGATGAATTTATCCAAGTGTTTCGGCGGGCTGGAAGTGCTTAGGCATGTCAGTATCGCCGTCGAGAGGGGGGAGGTGCTCGGCATCATAGGGCCCAATGGCGCCGGCAAGACCACTTTGTTCAATTGCATACTTGGGGTGATCAGCGCCGACGCGGGTGCGGTCATCCTGGAAGGGAAAAGGATAGATTCGCTACCCGTCTGGAAGAGGGCGGACATGGGAATGGCGCGTACCTTCCAGCGGTTGGAGCTTTTCAGCGGCATGACTCCGAGGGAACATCTCCTTGTTGCGGACAGGGTGCACAGGCACAGCGGTAGTATCTTCAAGGATTTGAGGGGTCATGGCGTACCGGCACGTGAAGAGCTGGACAGGGTAAGTGATGTATTGGAACTTTTCGACTTGGCGGAGGTGGCGGATACTCCCGCAGAAGCACTCAGCCTGGGTCACGGAAGGTTGGTGGAGTTGGCTAGGGCATTCATCCTCGAGCCCATTTTACTGATGCTTGATGAGCCCTCATCAGGGCTTGATGCTTCGGAGACGGAACTGATCATCACTATGCTGGAGCGGCTACAGGGCAACGGACGTACCGCTACGGTGATTGTCGAGCACGACCTGCAGATGGTAAGACGGGTTGCAAGCAGGCTGGCTGTCCTGAATTCGGGAGAGCTAATAGCGGATGGAGACGTCGGCACCGTGCTTGCGGATTCCCAGGTGCGCCAGGTATATCTTGGAAGTACGTGACATGCATACAAGGTACGGATACGAGAGCTGCCAGCGGATGATGGCAGGCATGCGCTCGCTGGTGGGATCAAGATGGTGACGGGTAAGCAGACCGAGAAGGAGAGGGTGGCGAGTGTTGCAAGTCCCGGGCCTGATTCCACTAGGGAGCCACTGTTGGATGTCGATGAAATCTACGTATCCTATGGTCCTTACAAAGTCCTCTTCAGCGTGTCGTTTCATATCGACCCAGGTGGTGCGCTGGCGCTTCTCGGCAACAATGGTGCAGGCAAGTCTACGGTCGTAAGGGCCGTCTCAGGGCTGCTCCATATATCATCCGGCAAGGTCATCTATGAGGGTAGGGATATTACTGGATGGCCGGCCTGGAAGATAGCAAGGCGCGGGCTGGTGCATGTTGCCGAGGGGAGATCCGTCTTCGCCACATTGAGCGTCAGGGAGAACTTGGAGTTGGCCGCCCTGGGAGAACCTCGTAACGTATCCGGCGGATACAGTGGTCGACCTGCCTCTGCTGGCACGGGTAATATTGATGGGCGCAGCGGCAGGCGCGGCCTGGATGCTTTTGCACTGTCCAGAGGGTTCAGCGGTTCTTATGCTGATGTTGCAGAAAAGGCTTACGAGCTCTTTCCCAGGCTCAAAGATAGGAGCAACCAGATTGCAGGTACCCTGTCCGGTGGAGAGCAGAGGATGCTCTCGCTGGCGAAAGTGGTCGTTGCTCCCCACAAGCTTGTGATGGTCGATGAGCTGTCGTTGGGCTTGTCGCCGGCGATGGTGGATGAGGTCTTCGAGGCACTTGCCCGGTTGCGGCAGAGCGGTATAGCGCTATTGATTGTGGAACAGCATCCTCAGCGCGTAGTGGAGCTGGTGGATGGTGTAGTGGTGCTTTCAGGCGGTCGGGTCGCTGCATCGGGTACTGCGAGCGAGATCGATGCGATTTCGCGCTCACTGCTTCCCGTAATACCGTGACTGGCAATCGGAAGGATGGGGAGCTTAACCGTAAGGGTCGGAACCATGGAGGTCGGAACCATGGAGGCCGGTACCACGGAGGTGGCAGGGCCAGTGGTCGCGATCCGCACATGCAACCACCGCGCCTTGGTCATTGGCGTTCGGATGGCGCCGCCAAGGTGCAATTTCGCAGTGTAGAAGAAGCCAATAGATCTGCGTTCGGGCTGAGAATGGAGAGGGGTTTCGATCTGGCAGTATATAAGTGCGACGTATGTGGTTTCTGGCATCTCGGCGGCAGCGGAGGGAACTGAGACGCCGGCAGGCCGGTGACCATCCACAGGCGCAAATATAGACTATAAATATTCCATGGAACATTTTCTTACCACTTGGGGCTATCTCGCGCTGTTCTTGCTGGCGGTCGGGGAGTCGGCCTGTATACCTATACCCTCCGAAGTGACAATGACTTTTGCCGGTGCACTGGCGGGAGGACTTGTGGCAACCGGAAGGCTCAGCTTGCCTGCGGTCATCCTGGTGGGTACGGTAGGGGAGCTTGGTGGTGCGTTCATAGCCTGGGGAGTGGGGATGACCGGCGGTCGGGCGCTGGTCGAACGTTATGGCCGCTTTGTGCTGCTTACCAAAAAGGATCTCGAACGGGCCGAGAAATGGTTCTCGCGCAACGGTGATTGGGGGGTGCTGGTTGGCCGCCTCTTGCCGGTAATCAGGACGTTCGTATCGCTGCCTGCAGGCATAGCGGAGATGAGTCCGGTGAGATTTGGAGTGTTCACGGTGATAGGCTCCCTGGTATGGGACAGCGTGCTGGCCGGGATAGGCGACGTAATGGCTCATCACTGGCAGCAGATAGCGGCGAAGTTCACCGACGCGGGGTATGTGGTGGTTGCGGCCGCGGTGCTTGCTGTCGTTGCGTTCATGGCCCATCGGTTGCGCGAGGTAGCTGCTGAACGCCGGTCCATGGCCGATTGATCGCAGCGGTTGGCAACTGCTGCTCCTGCTTGGCGGGTGTCACCGTATGGCGCTCGGGTGGAATATGCAGCAGATGGATATTCCAGGTGGGTCCGACCCGGTACTGTAGTATGTGCAAATCACGTATCCTGTATATGTGGGCGATTCGATAGTAATAAGGGGAGCAAGGGAACACAACCTGAAGGATGTCAACCTGGAGATCCCAAGGGACCAGTTGGTGGTTGTCACCGGACTGTCCGGATCGGGTAAGTCTTCCCTTGCTTTTGACACGATCTATGCAGAAGGGCAGCGGCGCTATGTCGAGTCGCTTTCTGCTTATGCCAGGCAGTTCCTCGGCCAGATGGAGAAACCGGATGTGGATTCCATCGAGGGGCTGTCTCCCGCTATATCCATTGATCAGAAAGCGGCCAGCCATAATCCTCGTTCCACAGTAGGCACCGTCACTGAGATCTACGACTACCTGCGCGTACTATATGCGCGCGCAGGGAAGCCCCACTGCCCGAACTGCGGCAAGCTGGTTGCCCAGCAGACTCCCCAGCAGATGGTGGACAGGATCCTTGCAATGGACGAAGGTACACGGTTCATGGTACTGGCTCCCGTCGTGCATGGTCGCAAAGGTGAGCATGAAGCAGTGCTCGACGAGCTTATGGCAGAAGGGTATGCGCGCGCCAGGGTCGATGGGCATGTCGTGGAACTGGCGGAGAGCAGCCGGCCGCCGCTTGCGCGTTACGAGCAGCACACCATAGAGGCGGTGGTGGATCGGCTGGTGGTGCGTAGCGGGATACGCCAGCGGCTCACTGAGTCCATGGAGACTGCGCTCGCTCTCAGTGGCGGAGTCGCGGAGGTGCTCCTGATGCGAGCTGGTGATGCGGGAGTGGCCCATGGTGCTGAAGGTGTGGCAAAGGGCACCGGCGATGTGGCGAGTGCCAGCGGGGCAGGAAGTCCGGGTCATGGTACTGACGGTGAGGATGAGCTGGTCACTTTTTCGGAGGATCTGGCTTGTAATGATTGCGGGATCTCATTTAGCAACCTGGAGCCTCGCAACTTCTCCTTCAACTCGCCCTATGGTGCTTGCCCATCGTGCAATGGCCTTGGTACCCGTTTCGAGGTGGACCCTGAACTGGTTGTACCTGACTCCACCCTCTCAATAGCGAGCGGGGCGGTAGTCCCATGGGCCAAGGCCCGGAGCGGATATTTCTCCAAGTTGATCGAATCGTTCGCTGCGGAGCTAGGAATCTCAACGGATACGCCATGGAAGAAACTCAAGAGGGCACATCGCCAGGCGATTTTGTACGGTACGGGCAGCGAGAGGCTTGCTGTATCGTACCGCAACAGGTATGGAAGGAGGCGGTCGTTCACCACCCGTTACGAAGGAGTGGTGCCGTGGCTGGAGCGCAGGCATTCCGAAGCTGAGAGTGATAGCTTCCGTGAAGCCATCGAAGAGTACATGAGGGAGGTGCCCTGCCATTCTTGCGGAGGAGCACGATTGAAACCCGAATCGCTGGCAGTGACTGTGGGAGATATGTCCATTTACGAGCTTTGCTCCTTTCAGGTTACTGAAATACCTAGCATCCTGCATAAGCTGGATTTGAACGATAGGGACATGCTGGTTGCATCCAGGTTGCTCAAGGAAGTAAATGCCCGCTTGCAGTTCCTGGTGGATGTGGGGCTTGGATACCTTACTTTGACGCGGTCCACTGCTACCCTGTCTGGTGGCGAGGCGCAGAGGATCAGGCTGGCCAGCCAGATCGGATCCGGTTTGGTTGGTGTCCTCTATGTGCTGGACGAGCCGTCCATAGGGCTTCACCAGAGGGATAACGTTAAGTTGATCCAGGCATTGAAGCGCTTGAGAGACTTGGGCAACACTGTCATAGTGGTCGAGCATGACGAGGAGACCATCCGTTCCGCAGATACCGTTGTGGACATAGGCCCCGGCGCCGGCGAGCATGGTGGTCGCGTGGTGTATGCCGGTGGCGTGGACGGGATAGAGAGTGCACCTGATTCTCTGACCGGAGCGTACCTGGCTGGCAGGATGTCAATCGATGTACCGGCCAAGAGGCGGGCTGGCGCCGGCAAGCGTCTCTGGGTAAGAGGCGCCGCCGAACACAATCTCAAGGATATTGACGCAGCTTTCCCGATGGGGTGCCTGGTTGCGGTTACAGGTGTCTCAGGATCGGGCAAGTCCACCTTGGTGAACGACATCCTGCTGGCTTCGCTCAGGCAATCCATTGCCGGCGCCAGGACATTACCTGGGAAGCACAGGAAGATAGATGGTGCGGGCCTGGTGGACAAGGTAGTAGCCATAGACCAGTCCCCGATCGGGCGTACTCCGCGGTCGAATCCGGCCACCTATACCGGAGTATTCGACCACATCAGACGTCTTTATTCACAAATACCCGAAGCACAGGTGCGTGGGTACCAGCCGGGGCGGTTCTCCTTCAACCTACGAGGCGGCAGGTGTGAGGCATGCTCAGGCGATGGGACCATCCGTATCGAGATGCACTTCCTTCCGGATGTCTATGTACCCTGTGAGTCGTGTGGAGGTGCTCGGTACAATCGGGAGACGCTGGAGATCACCTGGAAGGGAAAGAGCATAGCGGATGTGCTGTCGATGTCATGTGATGAGGCTGTGGATTTCTTTGCCCGGCAGCCTTCCATCCATCGCTACCTGTCCACCCTGGTCGATGTCGGGTTGGGCTACGTGAAGCTGGGTCAACCGGCGCCAACGCTCTCTGGTGGCGAGGCGCAGCGGGTGAAGCTGGCATCAGAGCTGCAGCGCAGGGCGACAGGTAATACCCTTTACGTGCTCGACGAGCCTACTACGGGGTTGCACTTCGATGACGTGAAGAAACTGCTGGCGGTGCTGGCCCGCCTGGTGGATCAGGGCAATACCGTGGTGGTCATCGAGCACAACCTGGATGTGATCAAATACGCAGACTGGCTGTTGGAACTCGGTCCGGAAGGTGGGGATAGAGGCGGGTACCTGATTGCAGAGGGCACTCCTGAAGAGGTGGCCGGCCACGCGGGTAGCGCCACCGGGGAGGTGCTGAAGCCGGTGCTTGCCCGCAGGTAGGGAAAGCACCGGTAAATCGCTTCGGACTTTCCAGATCTATTTGGAGACGTTTCTTACGGCCGTGTTGACAATCGAGGATGTGGGGTGTCAGCCGTTACAGGCTTGGTTGGAGGACCGTCGCCGACTTCTTCGTAGCCTGGATCTCCAGGGATCAGCACGGTGATGTTTCCATCTTCGGTATGGAGACGAGGCTGGATGGTCGGTATGTACTGCAAGCTACCGGCCCATTCCAAGAGCGCGGTAGTATTGTTGAACTTGCTGAGTCGCTCGAGGGTCTTGACCGTTGGAATCAGCATGTCAAAGGAGCCTTCCCTATATTGAGCCAGGGCATCCTGCGGCGTGATCCACATGGTCTCCACGATCTCACGGCTGTCCGGCAAGGGTGGTTGACGGGAAGGAGCAACCGCCAGAAAGAAACGGGTGTCATACCGTCTTGGTGCCCCGTGCGGTGTGACCCAATGGCTGAAGTAGTGGAGGCTGCCCGCTGCCAGTCGAAGTCCTTCATTGCGGCAGATTGCGACCAGATTCTTGGGGTCTGCCGTGACAGCAGTCCTGTACTCCCTAAAACGCTCGATATCCTCCATGGAGTCCAGAGACACGAACCCGCCAGAGCCCCGGGTAGACCGTGTGGTGGATTTGGCCGGAATGGCCGGCGTTGCCAAGAGCAGGCCGGCTTCTTCGAAGCACTCCCGGATGGCGGCGACCCACCAGGCGAGTCCAGATCGCGCAACACCCAGACGCCTGCTTGCCTGCTCATCGGTTATACCATCGCAGAGCACCATGGCGTCCCCTGAGTAATCGGCGGCATCGACTTCGCCACCGGGGAATATGTGTGCACCAGGCACGTACCCAGATTGCAGATTCCTTTTCAACATAAGGACGTCAATGCTCTCATGGATAGTGTCTCTCACAAGAATGATCGTCGAGGCCTCTTTGGCTTCCATCAGCTCTAATCCTAGCACCGGCAGGTCTTTGCCATAATACCTTAAAGCTGGCCGGTAGCTCCGAAGCTGCTGGATATGGCTTTTCAGGTCCGGGTTTCGAGGCATTTTCCAGAATACGGCCAGTCCTGTAAGCTGTGGTGTGATGCTCGAGCCGACTGCCCGTATTCAAACCACTTCCGGACCGGTGATAGCAGTGTATGATGCTGGTGGCACCGGACCGCCGCTGGTGCTTGTCCATGCTGCGGGCCTGTGTGGTGCCGTACTCCAGCCGCTGGCTGCGCATCTGTCCGGCTATTTCTCATGTGTCCTGATAGATGAACGAGCCCATGGCGAGTCGACAGCACCCTCCGATGGCGACTTCGGATGGCATGGTTTTGCTCAGGATATCCTGGAGGTGGTCGATACGCTTGGCCTGAAGCGTCCGTTGGGGTTTGGCCACTCTGCGGGCGGCGCTTCGCTACTGCTTGCGGAGGAACATCGTGGTGGCACGTTCGGTGCCTTATACTGTTACGAGCCAGTGATGTTTCCTTCAGAGGAGCCCATGCCGCCTGGATTGGAGGGCAACCATCTGGCTCGGAGGACGCTGAGGAGACGCAGCAGCTTCAAATCTTATGACGAAGCCTACCGGGCTGCAGCCTCCAAGGAGCCGTTCAGCTTATTCACAGAGGAGTGCCTGCGACTGTATGTAGAGAACGGTTTCAGGGAATCATCTTCAAGCGGTATTGTGCTGAAGTGCAAGCGTGAGCACGAATCAGCCATATACGCTCATGGCTTGGCTCACGATGCATTCAAGAATCTACCGAAAGTGGCTTGTCCGGTGGTGTTGGCCTGCGGATCGCAGGATAATTATCTTGGGGTGGAGGTGCAACGCATGTTCGAGGCGAGATTGCCAGACTCCAGAGTGGAAGTGTTTGAAGGTCTTGGCCACTTCGGCCCCGTGCAGGATCCAAAGAGAGTGGCGGACTCGGTCATCAGAGCCTTTGGACCCGCGAACTGAGCATAACAGTTACCAAAGCGACGCTGTATACTTGAGGGCAAGTTGTATGCCACTCTATCCACACGCTCATACATAATCTGGAGCAGGGCAGGAACGTGCACGCGCGTGGTTTGGAAAGGGCCATGACTACCGGAATGCCCTCGAGAGACTTCGACCTCCAAGAACGCTTTGTCGCCGATCGCGGCATCTACTACTTCAGCGGACTCCATGCGCTTGTCCGTCTTCCCCTCGAACAGCACAGGCGTGATCGCGCGGCAGGCTTGAGGAGTGGGATCTTCATCACTGGCTACCCCGGTTCCCCGTTGGCAGGCTACGATCTCCAACTTGAGCGTTGGTCATCGCTGCTCAGCGCATATGGCATAGTGCATATGCCGGCATCGAGCGAGGAACGAGCGGCCACAGCGCTGATGGGCAGCCAGATGCTCGACAACTTCCCGCACGAGCATTACGACGGTGTAGTGGGCTTCTGGTACGGCAAGGGTCCGGGAGCAGATCGCAGTGGTGACGCGTTCAAACACGGCAATTTCGCAGGGACGAGCCGTCACGGCGCTGTCGTGATCCTTTCTGGCGAGGATCATGAGGCATCCAGCTCAACCATGCCGTTCCAAGAGGATCAGGCGTTCATCGCTGCCGGGATCCCGATCATGGCGCCTGCATCGGTCCGGGAGATCTACGAATTTGGACTCCATGCGGTCGCCTTATCGCGGGCCAGCGGCTGCTGGGTCTCTCTCAAGCTGCCGACTGCCCTGTGCGATGCGGGCGCCACCTTCTGCGTGGACCCGGTGTCTCCATCCATAGTGCTTCCAGAGATTCAAGTGGAGGGGAAGCCTTTCGCAAAATACGCAGATTTCACGTTTTTCCCAGGTACGACGTTGGGGCAAGAGCGCTACCTGTATGTGGAGCGTCATGCAGCAGCGATCGCCTATGCTCGCGCGAACGGGCTCAATTACCGAGTTGGGGCGCAGGGGCACGCCAGGGTTGGGATCGTCACGGTGGGCAAGAGCTTCGGCGACATACAGGCATCGCTGTCCAGCGTAGGAGCGGACCTCGAGGATCTCTCCGAACTCGGTATTGCGGTTCTTGTCTACGGCATGCCCTATCCCTTTGATCGGGTACTACTGTCCACCTTTGCCTGTGATGTGGACCAGGTCGTCGTGATCGAGGAGAAGCGCGATCTCCTCGAGACCAACGTGCGTGCAGCGTTGCACGAAGCCGGGAGCACGATCCAGGTGATCGGCAAACGAACTGCCGATGGTGCCGAACTCTTCCCTGTCGAGGGCGGCTTTGACGCAGATCTTATCCTTGGGCGCATTGGTGGCATGCTATTCAATGGGACGCGCCTCGAGTCCCAGGTTGCCGAGCGCCTTGCCATGATCAAACAGTGTGCGAGGCCTGCGGAGCTGGTCTTGCGGCACCGTACCCCGAACTACTGTTCAGGGTGTCCGCACAACACCTCTACCCTGCTCCCTGACGGTGCGATTGCCTGGGGAAGCCCTGGATGTCACAGTTTCGCGTCAATTATTGAGCAGCCTGAACGCCATGTGGAGGCGATGACGCAATATGGTGGCGAGGGCCTGCCATGGATAGGTCTTGCACCCTTCACCGAACAGCGTCACATCTTCCAAAATGTTGGTGACGGCTCTATATTCCACTCGAGCTACGAGAACATCCGGTCTTGTATGGCGGCGGGCGTCTCGATCACTTTCAAAATCCTATACAACGGTGTCGTTGCGAACACCGGAGCGCAGGTACCAGTGGGACAGCTATCAGTGGTGGAACTGGTGCACTTACTCGAGATCGAAGGCGTGGAGCGTATCGCCTTGGTGACCAAGAAACCGGCGGGGTACCGCCGGGCTGGTTTTGGTCCCACAGTGAGGCTGCACACGCCCGATGGTATCCAGGCAGTTCAAGCCGAGCTTGCCGAGATCAACGGCGTGACGGTGCTTCTCTATGACGAGTCGTGTGCAAACGAGCGCCGGCGCCGGCAACGTCGTGGCCAGTTGCCGGCGCCGACCCGTCATGTGCTGGTGAACGCACGGCTGTGCGAGGCCTGCGGAGACTGCGGGCGTGTCTCCAACTGTATGTCCCTCATGGATGTCGATACTCCCTTGGGGCCCAAGATCCAGGTTCACCCATCTTCGTGCAACGAAGATGAGTCCTGCCTGCGCGGGAACTGCCCGTCTTTTGTGACGGTTGAGACCGCCCCGGGTAGCGGGTATCGTAAGTCCGTACCACCCGAGGTCCCCCGGGATCTGTTCGACGAGCCGGAGCGTCCGGCTGCAGGACGGGGGTACGCGCTCTACCTACCTGGGCTCGGAGGCACCGGCGTTATAACGGCTAACGCGATACTCGCCACGGCCGCATGGCTCGACGGGTTGAACGTCGCGACCTACGACCAGACTGGAGCGGCACAGAAGTGGGGACCTGTGCTGTCCAGCCTTGTTGTCTCCGAGAACGAGCAGGCACCCTCGACTGCCAAGGTAGGTTGTGGGGAAGCCCGCGTGTACCTCGCACTCGATCTCGTGGCTGCTTCCACCTCCGCCAACCTGGCTCGTTGTAGTGCGGGCCTGACCGTAGCGGTGGTCAACACCGACGCGATGGCAACTGGGGAGATCGTGCGAAATCGTCGCATCAGCCTGGAGGAGGATGCCATGCTATCGGCTGTACGTTCCACGGTGAGTGCTGATCGCTACCTCACGGTACCGGCGCGTCAGATCGCAGAGACTCTCTTCGGGGATTACCTGATGGCCAATCTTGTGGCTGTTGGCACTGCCTACCAGGCCGGGCTACTCCCGATGTCATCTACCTCGATCGAGCGCGCCATTGAGGTCAACGGTGTAGCGGTGCGTGAGAATCTGCTGGCGTGGCAGTGGGGAAGGGCCTGGGTGGTGGATGCAGATGCGGTCCGGATCCTTCTCGGGCTTGGAGCGCCCGAGCGAGCCGGTAATGAGAGATCGTCCGGCGCCGGTGAGTGCGGCACCAGGGACGCTACAGTCAGAAGAGATCCTGGTACGCGGGAGCCGCTGGTGTCGTTGGGACGTACGCGCGAGCACAGGCTGCGGCAGGCAATGGAGGCCCGGGAGTCCCTGGCACCGCTTCCCAGCGAGCTACGAAGCATGGTGTTTGATCGGGCGGGTGATCTTGTCTCGTACCAGGACATGCACTGGGCCGAACGATATCTGAACGGGGTGGCTAGAGCGGCGGCTCGCGAGCAGGAGCGCTGCCCAGGGGAGTGGCGGGTCACGAGGACCGTGGGACTTTACCTCTACAAGGTCATGGCTTACAAGGACGAATACGAGGTCGCGCGGCTCTACCTGCTGCCATCCTTTGATCGCCAAGTCCATGGTACATTCGAGGCACCCGTGTGCGTCACCTACCATCTCCATCCTCCGTCCCTGCGGGCTATCGGGGTGCGTCGCAAGATCCGGTTGGGTCCATGGTTCCGCCCTGTGTTCCGGGTCCTGCGGGTAGCCCGGGCATTACGGGGCACTAAACTAGATCCTTTTTCAAAGACGGAGGTGCGGCGTCAGGAGCGTGCGGCAATTGACTGGTACGAAGAGGTTATGGATCGGGCCCTCAATGGACTGCATCCTGCTGTCGCACAAATTGTGGCGGAGATAGCGGCCCTGCCGGATGCCATTCGAGGGTATGAAGAGCTGAAGCTGGCCAGCCTGGTTACTGCTCGGGAGAGAGCGGAGGAGCTATTGGGGAAGATGAGGGATGGATGTGTGAGCCGACCAGCCGAAGATGATGTGCAGGGATTTCCTGAAGCACTTCGGTAAATGAGTGGAGGTGGCGGGAATCGAACCCGCGTCCTTCAGTTCTCAACCAGAGATTCTCCGAGCGCAGCCAACATGTGGTTCTCGGCATCGCAGGTCCATGTCGGCCTGTTCCTGGATACCCAACCGGATGAGTTTCACGTGCAGCACACCGGTGGAACTGCACGCTATCCCTATTTGATGACGCCCGTTGATGGTCCTAAGGGCTCGGATCACCAGGGACGGGTTGCTTGTTTAAGCAGCCAATGCCATTTCTGAGTTGGCGTTTGTATTGTATATCCCGACTCTTTAACGTGGTTCCGGGGACCACGGCTCGCTTCCTCTGCCTGATCTCCAAAGTCGAGGCCTGTCACCCCCAAGATGGTGTGAATGTAGATAGAAAGTACTCCAATCGGAGAATAGGTCGTAATTACGCACTGTCAAGGATCATAATACAATGCACAAGGTACTTAACTTGTGGCATTACATATTATAGCGCAAATCGGCGGTAGGCGCGTGAAGCAGGTAATCAGTTCAGTATCGCAGGTTCTTCTGTCGCGAGTCCCATTGTCGAGATTGATTTTATGTACGTGATGATGGATCGCGGTCGCTATCCTGCGGAAACCTGATCGTGCCTGAGTCGGTCGTGGGTTACGGTAGGGCTACGGTCCAGCCATATGGCTTGGCGATGCCGTCATCTGGATCATGCGGCTGATTCCAGTCAATTGACGCGCCTGCGATGTTCAGGCAATGAAGTATTTTGCACGGGGATGGTGGCATACTATTGCCACGGTGGTCTGCTCGGGGTGGAGCTGGTCTGACTCGCTCATGCTCACGCCAATCTTTTCACTGTCGAGTAGTGCAAGTGCTTTGGCGTTGTCCTCCAGCGCGGGACAGGCGGGGTATCCCCACGAGTACCTACCTCCACGATATTGTTGCCTGAAGAGACCTGCCAGGCTGGGCCCATCTTCCTCAGCGAACCCCCATTCTTCTCTGATTCGCTTGTGCCACAATTCGGCCAGAGCTTCAGCCAGTTCCACGCCTAGGCCGTGGAGCCTGACGTAGTCGTTGTAGCGGTTTTCGGCAAACAGGGCAGCGGTTTCCTCGGAAACCAGGGATCCCATAGTCACCAGCTGGAATGCGGCATAGTCCATTTCTCTCGAATCCACCGACCGGAAGAAGTCGGCTATGCAAAGGTAGGGTGGCTTCTGCTGTCGGGGGAAGCTGAAGCGTACCAGTTCACGCTGGCGATCCCTGCCATCGTAGATGAGCAGGTTGTCACCGTCCGAGTTGGCTGGGAAATATCCCCAAGCCACCTGTGGCATCAGTATGTCCTTGGCACGGAGTTTCTGCAATTCCTCGCGCAGGACGGCATCCACCCTCTGCTTGAACTGCTGGTCATCCTCACCTTTTTCCGGTCGAAAGCCCCACTGGTTGCGATACAACGATGTCTTGTTCAGGTAGGGGATGAAGTTGTCGAGCGGGATACCGGTGGCTATCCTGGAACCGATAAACGGCGGCTCGAAGACGGTGTTGTCAGTTACTACCTCGGGAGAGCGTTCCACCGCTATTATGCGCACAGTATCATTGCTGCTCTGTTCGTCCGGCCGACTTCCTGGGTGGTTGCCAGCTACGTGGTCACTGGTTTCCTCGCCACCGGCTACGGGATCGCCCGTTCGGGCATTCTTTCCCCTTGCTGTCCTGCGGGTGGATACTTTCCTGCCGAAGTCGGTATCACCGTCATCATTCCCGGCTGCAGCGCGCCTGTGTAACTCCGACAGTGCATCCATGACCCGCAGACCCTCGAAAGCGTCCTTCCCGTAGAAGACCCTCCCCTGGTATGTCTTTCGCAGATCTGCCTCCACATAGGTCCGCGTAAGAGCTGCGCCGCCGAGAATGACCGGTATATGATGGAGCGAACGCTGGTTCAACTCTTCCAGATTATCTCGCATGATGAGTGTAGATTTGACCAGTAACCCGCTCATTCCTATGGCATCGGCATTATGCTGCAAGTAGGCATCCACCATCTCGGATATGGACACCTTGGTTCCAAGATTGATCACCTCGTAACCATTGTTGGAGAGAATGATGTCGACAAGATTCTTCCCTATGTCGTGGACGTCTCCTTTTACGGTGGCGAGAACTATCTTTCCCTTGCCTGATTGGTCTGCCTTGGGCAATCTCGGCTCGAGGTGGCTCACTGCCAGTTTCATGGTTTCTGCCGATTGCAGGACGAATGGAAGCTGCATCTCACCTTTTCCGAAGAGATCTCCCACTTCCTTCATCCCTGAGAGGAGGTGGTCGTTGATAATGGCAAGCGGAGCGATTCCCTTGCTGACCGCTTCCTCCAATTCCTCTTCCAGCCCCTCCTTATCTCCTTCTACGATCCGCAGTTTCAGGCGTTCACCTACCGGCCATCCGGACCTGTCCTCTTTCTGGCTTGCCCCTGAGGTGGTGCCCTCGAACAGCTGGATGAGTTCAGCCAGAGGGTCGTAGCCAGCGTGCCTGCGGTCATATATGAGATCCAGGCATAATTCCCTGGCTCGGTCGTCGATCCTGGATAGCGGGAGTATGTTACCGGCATGTACTATTGCGCTGTCCAGACCTGCCTGGATGCACTCTTCGAGGAAGACGGAATTGAGCACTTGGCGGCACGCAGGGTTCAGGCCAAATGAGATGTTCGAGAGCCCTATTATCGTGGATACTTCAGGCAGTTCTTCCTTTATCAGCCGTATGGCCTCTACGGTTTCCAGGCCGTCCCGGCGGGACTCCTCCATGCCGGTGCTTACCGGCATGGTCAGTGGATCCACTAGGATGTCGGACAGGTGTATCCCGTAACGATCTCTGGCGGTGGTCGCTATGTCAGTGGCGGCTTGAAGTTTCCAGGCAGCATTTCTTGCCTGCCCTCTGGAATCTATGCAGGTGGCTACGACTGCGCTGCCGTATTCACGTGCAAGGGTGAGGAACCGGTCAAAGCGGGTGCCAGGTCCATCGCCGTCTTCCAGGTTGACCGAGTTAAGTATGGCCTTGCCGCCAAGCCACTGGAGTGCCGTCTCGGCTACGTCGCCTTCTGTGGTATCGACCATGATCGGGACAGTCGACTGGGTTGCAAACCTGCTGATTACCTCTTCCATGTCCAGACTGCCGTCCCTGCCCGTGTAGTCCACGCAGACATCCAGCACATGTGCACCGTTTGTGATCTGTTCCCTGGCCATGGAGGTAACGGTATCCCATGCTCCCGCAATCATGGCATCACGAAACTTTTTGGATCCGTTGGCGTTGGTGCGTTCACCGACGCTCAAGTACGAGACGTCTTGGTGAAAGGGCACATGGGAGTAGAGCGAAGCCACTCCTGCCTCGGTCACCACCTGCCTGCGAGCGGGTTGCATGGTCCTGCAGGTTTTCACGACGGCTCGTATATGGTCAGGGGTGGTGCCGCAGCAGCCTCCCACGATAGACACTCCCAGTTCTTGGATGAAACGCGCGTGATACCGGCTGAGTTGCTCAGGAGTGAGGTCGTAGTGCATGTGACCGTCTTTGATACTAGGCAGCCCGGCATTGGGCTGGACGGCGATCGGTACAGTACAGTTCCGAGAGAGGTAGCGTAGCGATTCACCCATTTCGGCGGGCCCGGTAGCGCAGTTCATCCCGATGACATCAGGCCTGAGGGCTTCCAGGGAGGTGAGGGCTGCAGATATTTCTGTACCTGCAAGCATGCGACCAGTTGTCTCTATGGTGACCTGTACCTGGAGTGGGACCCTGATTCCCAGTGCGACCATGGCCCTTTTGGCACCGTTGATCGCAGCCTTGGCCTGGAGTATGTCATACACTGTTTCCACCAGAAGGAGGTCGACACCTCCTTCGATAAGCGCTTCGGCCTGAGACTGGTAGATGTCTCGCAGTACCTTGTAGCGTACCTGGCCCAGCGTGGGTGATTTGGTGCCGGGTCCCATACTTCCTGCCACGTACCTGCGGCGATCGTCGCTTGCCATGGCCTGTGCGACCTCTACCGCTATACGAGCTGAGGCGATGTTGATCTCTCTGGCTCTGTTCTCGATGGAATATTCTGACAGCACTATCTCGTTTGCACCGAATGTGTTGGTCTCGACAACATCAGAACCTGCTTCGAAGAAACTCCGGTGGACACTTGCAACCGCTTCCGGACGGTACAGTGAGAGCGTCTCGTTGCATCCCTCCAGGGACTGCCCGCCGAAGTCCGAGGCATTCAATCCGGCTGCCTGGAGACTGGTACCGGTTGCGCCATCGAAAATTACAAGGCCGTTCCTGGCTGCATCCATGTAAGCCGCACCGTTCTGGAGCATGGGCAGGGCGTCGAACACGAGTATGGAATACTGAATTGGGGTTTTTGTTTGCTGCAGGGTCATCTCTCTTTATAGGTTAACGCAACTTGTCGCGCTGATGACCGCAACGTCCCTGATAGCGCCCCTGTAGGGCCATAATTTGGTCACTACAACCTTGCCCCTGTTGACACCTCAGCTTGCCCGCCGGCTGTTTCGTATTCATAGCGCCCCGAAATCCAGCTATTTTTCGCTATTTTGGGGTCGATTAGCGCGACAAGTTGGATTAACATCGACTTCATGGACGATGAGCATGGTGGCCGTATAAAGGTGACGACCAAGACCGGTGATGACGGTACGACGGGCTTGCTGTTCGGGGGGAGGGTACGTAAGGATGATGTGATCATCGAGGCGGTGGGGGCGGTGGATGAAGCGCAAGCCGCTATTGGATTGGCTCGGGCATTCTTGAAGACTGCCGGCAGGAACACTACGATCAGCGGGATCGCTGCTGGTGGCGATGTCGCCAGAAAGTCCACTCTGTCGACACGCGATAGTTCAAATGCTGCCGGCGGGAACACTACTGCCAGTGAGGATGCCGTTGGTGCGGATCTCGATGCGCTCCTGGTGCACGTGGAGAGGGATCTGTGGGTTCTCATGGCGGAGGTGTCCGGATTCCACAGGGGACATGATCAGCTGGTTCCTGAAAAGACATGCGTGACAGAAGCGATGGTCAGTGGTCTGGAAACAGCAAGTGACGTAATGATCGAGCGCCTGCAGATTTCCAAAGGGTTCGCTGTTCCAGGTGAGAGTGTGCAAGGGGCCTTGCTGGATAATGCCCGGGTCGCAGTACGGAAGGCGGAACGCAGGGTGGTGGCTGCCGTTTTGAGTAGCGATACGCAGGCTGGAAAGTATCTGAACAGGTTGTCTGATCTACTTTGGATACTGGCCAGGTTTGCCGATGGTGAATCGCTCATGGCTGTGGAGTCTAGGTGATGCCAGCTGGAAGCGGGACGTACATGGTTGGTCCTTCTCGCTACCTGGTGAAGCGCGAGCATGTGTTCTGGGAGCCAGCCGGAGGCGTAGCGCAGGTACTTTTGAACGAGATGGTCAGCCAATTCACAAACGCACAACCCAAGACCAGGCACCTCGCCGTCAAGGGCGGGGAGGTTCACAGCTCCGGTCAAATCTCGCAGATTTCACGGATACTGGCTGGTGGCACAGGGTGAGTCCTCCGCGGGCGTCAGAGGAGGAACGGCAGTGGTTTGCGGAGCTCCTGCAACGTCATTTTGTGGATGGCCGGTTGGACAGTGACGAATTAGACGCTCGCCTGGAGAAGGTGTTTGCGGCCCGGACCCTGGAGGAATTGTATGCAACAATAGCGGACTTGCCCCATCTGCCGGCTATCGTGTCCTCGTCGATGCATGCGCGCGATAGGACGGAGAGGCGTTCTTTGAGCGTGATTGCCGGCCGTGTACTTGCGTGGTGGCGTCACAGGCGAAAGTGAGGTTGGATGAGCATGCGCTCCATCGAGATGTTCCCCGTGATACGCAAGCCGGTGTTGCCGGAGAGAGCGTTGCTGATCTGTGGCCTGGACAGCGTGATGCCTATTGCCCGGTCGTTGGCCGGTGCGCTTGCGGATGAGCCCGGATGGGTGACTGCCGCTGCAGCTCTGGATATGCCGCCGTGCAGCCCTGGCGCCGATCATCGTACTGAACCTGTTGCCGGCGCCGGTACCGATCCTGGAGCCGATGCAAGTCCTTATGCGGTACCCGGGCTGAGCAGTGCCGACCTGCAGGCGGTTGCAGGCTGGATAGACCAATTCACTGAGCAGTCAGGCTGTGCAAAAGTGTGGATATGCGGGTTTGGCATCCTGGGCAGTCTTGCCACTCTCTATGCCGCCGGCAACCAGCCGGGCGATGACGGTCAACGTGTTCGGGGAGTTGCTTGCGTGGGAGTGGAGTTTCCGCTTGCCGACCCAGAACGGCCACAGGCGGGGGAACAGCAAGAGGAAGAGGAAGAGGAAGAGGAAGAGGAAGAGGAAGAGGAAGAGGAAATGATACTGGAGGCGGCGCGCAGGATCGTTCCCAGGCCATTCCTGGTCATTCACGGGTTGGAAGATGCCGTAACGTTGCCCGACCGAGCTCGCGCCCTTGCATCTGCAGCAGGGCAGGAAGCATCTCTCCGGTTGCTGGGAGGAGCGGGACACGATCTACATGCAGACCCTCGTGTGGTAGCCTTGCTCATCGGATGGATGGATCAAAACGCTCTTTGAAGGAACCTACGTCGCACTCACCAGCTCATGAGCAGCAAAGCTTCAGGCTGGTGATCGTTGCTGAGCAACTGAGGCGACGGGTTCCTGGCGGGATCGGAACCTATGCACAGGGGCTGTTGCAAGGACTGTCCAGTTGCGACGTCCAGCTGGAGGTGCTGGCAAGCAGGCCGCATGAGGATCTTGACCCCCTGGCGAGGGGGGGCTGGGTATTGCGCTACCTGCCGGATCATTTGCCGTTGAGCAGCCAGTGGCTATCGGCGGCATGGAACCGGGGAGTCTACAGGCAAGTCGTAGGTTGCGAACTTGTACATGCCACTTCGTTTGCTTTTCCTGGCAGGATCTCTGAATATAGCCGGTCAAGGTACACGGCAAGAGGTGGGGCAAGAGGAAGTATTGTATACCCGCCGTTAAGCATCATGGTCCATGATCTGGCGTGGAGGCGCTATCCTGGCATGTTCACGAATCGGGGGAGACGCTGGCATGAACGTGCCCTGAGGAGAGCGATATCGATGGCCTCCTGCTTCGTGGTTCCTTCCAATACAGTGGCGGACGACCTGGTGGCAGGTGGGGCAAGCGCTTCACTCATACATGTGATAGGGGAGGGTTGCGATCACATGCCGGATCCCGACCTGGACGGAACCGCAAGGCTGCTGGAGGCCATAGGGGTGCATGAGGAGTATATCCTGACCGTCGGAACCTTGGAACCGAGGAAGAACCTTGCCGGTCTGCTGCTTGCCTACAGCGATGCACGCGACAAGTTTGCTGTCAAGATGCCGCTGGTGGTGGTAGGGCCGTACGGATGGGGCGAGCAGATGGAAGCCGTGGACGGAGTGATCATGGCAGGCCCCCAGCCTGCACCTATACTTGCCGGGCTGTATGCCAGGGCACGCGTATTGGTCTACGTGCCTTATTACGAGGGCTTCGGGCTTCCACCGCTGGAAGCCATGTCTATGGGCGCTCCAGTAGTGGCCAGTAAGGTCCCCAGTGTATCGGGCGTGGCGCTGGAGGTGGATCCCGGGTCCACCGGATCGATTGCAGAGGGGCTGATCGCCGTATGCAACGACAATATGTTGAGAGATGACCTGGCGAGTAGGGGAAGGCAGTTCGCCCTGGGTCAGACCTGGGAGAAGGCGGCCAAGGCCCATGTCGAAGTCTGGCGTGAGATGCTGGATCCACCATGATCGCAACGCATAATCGCCTCAACGGTAAGATTAGGGTTTCCCTTGACGCTGGTGCCGTGCCCTCCCAGCCTACGGGGGCAGGCCGCTACGTCCTGAGCATTGCAAATGCCCTGTCGTGCCGCGATGACGTAGACCTGGTGCTGCTATGCCGGAAGGGGGACTCGAAGAGGTGGGAGGAGATTGCGCCGGATGCTGCGGTGAGGGAGGTGTTTCCCAGGGCGAGACCGGTCAGGCTGGCTTGGGAGCAGATCAGGTTGGGGAGGATGCTGGCCGCTCTGGATGTGGACGTGCATCATGGTCCGCATTACACCATGCCATCCCGGGCGACCGTTCCAGTGGTCGTTACCGTACATGATCTGACTTTTGTAGAGAACCCTCAATGGCACCAGCCTATGAAGGTGGCATTCTTTCGTAGGGCTATCGAGAGAGCGGCGCGGGATGCTGCGGGAATCGTATGCGTGAGCGACAGGACGGCGAGCAGCCTGAAAGAACACTTCTCGGTAAAGTGCCCTGTAGTTGTAGCTCCTCACGGTATAGACGGTTCCATCTTTACCCCGAGGGAGCCGAGCGCCGGTTACGACGATGAGGTATTGCGGGAACTCGGCATTTCACGTTCATATATCCTTTTCCTTGGGACATTGGAACCCCGCAAGTCAGTCCCAGCGCTCGTGAGGGCGTTCGACGCTGTTTCGAAGAAATACCCCGATCTCGATCTGGTCATTGCTGGCAGGACAGGTTGGGACAGGAATGCGGTCATGGGCTCCCTCGGCAGTTCTGTCGATCCTTCCAGGATAAAATTGACGGGTTATGTTTCCGATGGACAGCTGCCTGCCATGCTGAGGAAGGCTTCTCTCTGTGCCTATCCTGCGCTGGAGGAAGGGTTTGGCTTGCCGGTCCTGGAGGCGCTTGCGTGCGGCACGCCGCTGGTCACCACCTCTAAAGTTCCTGCGGCGGAGTTGGCTGGTGGCGCTGCATGGATAGTGGATGGGGAATCCGGTGGCGATATGTCGCAGGCTGAGTACGCGAGCAGGCTGGCCTCGACTATGTGCAGCGTGCTTGGCGACGATGACGAGATGGAGTCGCGGCGAAGGATCGGGCTTGACAGTGCCCAAACTTGGACGTGGCAGCGTAGCGCTGGCATGCATATGGAGGCCTACCGACTGGCATTGGAGGCGGCCGGTGGTACAGGTGGAAATGCGAGGAGTAGGAACAGGCGGGATCAGCATGGGTGAAAGATGGGTGCTGATGCGCCGGCACTGGAGCGGTCGGCCGTGAGGGCGCTGGTGACGGGTGCTCATGGGTTCGTTGGTAGCTGGCTTGTCCCGTACCTGGCGAGCCAGGGGGACGATGTCCACCCGATGGACAGGAGCGTAGACGTAAGAGATTGCGCGGGTGTTGCCGCAGCAGTTACCAGCTATTGCCCGGACGCGATTTACCACTTGGCAGGCTTTACCCATGTCGGTCTCTCATGGGAGCAACCCCAGACTGCACTGGAGGTAAACGCGATCGGCGCGTTGAATGTGCTGGAAGCGGCACGTAAATGCACACGGATACCGAGGGTGCTGCTGCTGAGTTCCGCCGAGGTGTACGGAGAGGTGTCCGAGAAAGACCTGCCGCTTGCAGAGCCGTCTCCTGCCCGCCCGGTGACACCGTACGCGGTGAGCAAGGTGGCGGTGGAGTATCTGGGTCTTCAGGCCTACCTGGCACACGGGATTCCGGTGATTACCGCGAGACCATTTAACCATGTGGGTCCTGGGCAGCCCCTTTCCTTCTTCGTGCCGGCACTGGCACAGCGCATCCTGGACGCGATGCGTTTAGGCCAGGCAACGGTGGCGGCCGGCAACCTTTCCAGCAGGCGTGACTTCACCGACGTGCGTGATGTGGTCCGGGCGTACAGGATGTTGATCGAGAAAGGGGAACCTGGAGAGACATACAATGTATGTACAGGACAGGATGCTTCCATGGCTTCCGTGGCGAAGCTCATGGCTGAGCTGGCAGGCTTGAAAGTCGAGATCACGCAAGATCCATCGCTTGTGCGGCCAGTCGACATACCTGTGTTGAGAGGTGATCCCGGGAAGCTGAAAGCCGCTACAGGCTGGGACCCTGCATATCCGTTGCACGATACACTTCAGGATGTAATAGAGTGGCGGCGGAGCGCTGGATGAGCGGTGGAGACACCGGAGCAGGATGCACGGACTCCCACTTTGGCGTGGGCCCGTGCCGGCGGAGCGCTGGATGAGCGCCGCGAGTACCGGCTACCGGAACGCATTGGGCAGGCTGGGTGAACGACGGACGGCGTTATGCTACAGGCGCGGTGGTTACGACATCCTGGCGACCAATTGGAGATGCTCCCTTGGTGAGATAGACATAGTGGCCCGCAAGGATGGGCTGCTTGTCTTTTGCGAGGTGAAGACTCGTACGCAGGATGGGTACGGTACGCCCGAAGATGCGGTCACTCCGTCGAAGCAGCTACGCCTCCGGAGGCTTGCATCACGGTGGCTTGCTGCAAATACAGACCGCAGGTTCTACGGAGAGGTACGTTTTGATGTTGCGTCGGTGATGCTTTCAAAGGATGGTGGCATGTCCGTAGAACTCATCGAGGAAGCTTTTTGAGCGCCCTCGTAGGGCAAATGGATCCAGCCGGTGTTGCCTGTATGCGTATCCTGCTTTCTGTATCCGCAGTTGGGAGTCAGCCAAATAGGTCGTTCTGTACCGAGGCTAGGATGGCTGCTGAGCTTCCAGTTCCTGCTGCATCCTGGACAGTGTCACTAGTGTCCGATATGGCGCCAGCTCCCGTTACAGTGTCTATTCCTGTTGTAGTGCCTGTTCCTGGTGCGCTATCTACAGTCGGTGCAGTGCCAACCCCTGATGTCGCGTCGCTCCGGCTTAGCGCCTTCGCCGAGTGGTCGCCGACAATGATGATCTTGCCCGTCCCATCGACGTAACGCGCCAGTTCGTATTCATCGTATGGTGCGATCTTGTCGATCACGTCGTCCGGCAGGCCAAACCAGAATGGAGATTGCGGGTCGATTTGCGTTGCATGGGCCAAGAGCGCTTTGCGCCTGATGTGGGTATAGCCAGTTACGTCTATGCGTATGATGGATTTCTTTGCCGACCACGACGCAGCCCTTTCCAGCCACCTCTTGTCGAAAGGAGACTGCTTTCCAGCCAGCAGGAATTGCTCGTGCATTTCGAGGATCCGTCCTCCTGAGAACAGGACATAGAACAATCTTGATGGTTGCCAGGGCTTGCCGGCATCGGGATAGAGAGATGGGTCGCCTGCGGCATTAAATGCCGGCAGCGAGGCATCATGAACTCGTATATGGTCGGGATGGGGATAGTGGTTCCTTTCATCCGGATAGGTGATGATCACCTGCGGGCGGGTTCTCCTGATCTCGGCTACCAGCTTGGAAACCACAGCTTCCAAGGGAACATTGGCGAATGCCTCCGGATGATGGTTTGCCGGTGAATCAGGCATGCCGGAATCCCGGTAGCCAAGGTGCACCACTTCGTCATAGCCTATGACGCCTGCTGCATTGTGTAACTCCTCATGGCGTATTGTCGCTATATTCTCCCTTACACCAGGTGAATTGGCGGCGGGATTCAGTATATCGCCTTCCTCTCCACCGGTGCAGCATACGAGAATGGTATATACACCTTCGTCATGATAACGGGCCACTGTGGCCGATCCTTTGGATGACTCGTCGTCAGGGTGGGCATGAATGACCATCAAACATCTCCGTTCTTGGTCGGCAGGCGTGGGCTCCGGCGTGCTGCCCGATGCACTGTCGGACGCACTATCCGATGCACTGTCCGGGCGTGCGTTGCCATTGCTTGTCCGTCCGGGGCTGGTCTGTGGATGTCCTGGCCTGTCCATGTCTATAGGATTATATAAGAGATATTATAAAAGAGATTCAGCCGGCGACTGCTGTTCAGCCGGCGACCAGCAGTGTGCGCATGCGATGGTCTATAATTATTATTGTGGGTATGCGGTGTTATGGAATTGAGGCATGACAGTTTGGCATGGCAGCTCCCAGCAGGTGGAGATGGTCGTTGTAGATGGTGAGGCAACATTGAGGTAGGTTGACTGCATTCACGATGAGTTACGTGTCATAATAGATGTGGGCAAGTACAATGAGAAAAGCGAGGAAATGACAGATGGGTGTGATGAAGCGCCTTTCAGGCATAATACAGGCAAAAGCCAACAAAGCGCTGGACAAGGCTGAAGATCCCAGAGATACTCTTGATCTTTCTTACGAGAAACAGCTGGAGAATCTGCAGAAGGTTCGGCGTGGGTTGGCAGATGTTGCCACCGCAAAAAAGCGCATAGAGTTGCAGGCCAACCAGCTCCAGACTCAAGCCGACAAGCTGCAAGGCCAGGCCAAGCAGGCATTGACGCAGGGTCGTGAGGACTTGGCGCGTGAAGCGTTGACGCGAAGATCGGCAATTGCCCAGCAGCTCACGGACCTCCAGACCCAGCACGAGCAGATAGATCAGCAGCAGCAGACCCTTCTCACCACTTCGCAGCGATTGCAGGCTTCGGTTGAATCGTTCAGGACCAAGAAGGAGACGCTGAAGGCCAGTTACACCGCAGCGCAGGCTCAGGTCAATATTGATGAAGCCACCTCGGGTATATCGGAGTCCATGGGAGATGCCGGCTTGGCGATGCAGCGCGCACAGGACAAGATCACGTCCATGCAGGCACGGGCAGGAGCGATGGATGAGCTGGTTACGGAAGGCGCCTTCTCGGATCCGACACAGAGCGACGACATCCAGGCGCAGCTGGACAAGACTTCTGGCAGTGCGGAGATCGAGGCGGCTCTGGCGCAGCTCCAAGCTGAGGTGTCTCCACCGGCGGCGGGCCAGATCGGGACATCCAGCGTACCGTCTCCGGAGAGCATTGCAAGTTCGAGCCAGGGTGCACCTGCCGTGCCTTCCCAACCGGATGATGCTGTCGTGGTACAGCCTTCCCAGCCTGCGGAGAGTGAATCGTGATAGTGCGTATCCTCGAAGAGGGTCAGTGGGATGTACCGGAAGCGTCCATGGGGGAGATCGAGGCGCTGGACGACAATCTTTCAGCGTCTATAGATTCAGGTGACGCCGATACCTTTGCAGAATCGCTCAAAGCGGTCATTGACAAGGTGAAAGCCCTGGGAACCGAGGTACCCTCTGACCGGATGCTTCCGTCGGACCTCATGCTGCCTGGTAGTGGGTATAGCCTGGAAGAGACGCAAAAGTTACTGCAAGAGGAGATGGATTAGGTATGGCGATCGAGCGTCGCATACCGGCCGATAGAGGGCTGACCGTACGGATGCTGCTGACAGCGTTCTTCCTAGGTCTTCTCTACGTGGTGGTCATCGGGGTATTGTTTGCAGTGGGCATCTCGTCTATCTTTATCATCGTCATTGCAGGCGGGCTTTTCATTGCTCAATTTTTCTTCTCGGATAAGATCGCTCTCTTTGGCATGGGGGGACATGTGGTGACACCCGAGCAGGCTCCCGAACTCCATGCAGTGGTGGATCGGCTCTGCGCGCTTGCCGATATGAGGAAGCCGCAGGTGGCGATAGCCGATACAGATATACCCAATGCGTTTGCCACGGGGCGGGACCAGAAGCATGCGGTGTTGTGTGCGACCAGAGGAATACTCCGGCGCCTTGACGAGCCTGAGCTCGAGGCGGTGCTCGCTCATGAAATATCGCATGTGGCTCACAGGGATGTGATGGTGATGACTATAGCCAGTTTTCTCGGCGTACTGGCCGGGCTGGTGACCAGGGTATTTTTCTATCTGGGTTTGTTTGGGGGATTCGGTGCAGGAGGCGGTAGGGGAGGTCGGAACGGTCAGAACATTGTTATGATAGAGCTTGGCATCATGGTCTTTTCCATGATCATCTATGCAATAAGTTTTATCCTTACCATGGCACTGTCGCGTTACAGGGAGCTTGCCGCTGATCGTTCCGGTGCGATACTTATTGGGCGTCCTGCCCTTCTGGCATCAGCTCTCGTCAAGGTATCAGGAGAGACGGCCCGTATACCTACACGAGACTTGCGGTCTGCAGAGCATTTCAACGCTTTCTTCTTCTCGCCTGTATCGGCAAGGGGATTCAGCGTGTCTACGTTGTTCTCCACGCACCCTCCACTCCAGAAGCGGCTGGACCAGCTCAATAAGCTCGAAGCCGAAATGGACAGGGGATAAGACAGCAAGGCGGCAGGATGCTGGAATCACTATGAAGTTCATGGATACGTTGCTTGGGCGCACCAAGCCGGTGAAGCCGAAGCTTGATGAGCTCTTCTCCTTACCTACTGCATCCATCACATTGCAGACGGCGGCTGGCATCATGCCCACTGGCAAGGCGGGCGTCTGTTTCAAGCCTCCGGGAGGCCAGCCCTTTGAGCATATATTGACTGAGGTGGAGCAACTTTTGCGGACAGGGGATAATTCCGGCCAGGCTGGTTCCGGCGCGCATGGTGACGTGGGCGGTCCTGGCGGTGTGGGCAATCAGGATGGGTCGGAAGTACCGGACAACACCTACGGAGCAGCGTCTTCGGCGGATCTCATGGTCAAGCAGGCTGCAGATTCATACGGTTACAAATGGGTAATAGTGGAAGGCGGGGGCATAGATGATATAGTGACCAGGGTGCATATGGTGCACTCGTCCATCTCCGAGAACGGATGGGGAGAGCAGCTTCTGTGCTCGCTGTTCAGCTTTGCGCACTCGGACAAAGATGTCGGGGACGAAGCTGATATGGACCTTGATGGTTCAGTACCGGTTCTCAGTCCTGCAAATTCGGGACATCCTCTTTACCTGGTGTATCTCGCTAAGCGGGGTAGCTTTTATCCGTTTGCGCCGGTTGGCAAGGAAAGGCGGGATACGGAGATGGAGATGCGGGTAAAAGCACTTATTGACCACGATCTCCCTATAGAGCCCGATCTTGATCGGTGGTTTCCGCTCTGGGATATGCCGCTTGCCACTAGATAGTGCTGCCATCTGATGGACTTGCATGATCAGGTAGCGGGCGTGGCTAATTAGTCGTAGGCTCTACGTATGCCATATATGCCTGAAGAAGGAAAGAGACGCATATCTGCGACGTACCGGATGGCCAGATTCAGTCCTGGTGAAGTATCCGGCAAGGTATTTTCCACCACCAGAAAAGGCTACGATCCCACTGAAGTACGTACATTTCTGGAAATGATCGGCCGGGAACTGGAAGCTACGCTGGAGCGAGAGGCTGAGTTGCGAGAGGCTCTGGCCGATGCCGAGCACAGGGCGGCCAATCCGGAGATGGACGAAGCGACTCTGACTACAGCTCTTGGCAAGGAGACTGCCAGGGTATTGCGTAGTGCCCACGATGCCGCAGGTGAAGTGATATCCAGGGCTGAGTCCGACGCACTGCGTACCAGGCAGCAGGCTCTCGAGGAGGCGGAGACGATTCGCACGCAGGCGGATCAGTATGCTGCAGACAAGAAAAGTCAGGCTGATTCGGCCAGTGCGGACATGTTGAAACAGGCGAATGAAGAGGTCGTGGCCAAGCTCGAAAGTGCCCGGCTGGAGGGTGAATCGATGATTTCGCAGTCGAAAGCTGAATGCAGGATGATGGTCAAGGAGGCCCAGGAACTCCGGTCGAAGATACTGGGTGACATGTCTGCCAGGCGCGCCTTATTGAAAGACCAGATTGGCAGGCTCAATGCGGCAAAGTCAAGAATGGCGGATCTGGTGTTGCGTGCAAAGGGAGATATAAAAAGAATCACAGAAGAGCTTCTACCTGAGGATAGCGCTGTGCTGGATGATCTTGATGCTGGCTACGATGATGCGCACATTACGACCAGTCCCTCCCTTGATACTGGCGATAATGGCCAGGTACATGCAGGGGGGTCCGCTGGCATCCAGGCGCGAGGTGCCTTGGCTGGGGAAGCTGTCCGTAAAGATGTAGTTGTGAGTGGTAATGAGGGATCTGGTGGTAGCGATTCACCTGTGGATGGAAATGATTCGGGCTCCAACTCCGATGATCAGATTTCAGATCTTGGCTCAGCGGTCGAAGGTTCGAGAACCCAGCTTGTCGACGAGATATTTGCAAGGCTCAGGGCGGCGAAGCCGGTAGCGCAGGGAGGAGGGCCGGATGGCGACCGGGAGGGAGGAGGGCAGCCGGTAGCGCAGGGAGGAGGGCCGGATGGCGACCGGGAGGGAGGACAACATGATGTGGATCATCATCCACTCTTTACGGCGCGTAACGATGCACTGCATGATGCGGTGGACAGCCTCTCCAGGAAGCTGAAAAGGACGCTTCAGGATTACCAGAACGAGCTACTCGACCGTATCCGTACAGAGAAGGGGTGGAGCGATACCATGCTTCCTTCTGCTGGAGAACGCTTGGACAGTATGGCCATGCTTTGCATTGCGGGAGTGGAGACTGCGGCCAAGGAGGGGATGTTGTCTGTCCTGTGTGTCGACAGTGAAGCCGGCGAGGCCGCCGACGAGGTCGGCCAGGAACACGAGAAGGAGGAGAAGGACTGGAAGGACGGTCAGGTTCGTAAACTGATGGAAAGCGTAGGTGCGGATCTACGTGATCTGGCTGACGAAATATCCAGTACGATCTTGAATGCACTAAGCAAGCGCATAGAGGATGGAAGCATAGACCTAGCCACTGCTGATGTGGATTCCCTGGTGGGCCATGTGGGGGCTGCCTGGCGTGAAGGGAGGGGAGCACGGGTGGAGCAGGCGGTTGAAGATCGGATGGTGGCTGCTTTTTCCCTGGGGCAAGTGGTGACAGGGCAGGAGATGGATATCCCGTTCAGATGGATATCAACCACACCTGGGCAAGGGTGCCCGGACTGCGAGGACAACGTGCTTTCCGATCCGCTGGGCGGTGGGCAGGAGTTTCCGACTGGCCATCTCTATCCACCGGCACACACGGGATGCCGGTGCTTGCTGGAACCTGCGATATTGTTGCGAGAGATCCAGTAGACCGGCCGATGCGTTTCGCACATAGGTGCGTTTTCATATGTTGCAGTTCGCAGGCCGCGTCCCCTGCAACACCGTTTGGTAATATGCTGTAAGCAGTCATGCGTAGGGCTTCCGACATACCTGCAAAACCAAGACAAGAGATCCGGAAAAAGCGGCGGTATACCTGGTTGCTGGGATTGGTGGTGCTTCTTATTATCTTGGCCGCTTCTCTCAGGTCGCTGGCCTTTGTCTACACGGATGCCCTGTGGTTCACCTCGGTTGGTATGGGAGAGATCTGGCATACTCTTTTCATGGTAAAGATGGGTCTTTACCTGGGGTTTGGAGCGCTGTTCTTTGCGCTGACATGGGTCAACCTTGCTTTTGCTGACCACCTGGCCCCCAGTGAACTGACTATCCATCCTGCAGACGAAGGCATAATACGCTACCGCCACTTCATGTCCAAGCGGGCCGTCGTGGTCAGGACCGTGCTGTCGCTGGTGCTTGCGGCGATGATTGCCACCAGTGTCATAGGACAGTGGCAGCACTGGTTGCTCTTTACAAATGGCGGTTCGTTCAAGTACACTGATCCGATTTTCCACATGAATGCCGGCTTCTACGTGTTCAAACTGCCTTTCTTGGAGTTCTTGGTGTCCTGGATGTTCATGGCGCTGATCCTTGTTACGATACTGGCCATGCTGGAATCTTTCATGGTGGGTGGCATACGGTTCCATGGAGACTCGCCCCGTGTAACTCCCCAGGTGAAGGCTCATCTGTCGGTGCTGCTTGCTGCAATCGTACTGGACAGGGCCGCTTCCTACCTGCTCGGAAGGTATGCGCTTGTCTATTCAGGTAATGCCTATGTTCAAGGGGCAGGTTACACGGATGTCCATACGAGGATGCCTGCGCTTGAATTGCTGATATGGATATCTGTGGCCGCGGCCGTAGTATTGCTACTGAATGTCAAGAGGCAGGGCTGGACGTTGCCGGTGCTGGCGATCGGGCTGTGGGCACTCGTGGCGGTGGTTGTAGGGGGGATCTACCCGGCGCTGGTACAAACCTTCGAAGTCACCCCTGCGCAGGCGACCTTGGAGCAACCTTATATCGCACACAATATCGCTGCGACCAGCTATGCGATGGGCATCAATCACACCAAGGTGGTTCCCTTTGCCGCATCGTCGCATCCCACGTCTGCTCAGGTAAGGACCAGCTCCAGTGAGCTTGCAGATGTAAGCCTGTGGAATCCCAATCTGACTGTGCAGACTTTCCAGAAGCTTCAAGCCATCAGGTCGTACTATTCCTTTCAGACCATGGCCTTGGATCGTTACAATGTCGATGGCGTGCCTACCCCGATGGTTGTGGGTGTGCGGCAGGTGAATCCGGCCAATATTCCTGCACCGAGCTGGGTGAATACCCATCTGGAGTACACTCACGGTTACGGGGCGATAGTAGGTCTGGCCAATGCTGTAGGAAATGGCGGTGCTCCTACGATTCCGGTTGGCAACGTACCGCCGCAGGCTGCATCAGGCTATCCATCCATAAAGGAGGCCTCAGTATATTATGGCGTCAACCAGCCAGGGTATGTGGTTGTGGACACCAAGCAACCGGAAATCGATTACCAGCTTGCGAACGGCCAGCAGAAGTTGACGCACTACCACGGTAGCGGCGGGGTTCCCATGGGTTCGTTGCTAGCGAAGGTCGCATTTGCGTTGCGTTTCAAGGATGTCAACTTACTTGTTTCGAGCCAGTTGGGTCCCCACGCGAAGATCATGTTTGTCCGTGGCATAGATTCCCGGGTGGAGAAGGTGGCGCCGTTCCTGCGGGTAGGCAGTAATCCATATCCTGTCATCATCGGTGGACAGATAAACTGGATCGTAAATGGATACACCACCTCGTCGCACTTTCCTTACGGTCAGGATGCCATTACAAGCAATCTGCCGCTCTCCAGCCAGCTCAATCAGAGCAGCTTCAATTACGTCAGGAACTCGGTGAAGATCGTAGTCAATGCATACACAGGCAAGATGACTTTCTATGCAATCGACCAGAATGACCCCATTCTTCAGGCATGGGAGAAGGTGTTCCCGCACATGTTCACTCCTGGATCGAAAATGCCTGCACAGCTAAAGGACCACCTACGCTATCCCAAAGATCTGTTCACTATCCAGGCTGCTATGCTCGGACGTTACCATCTCTCCAATGCATCCGCCTTTTACAACGCAAGCAATGCCTGGAGCGTGTCGCAGAGTCCGGGATCCGGCCCTCCCTCTGCAGCGCTTGGAACCACTTTTACCAAGAATTCCTTGGGACAGACGGTATCCACCGGTCAGGTCAGCAGGATGTCACCTGAGTACGAGCTCATACAGAGTCCGGGTAGCACTGATCCGTCCTTCGATCTTGTCGATGCCTTCGTGCCTGTCTCGCAAGGCAGCCAGATACAGACCCTTGCGGCATTCATGACTGCAGGGTCCGATCCTAATGATTACGGGCAACTCACCCTGTATGTGGCACCTAGAGGTCAGTCCATTGACGGCCCATCGCTTGTCGATGCAAGGATACAGGCTAATCCGGTGATATCTCGGGAGATCACATTACTGGGACAGAATGGGTCTCAGGTGCTGTTGGGTCATGTTGCGATGGTACCTGTTGGCCAGTCGATACTGTACGTGAGGCCCTTGTACGTCCAGGCATCAAGGAATGCGTTGCCGGTTCTCGACGATGTGATTGCTGTGATGGGTAGCAGGATTGCCATGGCCACCAGCCTGCAGTCAGCTATCTCGCAGGTGATCGGCGTGAATGTATCCTTACCGAGCAGCACGAGCGTGCCGTCCACTACTTCGACCGCACCGACTACCACCGTTCCATCCGGTAGTGCGCCAACCAGAGAGGAGAGCAAGCTCGCGTCGGAAGCCGCCTCGATGTATGCCCAGGCGCAGGCGGATCTGAAGGCCGGCAACCTGGGCGGCTACCAGTCTGAGGTGACCCAGATGGGTGCAGTGGTCCAGCAGCTGGACAGCCTTCTCGGTGGTGCCGGATCGTCATCGAGTGGTTCCACGGGGTCCGGCACCCTTGGTGGTGGAGCAGGGACGGGATCGGCGACCTCTGGTTCTGGGACGGGAAAGGCTGCCGTGGCCGCTACAGCTGGTTCTTCAGTTGCGGGTGGTAGCAGCAGCGGCGCCAGCGGTACGGGTACATCAAGTTCCGGCACATCCGGCGGCAGGGGAGCGGCTCGGAGTGGAAGCGGTAGGGCTGGGGGCGGCAGTACCTCGGGCTCGACAACCTCCCCTGGAAGTGTAGCACCGGCGCCTGCAGTGGCATAGGAATCTCCGGTGGGGGTGTGGAGACAGAGGCGGTTCAGATTCAGGTGCTCCCTGCCTAGATGCTTGCGTAGGAAGGCTATGTAATTGAGTGTACCTGCTTGTATACGAGCGCTATTGACAGGACGAAGAATGCGTGGTATAATTTTCTTATATCGGCGCGGGGTGGAGCAGCGGTAGCTCGTCGGGCTCATAACCCGGAGGTCGCAGGTTCGAATCCTGCCCCCGCCACCAGTTATTCTGGTTCTCGCGCCCTCTTGCGTATGCACAACGCTGCGACCAGCATGTTTGCGCTCGGGCCTAGCCCGAAGATCCGAGTTTCTCGGGTGTTTTTCTCGGGGCCTTATCAATCCTGCGTACGCATGCGCATGCAGGGTGTGCACCCCGAGATGTGGCCGGTGAGCTGCAGCTTCCTGCTGGATGGCAGCTTGGTGCCGCCCATCATGCCGCTCGTGGGTGCGCACACATAGGGCATGCGTACGCACTGCCCTGATCAACGAGATCTCGACGGGACCGCTCCCGAAGTGGTCCTCGGGGTGTTGCCATGGCATCGCGTGGGGCGCTCTGGCCGTGCGCTTGGCGCTCCCTGGTTCTGCTCACGGCTCGGGAGGTTGCAATTGGGGTGGCGAGAGGCGGCTCAGCGAGCGGTCATCTGATGGTTGCCACCAGGCAAGTCTTCTAACCCTTCGACGATCGTGGCCGTTGGCGCATGGACCACACCGATGCTCTCGGCCTCGAGTAGATGCCGGCCGTCCAGACCGGACACGGCATCGGCAGCGATCAGCACCCGGTAGTCACGCTCGCTGGCGTCGAAGATCGTCGCTCTCGGACAGTTCGGGTAGTTGCAGCCGGCTACGACGACGGTGGTAACGCTGGCGGCTGCCAGATAGCCAGCGAGCGGGGTCCGGTAGAATGCACTCCACCGGGGCTTCCAGGCCACGACTTCGGACACTCCTACCTTCTGGAATGACCCGGCGAGCAACGAGGCCGCGTCCAGTTCCCCTGCGCCTTCGGGCCAGAGCTCCGGTGCGATCTGAGAACCTGCAGAGCCCGGTCGCACGATGGGCGCTCCGTTCAGCAGTGCAGCACGACGCACGAGGTCGACATCGTCACCTTCGTAAAGACGGACGACATGGACGATCGGAAGCCTCATCGAGCGGTACGCGGCAAGAAGCGAGGCGATCGTAGGTAGCACCGCGGTCGTCCCGGCAATCGGGCTCGCGCCGGCGTCGCAGAAGTCTACCTGGGTATCGATGACCAGCAGCGAGGAGCGAGCCAGATTGACGGCGGACATGCTAAATTCCCCATAGACGGCCACGAGAACTCCCCAGATATGGCCAGCAAAAGTCCCCGCGTACGGACACGGAATTCCCCAGATATGGCCATGGATTTCCCCGGAAATCCCCCA
>JAMCPL010000017.1 GCA_023379675.1 Actinomycetota bacterium | reverse complement strand
CCCAACACATGACTCCACCGAGCCACACGATACGGAGCTGAATCCACTTGTGTCTACGGAGGAAGGCGTAGACCAGGATACACCGTTGTAGACAATCGCATTGCCTGAGCTGTCAACTGCGACACAGTAGTAGGACGTAGGGCACGAAACAGAAAGACCGTAGCCTGCGGAGTCCATCGACACCGGGGATGACCAGGAAACCCCATCAAACACAAGTGCATCACCGAAATAGCTGGTTGCCAGGCAGAAGCTCGGGGATACGCAGGAAATATCTGAGAGTATCTCCCCTGAAAGTATATCCTGGGGGGGCTCCCAGGCACCGGCGACATACTGCATCACCCTGCCATTATCGTCCACCGCCATGCAAAATGAGGATGATGGGCACGAGACCGACATCCCGCCGCTCCCCGGGTCTATGGATAAAGGAGCCGACCAGGTTGAACCATTCCAAGAAAGAGCGTTACCACTGCCATCAACTGCCAGGCAGAATGCCCGTGATACGCAGGAAACTGATGTGATGCCGAAACCACCACCGCTGGGATCAATTACCTGCGGCTGGGTCCACTTCCCATCAATATATCCGACTCCATACCCACCGGACCCTGCCGCCATGCAGAACAATGCCGAGGGGCAGGAGACAGAGTAAAGATGCGCTCCGCTGGAATCCACGAGTTCCGGTACCGACCAATCCGAACCATTCCACGACATGGCATTACCGCCACTATCCACCGCCATGCAGAAGTTGGATGCCGGGCACGAGACCGACGTAATCACCCCTCCGTTTGGGTCAACTGGGGTAGGAGCTCCCCACGAAGACGAGGCTAGAGCGGTGGCGGTTGGTATTGTAGTGACTGCAGTGCCGGCGGTGGATGCTGGTATTGTGGCGCCGGCGGTGGCCGATGGCATCTTTGGTGGTAGCGGCATGTATGTGCGGATCGTGCGGGTAAAGTGAGCGCCATACGCAAGCTGAGATGGTGCCGGCATCAGCGCCACCACTATGAGCATGGGAGCGAAAAGCACCACGGTGGGTGCTGCTAGCACACTGTGTTTGGGCTTAGCTGATCCAGTCCGGCTTGAGCACATCATCTCTTGCCAGTTTACCGTACGCTTCACCGATGAAAGTACATGCCAGTAATTTGGCGCCATCCGACTCACGCAATCAAGGCGGGCAGCGCGCAAGCCGGTAAAAGTACATTCTGGTAATTTGATATCCTCTGACTCCGTTCAGCCTCCGGCAGGTGAGCACCTTGCCGATAAACTATTTGCAATGCACTACAAGCTGGCCGGCAAGGCAGCAGGCATAAACGCCACGTGCCATGTCGACCGATGGGCGGAATCCCACCACCGGATAGCGATATAGCTCCGGTAATTACGAGCCCAAGACTCGTGTCAGGAAAATCTGTACGTAATCATAGAAATCGCTACATACTGCGATATGTAGGCAAGGATGGTACAGGTGTGGAACATCTCATGAAAGCCAAACCACTTCGGAGATGGATTAGGCTTCCGTAATGCATACATAACCCCGCCGACACTGTAAAAAAGCCCACCCAGCATAATAAGAATGAAAGCGATGATGCCTGCTCCGCCAACAAGTTGCGGGATAAAGAATAATGCCGCCCACCCCAATGCCGCATACAGCACTGTGTACAGAAAACGTGGAGCATTCACCCAGAATACCCTGAACACCACTCCCGCCAGCGCCCCCGACCACGCCAGCGCCATGACGGCAATACGTGAGTCGCCACGGAGCGAAAGGAGCGCTATGGGCGTGTAAGTACCAGCTATCAAAAGGTAGATGTTGGCATGGTCCAATCGCTTCAGGATACCCTTTACGTGCTCTGTCCACCGACCAATGTGGTATACCGCAGATACACCGAACAGCTCAGCTGAGGTTACAAAATATATGGCATCACCGATACGCGCCATCAGGGACTCACCGAAAGCCACAAGCGCCACACCGCCAAGGACGACCAAGGGCAATAAGCCCGCATGCAACCACCCACGCAGCTTCGGAATGCCCACCCTACCTGCCAGTTGCTGATTCCCGATCATCTAGAGCAGATTTTACCACAACTGATCGCGGATATCCGCCCGGCCGATGGAAAAACACCTCGAACCACATGCCATCACCCTTCACCATGCTCTCAGCTGAGACAAGCACCAGCCTGACGGTATCTTGTAGCCGATCTCCCAAAAGAGCAGGAATTGGGTAGCTGGAGAGGGCTCCGTCGCTGTCAGGCTGGTAAAATACTTGACAGCGACAGGGCTTTGGGGCATCCCAGAGTGACGCTGAACGGGCGCAACCCGAGCGGAGAGATACAGGCCAGCACTGGAAGCGTGATCGATGCTCTGCCACGCATGAATGTCGGTGATATTACTCTACGGAAGCCACGAAATCCAGGTCACACTGACAATGATCCGGCTACGTACCCTATGCAGGCGCACAGTGCGGCTATGTCGTCAGGTTCGACGCTGGGAAACATGCCCACCCTCAGCTGGTTACGGCCAAGCTTGCGGTATGGCTCCGTGTCGACAATGCCGTTTGCCCTGAGCACTTTTGCGATCACCGATGCATCGATGGCATCCACAAAATCTATCGTAGCCACTACATGACTTCTCGATGCAGGCTCACTCACGTATGGCTTCGCATATCCAGAAGCCTCCGCCCATGAATAGATTATTTCCGCCGAACGGTCACAACGACCTGCGGCCCATTCGAGCCCACCGCCGGCGAGCATCCAGTCAATCTGGTTTGCCAGCATATGAAGGGTGGCAAGCGCAGGGGTGTTGTAGGTCTGATCAAGCCTGGAATTATCTATTGCGATCTTCAGGTCCAGGAATGCCGGCACCCACCTGCCAATCCCTGCAATATGTTCCACACGCTCCACTGCCGCAGGCGACATGAGAGCTATCCATAGCCCTCCATCAGAGGCAAAGCACTTCTGGGGGGCAAAATAATAAGTATCGTACTCCTTGGCATCCACCCGAAGACCGCCTGCCGCCGAAGTTGCATCGACCAGTACCAGCGCGGCAGCTTCATGCTCCCTAGCCGATGCAGTCTGTCCAGAGCCACCTCCACTGACCTCCCCTGCGGCGGCTTCGCTGGAATTGCCGGCAGGAGGCCTAGGCCTGGCAATCTCCATTGCCACTCCGGTAGATGTTTCGTTATGGGTTAGACAGTAGGCATCTACCACTGGATCGAATCTGGAGTCAGGATGGCTACCGTACTCCGACTTGATGACATCCGGTTCCCCTATATGTGGAGCGGCTTTGGCGGCTTTGGCAAACTTCGACGAGAACTCACCGAACACGAGGTGCTGGCTTCGTTGCTGGATGAGGCAGAATGTGGCTGCATCCCAGAAGCAGGTTGAGCCACCATTGCCAAGCACCACCTCGTAGCCATCAGGTAACGAGAACAATCCGGCAAGGCCCTCACGTATGTGGCCTACCACGGATTTGACAGTGGCCTGCCTGTGGCTGGTGCCCATATACAGAGGGGCATCAATTGCGAGTGACTCGATCTGGGCAGGACGAACACGTGAAGGTCCGCATCCAAACCTCCCGTCACTGGGTAACATGCCTTCGGGAATAACAATATCAGGCGTAGTGGTCATGCAACCAGCTTTGCATGTATTCGTCATCATGTAAAACCGGCTGCTACGCACCAGTGTCCACGGTGCTGCCGTGAACACTGGTGAACCGACTGGTATAAGATGCTGTCATGACAACCCGCATATCCACCAGAGTAAGCGCAGTGGAACCATCACCCACCCTGGCGGTCGATGCCAGGGCAAAGGCAATGCGCCAGGAAGGGGTGGACGTAATAGGCTTTGGAGCCGGTGAACCAGACTTTCCCACCCCCGCACATATTGTGGAAGCCGCACGCCAGGCTGCCTCGGATCCAGCATCCCACAAGTACACCCCTACCGCTGGCCTTCCCACGCTGAGACAGGCAGTGGCCACCAGGACCAGCATCACCTCGTCACTTGGTATCGACCCCTCACAGGTATTGGTCACAAACGGGGCCAAACAGGCCGCTTTCGAAACATTTGCAACAGTTACGGATCCCGGAGACGAAGTCATTTATGGAACCCCGGTATGGAGTACGTATACTGAGGTGATCAAGCTGGCAGGAGGCATCCCTGTGCCTGTAGTCACCAACGAAGATGCCAGCTTTCACCTGGCTGCCGCCGATATCGAGCAGGCCGTCACTCAAAGGACCAAGGCGATATTGATCGTCTCCCCATCCAACCCGACCGGCGCAGTTCTCACCCGTGATGAGCTTCGTGACATCGCACGGCTCGCAGCTGAACGAGGTCTCATGGTGGTCGTGGACGAGATCTACGACAATCTGGTCTACGGAGACTGCAAGTTCAGCTCCATTCTGGACGCTGACCCATCCATTGCCGACCAGGTAGTCATAATCAACGGCGTGTCGAAATCATTCGCCATGACAGGCTGGCGAGTTGGCTGGATGGTAGGTCCTGAGGACATCATCCGGGCGGCTACTGACCTGCAATCACAGATATCATCAAACGTTTCCAATGTATCCCAAAGAGCTGCATTGGCTGCGCTTGAGGGAGGCATGCAGTGCGTGGAAGACATGCGCTTGGCCTTTGACAGAAGGCGCAGGCTCTCTTACAAGCTATTGAGCGACATGCCAGGAGTAGATATAACCGAACCAGAGGGGGCATTCTATGCATTCCCATCCGTCAAACAGCTCCTTGGCAAACGGCTGGGCGGGCAACTAGTGACTTCTACTGCGCAACTGGCGGAAATTGCCCTCGAAATGGCTCGGGTGGCAATAGTGCCCGGTGAAGCATTTGAATCTCCGGGATACTTACGCCTTTCCTATGCCATGTCGGACGACCTCCTGGAACTTGGCCTCCAGAGGCTGGGCAACTTGTTAGCGTCAGCAACAGCCTCATAGGCATCCACTCAGTGGGCATCAGTCATACCCATCTCGAAGTACAGGATGGTAAGCAGCGCAAAGATGAACGCCTGGATTGCTCCTATGCCCATGTCGAAGAGCTTCCAGATAGTGGCCACCGGCATAGAAACATATACCCACGGTAGGGCCACTATGAGAGCCAGCATCAATCCCCCTGCAAACATGTTGCCGAAAAGCCTGAGCGCAAGGGTAAACGGCTTCGCCACTTCTTCGATCACGTTCACAGGGAAGAGAAACACGTAGGGCTTGAAATAATGGCCTACATATCCTCCAATGCCCTTCTCGCGTATGGATGCGATATGCACGAGTATTATGACGAGGAATGCATAACCCATCGTAGTATTCACGTCAGCAGTCGGAGCCGGAAAGAGTGCCGGATGCGTGATGTTCGGCAGCATCTCCACCCAGTTGGATATGAGTATAACGAAGAACAGGCATATCGCCAAGGGAACTATTCTGGCTCCTCTCGGACCGATCGTAGACTCCACCTGCTTCGTTACCGCATCTATGATCAGCTCCCATATTACCTGTAGCCTTCCCGGCACCCCACTGGTGGCTCTTGCCCTTACCGCGAATCCCAGTCCAAGCACCACTACTATGGCAATGGCAGTAGCCCATAGAGTATCCACATTCAAGGTCAACCCGGCAACCTTTCGCTGTACATAATGGCCGACATGGATGGTAACCGCCATAAAGTTACCGAATTCCGCATTACCGAACGGACTCATCCTGCACCTCCATTCAACTCAATCTCTCTGATGACATAATACATTTCTTTCACACCGTGCGATATTCCATCATCGCTGCATGGCCTCATCCTGCACCTCCATTCATGATGCCCGATATCATGACGTCAGAGTACCCCTGCACGACTGCCTCATCCTGCACCTCCACTAGATTTCATCTCGGCAAATAATATCGTAGTAAGGTTTGCCAGCAGCATCACCTGGAAAACAGCCAGCCCGACGAGCATGCCTACACCCAGCTCAGGCAGGATCACCAGCAATCCTATGCCTACCACGCTGAGTACCGCCATGCGCAAAAGGGTGTTGAAATGCATCGCCTTACGCCCAGTATCCATCCTCTCGACTGCCTTGCCGGCGGACTTCACCACCAGCCTGAAATTGACCATGGCGGCCATGAGCCCCAAGCATCCTCCTATGCCTGCAAGCGCCATGCCCAGTAAGCTCAATACAATCAAAGCGACAACACCGGTGACCAGCGCTGCAAGTGCAGTCCGGCGAGCGACGCGCGCCACGTCAGCCAGGGCCAATCCTGACAGAGCCTCCATCATGGATATATCATCTCCTCACTCCAAGTCATCGAACATGTGGGTATCGAGCGCGAGCGAACCCGCATATCCAACCAAACGGAGACGATGGATCCACCTGCCGATGGCGGTACTCCAGGCATACGCCACATTTACACTGGATAGCTCTCTCCACTGCACGTACGTTACATGCGTGCAGGCCGTGTAGTCAAAACCCATCACAGGTATTTCTTCGGTCTGCTGCGGCCACTATGCCGCGGCCCGTGCACTGGACCGTGCACTGGACCGTGTAGTCAAAACCCATCACAGGTATTTCTTCACCTCGCTGAACACAACAGCCGCGGCTAGCAGTATCCCTACTCCAAGCCCGGTAAACGTAAAATAGGGATCTGTCCTGAAATGCGCATCCAGGAGCATTCCTACAACCAGCCCACCTCCGACCGATATCCCGCAGGCAACTCCTATCGCTAAAAAGTCACCTAATCCAGGCGAAGACGCATCTCCAGCATCCTCGCTCTTCCGTCGCCTACTTTTACTTCCTTCGCTGCCGGTGCGTTTATTCACGTTCCCGCCAGCCGGAGTCATCCGGCGCAGCCACGGATGCGCCAGCACTATCGTCGGCAGCCACCGGACCAGCGTTGCCGCTTCCTTCAGCAGTTGACGGATCGCCGGTACCGAGGAAGCCATTACCTCTCTTGAGCCCGGGTCGGAACAGAGTGTACAAGAGCAGGCCCAGAACAGCGGCAACCAGCGGTATAAATGCATTCCCGGATTTTGTGAACAGGGGAAACAGCACAAAAGCCGATAGTACCGCTGTCCATGACCAGAGAATGATGACGCTGCGACTGTGCCCATGGCCCAAGCGCAGGAGCCGGTGATGCACGTGATTCTTGTCCGGGGTGTGGAAACTCTGTCCTCGCGCCGTCCGGCGTACGAAGGCAAAGGCCATGTCCGCTATGGGAACGCCTAGTATGAAAAGAGGCAGGAAAAGCGGAGCAAAGAAGAAGTACGTGGTACCGGATACCTCAGGCGCACGCCCCCCTATCACCATAGTGGAGGCAGCCATGAGTAATCCCAGCAACAATGACCCAGAATCGCCCATGAACACTCTGGCAGGATGGAAGTTGTGCGGGAGAAAGCCGATGCAAGCTCCAAAGGTGATGATTGCCACAAGGGGACCTATGTTGGATAGCGGCAACACCCCCAGGTATTCAAGCCGCAGCCCGTAAACAGCAAGAGCACCCGAGGCTATCGCAACTATTCCGGCCGCCAGCCCGTCCAAGCCGTCGATCAGGTTGACAGCATTGGTCATACCCACCACCCACAACGAAACAAGTAGCGGTATCATAGCAGGAGATAGTAAAACAAAACCTGCAAAGGGTATTTTGAACTGGTACATTGTTACACCCATAAAATAAAGTACAGTGGCGGCCAGCACCTCGCCGGCGACCTTTGCAGGGGCGGAAACTTCACGTATGTCGTCCAGGAGCCCTACAGAGAAAATGACCACCGCGCCTATTATCACACCGAGAGGCTCCGACGATCCGCTGAACACCACGCGAACGCCCGAAAGCATCGATGCCACACCCATAGCAACCAGGAAAGCCACCAGCATCGCCGCTCCACCACCATAAGGAGTGAGCTTGTCATGGATCCGTCTCTCTCCAGGTACCGACACCATACCCACACGACGTGCAACCCTGCGGACAGGAAACGATGCGAGATAAGTTACAAGTGCCGCTACGGCAGCAACGACCGCATAGTCGCCCAGCGGCAGCATATCATCCTCGATCTCATGTACTGGACAGGTAATGTGGATAGGGCTGGAATGCCATGCACAGTTCTCTCACCTCTGCGCGCACGGAGGCCAAAGCCGCAGCATCATGCCTGCCCTGCAGGGCTCTCTTCACCAATGTGGCGATCCTGATCATCTCATCCGATCCCATGCCGGCCGTAGTCTCAGCCGCTGTGCCGAGGCGCAGACCTGATGTCACGTATGGCGGCCTTGGATCACCTGGAATCTGGTTGCGGTTCAACGTAATGCCGGCGCCGTCGAGCACATCCTGCGCTTCCTTGCCAGTGAGATCGGAGTCGAAGGTCCTCAGGTCCACCAGCACTTGATGGTTCTCCGTGCCGCCTGACACCAGCCTGAAACCTTCGTCTGCCAGCGCGGTGGCAAGCACCTTGGCATTGGCAACCACCTGATGAGCATATTCGCGGAATGCCGGCAACGATGCCTCCCTGAACGCCACCGCCTTCGCAGCTATGACGTGCTCGAGCGGGCCACCCTGCAGGCCAGGGAATACCGCTTTGTCCACCGCCTTCGCATGTTCGGCTTTACACATTATCGCTCCACCTCTTGGACCACGCAATGTCTTGTGGCTGGTAAGGGTCACCACATCCGCGAGGGGCACCGGGTTCGGGTGTGCACCGCCCGCCACCAGCCCTGCAGGGTGTGCGATGTCAAACATGAGATACGCTCCGACACTGTCAGCGATCTCCCTGAATGGCTGCGCATCTATCTGGCGAGTATAGGCGGTGGTGCCTACCACGATCAGCCTGGGGTGCTCCCTCTCCGCAGAATCGCTCATACCATCAAGATCTATCACCTCACCCGGTTTGCCAGGATCCTCCGATGCCGGGGTAAGGCCATACGGAACGAATCGCCATAGCCGCGAAGTAATACTGGCCTTGGCGCCATGAGTAAGATGCCCACCCTGATCCAGCGACATCGCAAAAATAGTGTCACCATGGTCGAGCAACGCCTCGTAAGCAGCAAGATTGGCACTAGCCCCCGAATGAGGCTGCACATTGGCATGCTCCGCTCCGAACAGCGATTTTAGCCTCTCCCTGGCAAGATCCTCCACCTCATCAATGACGCGATTACCGCCATAATAGCGCTTGTAAGGATACCCCTCGGCATACTTATTGGTAAGAACGGAGCCAGTGGCCGCAAGCACCGCGGGCGATGTGAAGTTCTCCGAAGCTATCAGCTGGATCGTCGATGATTGTCGCACAGCCTCCTGCGACAGCAGGCCTGCAAGCTCTCCGTCGCTGGGAATCCAGCCGCTTACTGGCCAGAGGCCCTGAAGCTCCTCCAGCTCCTCCACTCTCCTGTGATGGCGCTCACCGGCAGGCCTGGACTCCAGGAACGCATCAAGGGATTCCCTCGCCACATCGGAACCGATAACCCTCCCTCCAAAGCAGATCACATTGGCCTCATTGTGCTGGCGGGCCAAGCGAGCAGTGGTGGCATCATGGGCCACGGCAGCACGGATGCCTGGAACCTTGTTGGCGGCTATAGATATCCCTATACCGGTGCCGCACACGCACAGACCCAAGTCGGCCTCCCCTCTTGCCACGGCTCTACCGACCGCTGCTCCGTAGACAGGATAGTCCACTCTCTCCGTCGAATAAGTACCCAGGTCTTCCACCGCATAACCAGTGGCTCTCAGGTGCTCCATGAGCAGGTTCTTAAGATCAAACCCAGCATGGTCACATCCAGCAGCAATCTTCACGTGCCTATCCTACCAAACCTTCGCGGCGCTTTGTGCAACCAGTGCAACTTGAAGGCTCAGCGGATTTCCGCTAGGCATCTTGCCCGATGGCGGCGGGCGTGCCAAGCAGGTACCATGAATTACGTGACGATTTCCCCAAACACTCCCGTACTCGTAGGTACGGCGCAACTTACCAATCACCGTGTCCGGGACCTTTCTCTCACGCAATCGCTCGAGCCCGTAGAACTCATGGCCAAGGTCCTTGATCTTGCAGCAGCGGATTGCGGAGGTGACGATGCCGGCAGGAAGCTCCTCGAACAAGCTTCGGTCCTGTGCACGATCCAGTCACTGGCATGGTCTTACGTCAATCCGGCTCAACTGGTCGCCAAGCGTCTCGCCATAGAGCCAAAGCGTCTCGCCACCACGACCGTCGGAGGAAACAGCCCCCAGATGGTAGCCACCTATGCCGCTAAAGCCATACAAGCTGGACAGATGGATGTGGCTCTCGTGGTAGGTGCGGACTGTGTCTATACCCGCAGGGCTGCCCGCAAGAACTCGACACATCCGGCCCTCGGATGGACCACGCAACCCGATGATACTCCACCTCCTCTCATGCTTGGAACGGACAAGGAACCCACCACGCTTTCAGAAGCAGGCGCAGGAATGGACAGGCCCGCAAGAGTCTTCCCGCTGTTCGAGAACGCCATACGCCATGCACGCGGCTGGTCGCTTGCAGAGCACCGGCAAAACATAGGTAAGCTCTGGTCATCACTGTCCAGTATCGCCGCCGGAAACCCGTATGCCTGGCAGCACCGTAAATATTCTCCTGAAGAGATATACGAGGTCGGTGAAAATAACAGGATGGTATGTTTCCCTTATACCAAACTACTCAATGCGAACATGCAGGTCGATCAGGGAGCCGCTTTTATAATGTGCTCGCTGGAGGCCGCACGGGCGGCAGGCGTTCCCAGTGATCGCTTCGTGTTTCCCGTAGCAGGCGTGGATGCCGACGACCACTGGTTTGTCTCGCACCGTTTGGACCTACACAGGTCGCCCGCGATCGAGATTGCAGGGCATAGGGCGCTCGAACTGGCAAGCATATCCATCGACGATATCGAGTACGTGGACCTCTACTCCTGCTTCCCGTCAGCGGTACAGATCGCTGCAGATGCCCTGGGGCTTCCGGTGAACGACCCCAGCAGGCCGCTGTCTGTCACGGGAGGCCTCACCTTTGCAGGGGGACCTGGGAACAACTACGTCTCTCACTCGATATCGACCATGGCCAAGCTCCTGAGAGATAGCCCCAATGCCTCGGGGCTGATCACGGGACTCGGATGGTACGTAACAAAACATTCCATAGGGATATGGTCGTCTGATCCCCCCGCAGAGGGTTTCCGCCATGACAATCCACAGGAACAGGTAAACACACTGCCACAAAGACCGCCTGCTCCCGTCGAGAACACCTCCGGCAAGCCACTCACGCTGGAAACCTACACTGTATGGCATGCACGCGGTGGAGCCCCAGAATTCGGTATAGCCTCGTACTTGAACGGAGAAGGGCGTAGGGGCTGGGGAAGGATCACTGACATGGACGCTCTTGGCGAACTCGAAACTGAAGAGGGATGCGGTCGCGCGGCAGAACTCACGGGTACCGGGAGTATCGTGCTAGTATGACCAGGGACTCCGCTGCCTGGTCAGCAGGAGTCGGCGCCGGTACAGATAGGCGCGGAGCCGGCGGCGGCGGCGAGAGTACCAGAACCGCAATCTCCCAGGACGGGCATGGCGCCGATACTAGTGCTGAACCGCATAGGAGGGGATTGCGCCAAGCGCTCAGCCTGGGCGATCTGTTTCCCCTTTCGGTATCCAGTATAGGACCGATTTTCTCGGTTGCAGCCACCGGTGGGGTAATGGCCGCAGTTGCCGGATGGTGGGCACTCCCCGCGATTGCGGTACTGGCCATACCCTTCGTCATATCGAGCTTCGTCTTCCGCATGCTGAATCGTCACTTCCCGCATTCGGGAGCATCTTACCACTGGTCTGCACGCGTCATGGGCCGGACTGTGTCGCGCTACCAGGCATGGATACTCATGCTCGCCTATTTCGTCTCCATACCTCCGATCGCCATACCTGCAGCAAACTACACCTTGGAATTGGTGGCGCCCGGCTGGCGGGCGCCCGGCGGAGTGGTCATGGCGGTCACACTTTTCTGGATATGCTTTGCAGCGGTACCATTGCTGATGGGCGCCAGACCGACCGCCATCATCACGAAAGTTTTCTTCGCAGTGGAAGTGACATCACTGGTTGCTTTTGGCACCCTTGGGCTGGTCGACCTCCAGCATATGGCACTGCCGGTGCACTTTGGCCCGCTGCCGCTGGGAGGGATGATGATCGTTGCCGTCATAGCGGCAACCGTTCTCGACGGGTGGGAGATCGACTCCTATGCAGCGGAGGAATCCCACCGTCCACGCCAGGACCCGGGGGTCAGCGGGATCATTGGAGCGTTCCTGGCTCTGGGCTTTTACGCCATCCTGTACCCGCTTGTGTTCGCAGAGACTCCGATGAAGCTCCTATCCGATTCAAGCGATCCTCTGGCTCTCTGGGCACACCGGATAATCCCCGGGGAGTCGTGGCTGATCCTCATCCCTGTACTGCTGTCGACGGCCGGCGGACTATGGCTCACCACCTACATACTCACCCGCGCCCTGTATGCCATGGGCCGCGAGAACCTGATACCGAAAGCATTTGGCAGGACCAACCGTAATCAGGTACCTCACATCGCAACACTGGTCGTGTTCGGTCTCGTCCTGGTGGTAACCGCAATGCAGGTGTTTGTCTCATCCATGAGCACGTTCTTCAGGCTTGTCCTGTCATCAGCCGGGTTCTTCCTGCTTGCCGAGTTCTTCCTGGACTCGCTGACAGCTACGGTGTTCCTTACCGTAGGCCACCGGAAACTTACCCATACGCAAGTCTTCACTCACCACCACAAGTGGCTGCTGGCCGGAGCGCTCTTCTCCTCTGCCGTGATGGCGTTCCTGCTCGGAGCATTCTTCATCTACGCACCTAAAGCGATAGGGCCTGGAGTGGACCCGCTGGTGGTGGCAATGCTCGGGCTGGGAGCGGTATTCGTCTGGTGGACCGGCAGGCGCCAACACAAGCCCTACCACTTTCATGGCAACGATATCTCTACGGACCTTGCCGGCTACACTCCCGCACACTCGCCTATGCCGACCTCACCACTGAACGGCCCTGTCTCGTCATAATCGATGTAATACTCCGGAGCCTCATCCGGATCGGGGAACTCGTCCAGATGTTTGAGCGACTCAGCAATTGACTTTGTATCCCCGGCCCGTTCCAACCAGCCAGCAAAGGTCTCCCCAGCGTTACGCTCGTGAGCATACCGCCCAACCACCGCAACGACGGCCTCAGCGGTCCTTTTGGCCGGAAGCCGTAGTGCCTTGGAGGCAAACTCGACTTCCATCGCACCGAGATGGCCTCCCAGCAGCATCTGGTAGCCGGGAGCGGATTTACCGTGGGCGCGCCGCTCCGCCCCGAACAGACCTATGTCAGCGATATGATGCTGCCCGCACGAATGAGTACAACCCGATATATTGATACGGACCCCATCGGTCTCCGCAAGACCCGCCCGTTCCAATGCATCCCCAATAGCACCCGCGAGTCCCCTGCTCTGTGTCACAGCCAGGTTGCATGTATCGGCGCCAGGACACGACACGACATCACGAGCCAACTCCGCTCCAGGCTCCGCCATATCAATCACGGCAAGCCGCTCGTATACAGTACGGAGTTGATCTTCCGTAAGACCCCGGAATACGAAGTTCTGCCGGTTGGTCACCCGCACATCGGCGCCAACCTCCCTCTGGAGGGATGCGAGCGCTCTGAACTGCTCAGCCGTAATGTCTCCGAGCCGTGCCCATGCGTAGGCCGACACCGTACCCTTGGCCACTCCACGTACTACGTTCGCTCTCTCCCACCGCTCAAAAGCCGTGTGCCTGCCGCCAAGCTCCACCCGGACACCCCGGTTGAGCTCTCCGACCGCCGTTGGCGCCTGCCTCGTGTTCACGCCAGCAGGGGCATCGCCCGCCTGCTTCACTATCTCGGGGATGCCGTCTACATAGGTGACCGATGCAATCAGGAGGCGGCGCTCCTTCAGGATGCGCTCACGCAGTTGGTCTATTCCCATCGAGTCGACAAGCCACTTCATCCTCGCCCGCAGCTTGTTGTCACGGTTCCCGTAGTGATCGAAGGTCCTGAGAATCGCCTCCATCGTGGGAAGGAGCAATTCCCGCGTGGTGAACTCTTCGAGTGCCTGGGCCGGATGGGGATTAGCCGACAGGCCGCCGCCGATGAGCACCTTGAAACCTGCTTCCATGCCACCATCCGCCCTGGGACGCATAACGGCTATGACGCCTATATCGTTGAAGGCAGCCTGCCCGCAATCCGTGGCGCATCCGGAGAAATTGATCTTGAATTTCCTGGGTAAGCGCTGAGCATAAGGATGCCTGAGAAAGTGGCGGAAGGCTGCTTCCGCCCAGGCACTGATATCGAGAACCTCATAGGGGCACGCGCCTGCCAGATGGCAGCCAGTGATGTTGCGTACGGTATCGCCACATGCCTCACGGGTAGTAAGCCCTGCTGCTGCGAGCTTACGCAGCAGTTCGGGTGTGCGCTTGAGCGGGACAAAGTGGAACTGTATATTCTGCCTGGTGGTAATGTGCCCCCAACCCCTCGAGTAATCCTCGGCCACATCCGCCAGCACATCCAGTTGGTCCGGCTGGATCGATCCGTAGGGCAGCTTTATGCGAACCATCATCTTGTTCTCCCCCTGGCGCTGCCCGTAAATGCCGTTGTTCAGCCTTGTAATCTTGAAGGAGTCCTCGTCGATCTCTCCTGCCTCCACTTTCTCCAGAAGGCGTTGGTAGCGATCTATGTCGTCGAGCAATTCATCGGGCAATGTTCTGGTGACCATGTAATCATGATAGCACAAAACCAGACTAAGTCAATCAGATTTTAAGACTTTTATGATAATTGACACATCGGTAGTATATTGCCAGTTCATCAGCGGATTTCTAGCCACTTCACAAGTATCGCACAACGTAATACCGCAGTTGCTCGGCCTTCGCGACAGACCCACCTCGCTCCCCTGCCCACCTCGCTCCCCTGCCCACCTCGCTCCCCTGCCCACCTCGCTCCCCTGCCCACCTCGCTCCCCTGCTCGGTGCCTGCTATAGTCCCTGTACATGTGTATTGCAACCAGCTCTGCCGTCGGTCTCTGCTGATGCCAGCTATCGAGGTAAAAGGGCTGGTCAAATCGTATGGAAATCTCCGGGCGGTAGATGGGGTGGACCTGTGCGTAGAGGCAGGCGAGGTGTACTGTTTCCTCGGACCAAACGGGGCAGGAAAGACTACAACCGTCGAGATCCTCGAGGGCTATCGTAGGCGCGATTCGGGCAGGGTATCGGTACTCGGATTGGACCCTGAAAGCAGTGGCCGAACGTTCCGGGAGCATATCGGCATCATGCTCCAGGAAAGCGGCCTGCAGCCACAGCTCGCAGTCGCAGAAGCACTGGATCTCTACCGTCATTACTATGACCATCCCCGCTCGGTGGTGGAGCTGTTGGACCTGGTGGAACTCACCGGCTCGGCTGACGTGCGCATAGAGTCATTGTCAGGAGGGCAACGCAGGCGCCTTGATCTTGCCCTGGCATTGGCCGGCGACCCAGACCTTGTCTTCCTCGACGAACCGACGACAGGATTTGACCCAGCTGCTCGCCGCGGAGCCTGGCGAACCATCCAGGGACTGCGCTCCCTTGGCAAGACGATCTTTCTCACCACTCACTACATGGATGAAGCCCAGGCGCTCGCGGACAGGGTTGCGGTGATCTCTGGCGGGAAGATCGTGGCTGAAGATTCACCCGACCGTATCGGGGGACGTGACACTACTACGAGCAAGATACGTTTCCTGCTGCCCGAGGGTGTCTCTGCAGGCGATCTACCATCACTGGAACAGCCGGCGGCGGATCCATCACTGCCAAGCAAAGGATATCATCTGGATGCCGAACTCTCCATAAGAGGAGGCGCTGTCGTAGTGCATACCACCCGTCCCGATCTCGCATTGCATATATTGACGAGTTGGTCTACCAGTCGCGGCCTCGAGCTTGCCGGTCTGACCGTCAGTCGACCCACCCTGGAGGATGTATATCTTGCGCTCACTGAGGATGGCCCCTGATGGAATCGAGGGAATCGCAGCAGCCGACTCAGTCGCAACAGCGGCAACCACCAACTGTGCCGCAATCGCCTTTTCCGCAGCAGGCACAGCAGCAGTTACAGGCATGGCGCGGGCAGCCAGGCACCATACCTCCGGAGCGCATGCGATATCGACCGGTGACCTCAGGCGACATTCACCTGCTCGGCCGCCAGATACGCATGGAGCAGCTTCTTCTGTGGCGAAACAAGCGTGCGGTCATCTTTACTTTCATGTTGCCTATTGCATTTCTGGTATTCCTTGGCGCCAGCAACCAGGGAGCGCACTTGAGCGTGCTCGGCAAGGTGAGCTTCGACACCTTCTTCGTGCCAGGCATCCTGGCATTCTCGCTGGTGTCCACCACTTACGCCAATCTGGCCATGAGCATCGCCGTCCAGCGCGAGCAGGGAGTTCTCAAGCGCGTGCGAGGAACCCCCTTGCCCCCCTGGATATTCTTTGCCGGTAAGGTAGGAGCCACGCTCGTAAATGCCTGCATGATGGTAGTCATCGTTCTGATGGTGGGACGCTTCGGCTACCATGTGATGATCCGTACAGCCACCCTGCCCGCGCTGGTGGTCGACCTGATCGTAGGGACTGCCTGCTGGAGTGTTCTCGGTATTGCCATGTCGATTGCAGTCACCCGTGCCGAAGGAGGATCACCGATAGTCACCCTTCCTTATATCGTGCTCAGCTTTGTATCTGGCGTGTTCTACCCGGCCCAAGCTCAGCCTGCCTGGCTCCAAGACGTGGCACGAGCATTCCCCTTGGAACCATTCGCCCGTTCACTGGAGGCCGCTTTCAACCCTGGTGTGGCAGCGCCGGGATTCCGAGGAGTGGACCTGCTCATCATGCTCGGCTGGCTGGCCGTTGGAACCGCCATCAGCCTGCGGTTCTTCCGCTGGGATCGCCAGCGGCGCTGAGCATGACCCGTATGTTGCGCTGACCAGGTAGCCGTCTCCATGTGCTGGAGTGACACCTGAGTTGGCAGCAACAGAGAGCTTACCGGCACTTACCCCTATCGCCGACATGGTATGCACATCCGCTTGCCATCCGTACTTGTCCAGAAGTGCGGCCGGATCGTCCACTCCAAACTGCATGGAAAACCCACCGGTGGCGAAATACTGGCGTAACCTGCTGGTCATCCCATGCGCAAGAAGGGTACGGCTGACTATGTCGCACAGGAGATGTGATCCAGGTGCACTCAGATGTGTGATGCCCGAGAGCAGGCAATGTACCGATGATTCTTGCAAGTAGATAAAGAGGCCCTCGACAATCCATGCCGTAGGACGAGCAGGGTCGAATCCGTGCCCTAAGAGCAGGCCCGCGAGAGCAGCAGATTCCAGATCGCCACCCACGGGTATACGCTGTATATGCGGCAGGGTAGAGGCACCGTGAAGCCGGCGCTCCTTCAATCTCAACAGTTCCGGGTCATCCACTTCAAAGAAGCGAATTTCACCTCCCTGGTTTCTAGGTGTAATTTGATTTGCCGCCCCTCCGGATTTTCCGGCGCCATTCATTCGGTATGCACGAGTATCCATACCTGCTCCGAGAAGGACGATCTGACTCACCGACCTGCCGGCAAGCAATCCTTCGAGTTGTCTATCCATGAAGTATGTACGTATCACCACCCCGATCAAGCCGGCGGCTTCAGGCACATCGGTCTCCAGGCGCTCCAGCAATCTAATCCCCTCCACACCGGCGAGCCGCCTTGCGTAGGGATCATGAAAAAGAGGGTAGATCCCGGCCGACTCTCGCGCCCGTGCCGCTGCTGCCAGCAATGCTGTAGTTGCCACGGGTCTCACGCGTGGACTCCCGCTCCATCCCTCTTCAACCAGCTCAAGACCGCCATTACTCTGGGATGACACTCGGTATCCACTGAATCGATGCCTAAGCGTATATATATATCGGCAATATGATGCTCGACGGTACGTTCCGAGAGCCGTAGTCGTTTTGCTATACCTGCATTGGTATATCCCTGAGCGATGAGGAACATGATCTCCTCTTGGCGAGCTGTGAGTGGAGCGGCAGAACCGTGAATAGATTCGGCAAGGCCGCCCGCATTGCGCGCACTCTCAATATCCATTATGAGCGATTCGTCCAAAGCTATATCCCCTGACACGGATGCCTCTATCGCTCGTGCAACCACTTCTATATTGCTGATGGTTCGCTTGTCAAGAAACGACCATCCTATACAAGATTCTGGCCGGAGCGCATAGAGCAAGGCTGGATCCAGATGGCTGGACAGCACCACTATCCCCACCTCGGGCAATACTTCGCGAAGGGCAACGCCAATCTCCAAGCCCGTCATTGCCCCATTAAGGAATATATCGACTACCACTGCGTCTGGTGCAAGATCAGGTAAAATACGGAGGGCAGCATCCCCATCAGGTATACAGGCGACCACCTCGAACAGGTTCAAGCTATCTAGTGCCGAATCGAGCAACCCGGAAAAGAGTGTTTCATCTTCCACTATCGCCACGCGAACAGAAGTGCCGGCAACCGGCCCCGTAGATGTCATCCCGTAAGATGCTCCCCGCGAAAGGCTTCCCCATGCAGCAGTTCACTACTAGGTGGCAGCGTAGCCTTGATCGTACTTTGTTTAACATCCGGATATTCGAGAAGCCTCATTGAGCACCACCGCCGCGGATCACCCAAACCTGCAAATGCATGCGCCACCGCTGCCAACCCCCACATAGCGGACAGCCTGTAGCGGTCAGGCAGCACCGCTTCAGGAAACCATCGGCCGTAAGACTCCTTGCGCCCGGCAAGCATCGTTCCTATTTCCCTTGCACTTGCAAGTTGCCTGCCGTTCGCATCATACCTGTAGGATAGAAGTCTTTCCTCTATGACGTTGATGCACCCCAACGAAGTGGAAGGGACTGCCGGATCAGGTAACTTCTTGCCCAATGAAATTGCTATCAGCCGATCCGCAGATGCAGGTTCGCTCGCCTGATCCAGCCAGTTGACCATTTGGTGTGGCAATACCATGCGAGTAGGATCAGCATGGCGACTCAATGCTAGAATGGCCATAGCTCGCTCGGATGGAAAGAGATCTGACATTACGGGATTGATCGGAAATGCAGGGAAGTATTTACCCCAATTGGCGACTATGATTTCAGCCAGCCGGTCGCGAAGTTCGCTGAGGCTCAGCTCATTTCCTGCTCGCTTGTTACCACCTGCTTGACTACACGATGTGTCACTGCACGATGTATCAGTGCGTATACCGCTAAGGCTACCCTCCACTTCACTGCCGACAGGCGCTCCATCACCTGCCATGTACGTGGCCTCACTACTGAGCACGGCAAGCAGGGAGGCCACTGGGGCCACCTGTAGCCATCCATTGGATGCAAATGCCGTCTCGAAGTCAAAAGCCACCAGTGACTCTTCGCTTTGAGCGATCGCGGTGGAAATTGCCTCGGATGCAGTTTGAACCCCTCCTATACGCGCCAAGAACTTCAAGCAGTAGAGAGAGGATGCCAATCCGGTATACATGCCATTCACCGGAACATCGGAAGGCGCGCCACTCCATCTATCCATTTCCTCCGAAAGTACCGTGCATGCCCCAATGGCAATATCAGCCTGCCGGACAGCCTCTTCGCCAAAGCTATCCACTCCCGAGAGAGCCGATAATTCTGCCAGCACTACTGCTATACCGCCTGCGCCCGACAGCAGATCACCTCCTCTGGTATGCGACAGGGAAAACACATCGTTGTGTGCTACGTATACGACTCCTGCATCCAGGCTATTGCCAGATGGGCCTCCATGTCTGATAATCTCGATTAAGTCACACCCCGTACCTATCGCTAGGGCCATCCATCTGTCGTCTGGCACATCCGCTGGAGGGCAATCCAATGAAATCATGGCATGATGACCGATTCTATACCATCCTGCCCATCATTCTTGCGACTGATATCGTAATCAGGAAAGGCGCAGAACGCCTGCGCAAGCAATGCATCCAGATCAGCTTGATCAGGAACGGGGGGCAGATCCATGAGGCGCCTGCGCACATCCAGGATAGGGGCCTCAGCAAGCACATCCCGCGCGACATATCCTCCAGGGCCTACTATATCCCTACTGCCGGGCATGAAGCGGAAGAGCGGCACATCCATATCGCGAAGTGCATATATCTCTGACTCCACCAGCTGAACAGACATATCGTAACGTTGCTGTGCCCTCCAAAGTCGTTCAATGACCAGATCGCGACTTACCCCATTACGCAGAGACTCCGGTGCCAGGCTGTCCATCAAGAGCCGGTAGTATACCCATGTATTCCTGAGCACTGCACGCGCTGGAAGTTCCTCGAAGCTATCCAGGCACTCCATACATTCCCTCCGGTGCTCCACCAAGCGGGTATGCATGATTTCAAATCCTTGCAGCATGGAATCCAGATGATCCAATAATGCAGCATATGATGGATCAGCCAGTAGGCCCACATCTCCCAACGAACGTTTCCCTTTGGTGATAAGAGGAAAGGTAAGCAATCCCGTGCGCACCCCCACGGGTATCCATGGCAGATCCTCCGGAGCGACAAACAGGAAAGGGATGATCGTCTCTGTGTCTATAGGTATGAGATGCGTCCCGGCAACCACCACATTGCACCCAAGCATATCGGTGGATCCAAGCACATCGAACAAGCGGATCCACATGCCGACCTCCCTGGCAAGCTCTGCCCATTCGACTTCACCTTCTGGAAGGCAACGTCTCACAAACGCCTCCCAGACATAACCATCACGTTCCAGGCGTTTGGGAAGCAATATAGGTACTTCCAGGGTTTCCAAGAGGTCGCCTAGGGCGCTCCCGAGCCGGAGGTCTTTCGGCTTGTACAAGAGGCGCTGCCCGCCCCCAAAGTCCACTGGCATCACGAAACGCCCGCTATCATGATGATCACCCGTATCGATGCCCATGCTCGACTCAGTTGCAGCGGTAACAGCCAGCAACCCTTCCAGGTCGTCGCGATCACTATACAGCCTGTGGAGAAACTCGTGTGCAAATTCGCGCCAGTTCACAGCGATCGTACCAATCACCCTCCCGATGGCGGGATAGCGTCCGAGCAGGCCGGCCCATCCCTCAAAAGGCGGTACATCGGCAGCGAAATCGACCGCATCGTCTGCGCGCATACACCTCAGGCATGCATGGAGGACCTGAGCCAGGAAAGCCTTCAAAAGGTAATCCATGATGATAGGAGCGCGGGCATCAGCACCGGCCATCTCGGTGGCCACTCCATGCGTATCTCCCATGCCTCCTACCGATCCAGAGAGCCAAGAGCGCGCGGGGCCGACGAAACAGCTCAATGCCATAGCGCCAAAACCCTCTTCCAGCGGTAGCTTAGCCTCTGCGGTAACAGCGAAAACACTTCCCGCAGTTAGTGAGGACGCAAGTTCCACGTCGCCAGCAGATGGTAGGTCGATAGCTGCCACCAGCAATGCACGCAATGCTTCCGCCCACGGCGGCAAATCAGCACCATCGACGAGACGTACGTCCATCAGCCCTGCGCGCGCGGAGCGGACATCCAGCCCTCTGGACCCGAGTAGGTCAGCAAAGGCGGTTTCGTCTCCGCGCGTGCACTTCTCCATCCACAGGTTCCAGCGTGCGTCCGCGCTACCGGTACCTTCTCCGGAGCTTAGCGATTCTAGCCAAGTGCCTGTCCTTCGCTCGGCCATGCTCGCGGCCTCAGGAAGCACTTGCGCGAGCAACTTGTCCACGGCTTCAGTGCCGATGCCGGTCTTGCCGACGTCAATGCCGGTATTCATGCCAACAACTGCCTTCCGGCCAACTCGCGAAACGGGCCAGTATTCTCCATTAGTTTGTCGTAGCTTCCTTCCTGCACCAGATGGCCATCGACAATCACCAGTATGCGATCAGCGCTCCGCACAGTAGACAGCCTGTGTGCTATCACCACGCGGGTCGCCCTGAGGCGGGCAATGGCCTGCGCCACCTGAGCCTGCGTGAGATTGTCCAGTGCACTAGTGGCTTCGTCGAAAAGGAGTATCCTCGGCATGCCTGCGACAGCACGGGCAATCAGCAATCGCTGTCTCTGACCGCCGGAAATCGTTCCAGCACCTTCAGCTACAAACGTGTGCATGCCCATGGGCATACCTTTGATATCCTCCTCCAAGCCGGCAGTACGCGCCGCCACCCATGCGTCATCCACGGTGAGCGGTCTGGTGCCCACAATGTTGGTATATATATCTCCGGGCATTAGCCCGGCGTTCTGGAGCACTACGCCGATCTGGCTCCTCACTGCACGGAGATCAAGACTCTCCAGGTCTTTCCCGTCAAAGCGCACTGACCCTATCTCCGGTTTCTCGAAGCCAAGCAGGATACGCATCAGGGAGGATTTACCTGCCCCCGAAGGACCTACTATAGCCACCATCTCCCCTGGATTCACCTGGAAGGTAACATCCTCCAGCACCATGGGAGACTGGGGATCATACCGGAAACTTATGTGGCTCACTTCAATGGAACCCCGCAACACGCCTGGCTCCTCACGTATCTCTTCGGTTTCGCGTGAAGCACTGAGAACTGGCCTCAGGTTGTCGTAGGCAGGTACAGCCTGGGAGATGAAGGTGACCACAGATGACATGCTTGTGATCGATACAACCACCTGTGAGAATGCCGCATTAAAAGCTATGAACGTGGCCCCGGTCACCGCACCGACTGGAAGTGTAGCCACCCCTAGGAATACCATGGCCGTAGCTATCGCGGTACCGGCGGCGGTGAAGGACATCATCGCGACAAACCCGAGTTGGGCATTGAAAAATGCACGCTTCATCCCTGCGAACCGGTTGGCCCAAAGAGCAAAGGCACGCGACTCCGCACATGCCGCCTGGAGTTTGCCAACAGAGCCCACCATCTGCATGGCAGTTGCAAACAGGGATCTCGACTCTGACTGAACCAGCCGCTGACCGGAGATCTGGTACCTTACCACCCGTACCATCACTGCCACCATGATTGCAATGGCGATAAGACCAAACAACGCCAACCTGGCTTGCAGGAAAAGCGCAAGCACAAGATTGGATAGCCCGATCGTTACAGCAAGCATTGCTGTCGTAACAGTAGTGGTGGCCAGTGATCTTATCTGTTCAACACCCATGACACGCATGGTCAGGTCGCCCGCGGTAAAACGGCGGAAAAATGGCATCGGCAGATCAAGAACGCGATCCCATAGTGCAGCTTGCAAATCGGTCGAACTGCGACCTTCCACCCGCAGAACGGCAAATTGCTGTGCCATCCCGAATCCGAACGATGAGATGGCGAATGTGACCATAAGTCCCGCAAGCCATAGCAAGTTCCCCCTTTGCAACCCCGGTACAACGGAAGAAAATATCGTCTTAGTTACAAGGGGGGTTACGAGCGACATCAGGCCGGCAATCACAGCATAGCCAGCCAGCCGGTAAAGATCCGGCTTCAGCGGGCGTAGTAAGTAACGCAGCACATCTCTGCCGGCAAGAGGACCGGAAGGAAGCGGTCGGTAGAATAGAGTAGCTGTCGCAGAGAGGGTGGAAGTCAGCTCTCTGTCAATGCGCATTCGAGTGCCGGCCACCGGGTCAACCATGTCGTAGCGATTGACGCCTGCCGGGATAAGTGCAACATAAGCGCCAGTGGCGGCATACTTCGCCAGCAATGGACCGCAGTCACCCTTCCACCACGGCCCGTTCAGCATGACCTCCCTTGAACGCACTCCAGATAGCCTGGCCAGCACATCCACAGGATCGGCTGCCGCCTGCAGCAAGTGGCTCGGTGGTATCCTCACATCGACACCCAGCTCTCTCGCCACGGCCTCGAATGCCATAGCCAGTACGTCATCGTTCCCCGCTGCGTTCACCGCGCCATAGCGGTTGTCAAGTATCGCCGCCAGAGATGCATACGTACTTTCCTGCAGGATGGATTCATGCCGTCTTATCCCCTCCCTCCGGGCTGATGCCGCCTCGACTCTATCGGCTATCGCAACGCTTATTCGACCGCCAAGCGCGCCCTGCAGTATCATAAAGCCATCCCATGCCTCCGCACGAGAAAGTGCCTGAGTACCACCCTGCGGTGACAGGTGCGCGGATGGACCAGGATTGAAAAGCCATGCACCGGAGGGAACGGGTAACACCACCCCTAGCGGCACCCCGGTACCGGCAAGCAGCCCGTCCCGAACGCCGGTATCGCCAACGGTGTCCATAGGCGCATCCTGCAGCCCACTCCCTCCACTTGCTTCACCGCCAGCAGGACCACCAAAAAGTACCAGCCCATCCGATGCGGGTACCCATACGGTACGCATGGCCGGCCAGGCATACTGCCCCTCCCCCACCTCCACGGGGTCACCGGCCACCAGTGGAACCCCTGAAGCAGGACACGAAAGCTCAAGCACCGCCACAAGGGATTCCAGCCAGGCCGCCACCATGGCCGCCACTCCGTTTGCGCCTGTCGCGGCGCCGTGCCTTAGCGACGCAAGCGGTACGGGTACGACACGAGCGCTCTCGTCTATACCCACCATAATCAAACCGACATTTGATGATTCCGGCAGGGCAAATGCCATTGTGCCAGGATCAAGTGTCACCAAAGGGAATCGTTCACGCTGAAGCGCCGCTTCCCATCCACCGCCGGACTCCAACTCCACCGCAAATACCTGGACTTGGCCTGCATCCACCCGCCATGCCGTGTCGCACGAATCCAGCTTAACCGGAACTCGCGATAGCTTGAGGTCTATCGCATTCTCAGGCGTCAATACGTCACTGCCCGAGATCGCAGAAGGAGTGGTAGATGCTGTACCCGTCATCCTGACACCAGAATGGAATAGAGTCCGTTGTTACCCATGAGCTGGTCATGGGTACCACGCTCCTCCACCTTCCCAGCCTTTAGGACAATGATCTCATCGGCATCCCGGATCGTGGAAAGCCTGTGGGCAACAATCAAGCATGTGCACCCTCGTGCCCTGAGCCTCTTGTCTATCTCGAGTTCCACCAGAGGATCCAGGGCACTAGTGGCTTCATCCATCACCAGGATGGCAGGATCGGGAACCAGCGCACGCGCCATCTCGAGTCTCTGTCTCTGGCCCCCGCTGAAATCGCGCCCCTCTTCCTGCATGACGTAGTCGTAGCCCCCTGGACGGCGCACTATATCATCATGGATGCAGGCATCCTTGGCCGCCCTTACTACAGACTCTTCTGAAGCGGTAGGATCCCACAGTGTCAGGTTGTCCCGGACGGTGCCTTCGAAAAGATGTATATCCTGGTCGACAAAGCCCACCGTAGACGCCAGCACACGACGTGGAATATATTCCCGTTGAATGCCGTCTATCGTTATACGGCCCCGCCACGGACGGTACAGGCCCATGACGATCTGAGCGACAGTGGACTTGCCGCTTCCCGTAGGGCCCACTATTGCCACTCTCCTTCCGGGCAGAATGCCCAGAGAGAAACCGTCGATCAAGGGAGGATCGAGAGGAGCGTAGCCAAAGGTGATATCCTCCAAGGCCAACCGCCCGGACAGTCTGGCCGGTAGCGGAACCGCACCCGCTGCGGCCACGCCTGGCGCGCGCTCCACGATGGACTCACCATTTTCTGGAACTACGCCAACTCCCTCCGGCTCGCCGGATACGCCCCCATCAGATGCACCCTGATCATTTAGAATCCCGGGCGTATCTTCGCCTGCCGCAATCGCCGGATCAGCCGGATAATTCAGCACATCATCTATGCCGGCAAGATTGCCTGAAGCCTGTTGCATGGTGGAACCGAAACCGACCAACTGCGAGATAGGGGCATTGAAGCCCCCAACCAGTACCTGGAAGGCTACAAGAGTCCCTAGACTCAAACTCCTATCCATCACTTGCAAGCCTCCATAGCTGAGCAGCACTGCCATGTTCAGCGAGGCCAGCATTGACGGCATGCTGGACAGCAGGGCGGCCGGCATACCCAGGGACTGCATGGACTCCATCACCTTGGCCTGGTAACCGGCCCATCTGGAGAAAAAAGAGGAATCCTCACTGGTGGCTTTGATGGTCTCGATATTCTGGAGACCCGATACGGCCGTGGAAGTGAGTTTTCCTGCGTCAGCAACCAGCCGCCGGTTTGCATCTCGCTGCCTACGCGCCATCTTCCATAGTGCCACGAGATTGAGGGTTGCGAATCCCACGGCAATCAAGGTAAGTTGCCAGTCGTAAATGAACATCAGCACAAGATACAGAATTGCTGTCAGTAGCCCCAGAAGGCTCGCTGCAAGCTGGCTGGAAAGCAGGTTGGCCACCTGGTCATTAGCCTGGGTACGGGTGACCACATAGCCTCCGTAACGTTGCGAGAAGAACGTCAGTGGCAAGCGCAGCACGTGGCTGAAGAACCGTGACGACATCGACACAGAAAGCTTGACGGACAACCGCAGGAGCACTTTTTGCTGTAGCCCGGTGAGGACGACCTGCACCACAGCCGCTAGGAGCACTCCCAATACCAGGGGCCACAGCCAGCTGGAGTTTGACAACCCTAGATACTGATTCACAAACACCCTTACAGCTGCCGGCACAAGCAAGCCAGGCACCAGCAGCCCCAAGCCTGCAAGAAGGCAAAATGTAATCGCAGTGGTCGCACCTCTGAAACGTTTCGCCAGGCCCGCTACCAGTGATGCTGGTGAGCCAGCTTTTGAAAATCGCTCGCTAGGAGCCAGCCTGATGGCAACGCCGGTATACGACCCATCGAACTCCTCCCAGGTGACCCTCCTCGGACCTATGGCTGGATCATTCAGGTAAACGCCCTTGCGACCGAACCCCTCCAACACTACGAAATGATTGAAGTTCCAGAAAAGAATAGCCGGTAGCTGGAGCTCACCCAACCCTCGAAGATCAGTACGCACGCCCTTGGCAACCATTCCATATGCATTGGCAGCCTTCACGATATTGCTTGCTCGCGACCCGTCACGTGAGACCCCGCACTCGGTACGCACCTCCTCCAGCGGCACCCATTTACCGTAATGGGCCATCACTATGCAGAGTGCGGCCGCTCCACACTCCAGCGCCTCCATCTGGAGTATGGTAGGAGTGTTGACACGCTTATGTACCGGATTACCCAATAAGTCCTGAACGGCCACGCTGGATGATTCCACCATTATTCAGAACCTTCAGAGCACATTATCGATCGGATGATGGGATCCGACGACAAAAGTCACTTGAGCGGGCAGGCCAGCAGGCAACTGAGCAGGGGGGCCGCTGCCACTGCCCCATTTCAATCCGCTGGGTGTACTCGCAGACAGTGCAAGTTCCACCACCACCTCTCCAACCGGACCCAGTGACTGGACATGGTGCACCACTGAAGCGACCTGGAGGATGTTGGCCAAGTGCGCCGACGAAACGGGGAACTGGCTGGATGAGAGAACCTTACCGACAGCGTAGCCGTAGGTGGCCCCTATGCCCACACCGAAGCTGACATGCACGGGAACGCCCGGCAAGAGGCCTGCGGCTTTCTCGGATGGGACATATGAGTATACAACAAGAGGCCAACCAACGGGCAGTATCTGCCCAAGGTCCTCACCAGACGAAACGTAACTGCCTGGAGCGGCGTTCGCCTCGATGACAACCCCGGTCTCAGATGCCGTCACGCCTACAGTACCTCCTCCGGGCAACGTTATAGAACCGAGGGGTTCGCCTGCAACGACGTGCTCACCGTCAGAGATCATCATCCGGCTCAGAATGCCTGATGCAGGAGCTGCTACCTTTCTCAGCCCTCCCTGCGGCAGGTAATACCCTGGAGCACTGATCGTTGTTGGCACGGTTGCCACCGATGACCATACGATAGCGCCTGCAGCGGCAATCAACAGGGCGCTCAGGGCCACCCATAAGCGAGGCGACACTATGCTGACAAGCTTGTCCAACTGATCGGGCGAAGATATACGCTGGAGAGCTTTCTGGCGAAACATCGGTGGATTAATCATGACCGCAGGCCTATCGACGCATTTTCCAGATCATCGGCAACAACCTCCAGCGGCATGCCGGCAACTATCACCGTCCCATTCCCGCGAGAGCTCTTCACACTCCATCTACCATTGAGATAGCTGATCCTTGCGTCGATAGAAGCAAATCCCACGCCATACACAGCCTCCCCCGGATCAAAGCCTATCCCATTGTCAGCAACCTCCAACTCCACGAATCCAAGACCATCCACACGCGCAGCCAGCGTTACGCTGGTGGCCTTTCCGTGGATACTCGCATTGGCAAGGGCCTCCTCAACAAAACGATATCCCCCGACCCTTACTTCAGGATGGATCGTGGACGCACCTGGAAAATCCAGCCTCTCAAGGGCCTGATCGGATACAATTTGCACGTTCATTTTGGGATCGACGGACTTGAACTTGTTGACAAGCGACCGCAGTGCAGGCAACATGCCAAATACAGTGATTCCGGGATACAGGTCGCGTGCGAGTTCTC
>JAMCPL010000016.1 GCA_023379675.1 Actinomycetota bacterium | reverse complement strand
CTGGTAAATATGAAAGGGGGAATTGCCCATCTGGTAGAGCACCCGGTCGTAACGGTCGGCATTTCGCTCGAACCACTGCGGCGTGCGTATGGTTGTACCATGTGCACCACCACCGGTGATGCTGCCGACACCATGGCCGGTGACGACTTCAATGTCGTAGTACTCAGCCAGAGCAGGTACCAGCTCAGCACTGTAGCTGGCGATACCGGTCTGATCCGGTGGAAGGGGAGAGATGAAGGCAAGGGATGGTTTGGATGCATTGTGAGCGGAGGCACGATGCATCTCTGTCCCTCCTACCGGACCCATGCCCGTATCTGTCGCTGCATCCGTGGCCGTTGCCGGTTCTGTGCCGACATATTTGGCAGTGCTCGTACCCGCATCTGTCGCTGCATCCGTAACTGCATCTGTGACCGTTGCCGGTTCTGTGCCGACATATTTGGCAGTGCTCGTACTCGCATCTGTCGCTGCATCCGTGGCTGCATCTGTGACCGTTGCCGGTTCTGTGCCGACATATTTGGCAGTGCTTACGCCTGTGACAGTTACACCACCGGCAAAACTGAAAGATGTATTTTTCCTGCCAAGTGCATCCTCGAATGCGGCCAAGGCCAGTTCTGCGCTCCTGTCCCATGAGAATCTGGCCACCTGCCTCCTGCCGTTACCCACCAACCGGTCGGCGAAGGCATCATCAGCCAACACCTCGGTCATCTTGGCAGCTATTGCACTGGGAGACGCTGGGTCAAAGAGAGCTTCATCGCAGCTCATCACCTCTGGCAGGGAAGTAGTCGATGAGCATATTACGGGCGCCCCGCATGCCATCGCCTCGAGCACTGGTAAACCAAATCCTTCATATAGCGAAGGAAATACAGACAGCGAACATAGGTTGTACATAGCTACCAAGTCATCATCTGTGACATATCCAGTAAGCACCACATCACCGTCACCCAGGCCGGCCTCCCTGGCTTGGTGCAATGTGGCGTCCTTCTCGGCCTTGGTGGCACTGCTGGGTATGACGAGCTGGAAGCGGTGCTTTATGTCTTGCGGCAGCATGGCAAATGCCTGGAACAGCCCAGCTACGTTTTTCCTGGGTTCGTTCGTATTGGCAACCGACAGGACAAACGGCTTCGATATGCCCATACGCTTCCTTATGCGGATCTGCTCATGTTCTGCTAGATCCAACTGCTTGAAGATGCCATCTGCAGCGGACCCGATTACCGCCATACGATGAGATTCCATCCCCAACAGGCGAGCTGCATCCTTTTTCGTGAACTCCGAAATAGCAAGTGCCAGATCCGCCCGCTTCAGATGTTCCAGTTTTCTCCGATACCATCTGTCCCGGATTTCATCCCGTAAGTAGTCCTGCGGCATGGCAAGCGGGATGAGATCGTAAAGCACCACTGCAGAAAGGTACGTATATGGCAGCAGACCTATAGAGGTGACAGAGTCGCTAACAATACCTTCGAAGAGACTTGTCAGCAGGACAACGTCAGGCTTCAATCCTGCCAGGAACTGCTCCCTGAGCAACTCGGCCGCCCTGGCTCTAAAGGGACTGGTGCACCTGAGTGCCGCCGTACCATCAGGGACGCTGAAGGCCACGATACGCTCCTGGGGCAGCACATGCTGGAATGCAGCCCGGATATCCTCAATAGTACCTGGCAAGCTCTTGCTCAGCACTATATATACATCATGTTCCCCGGCGTTGGCGGCAATGGCCTTGGCCAGAGAAAGCGAGTAACGCCCAATCCCTTGAAACCGGTTTTCTGCCTGCGCACCCTGCAGGTCGATTACTATTTTCACGCCTGCCGCAGCCTCCCGGCGGTACTACACGGGCTGCCATGCAGCCCTCCTGCTGGTAGTCTGATTTTCACGGTATTGGGGATCACTTCAGGTGTCGAACTGCTTTAGCCATCTACCGTAAGCACCGGGGCTGGTGCTGCCATCCATGTCATCCACACTATCCACACCATCCATATCATCTGTGTCATGCGTCGTAACAGGCGCATACGAGGGAAGTTGCCGTCTACCGCGGAGCCTGGCGAGTTGGTTCGCTCTTCTGAACGCATTGTGGGCGAAATGAAGCCTGGAGGTGATTATGGACTTCATGTCTTTCTCCACCGTTTGATCGGTGGCATGTGCACCGCTGGCGAGAGGGGGTATGTCTTTTGGAGGATCGTGACGGGTTAGGATTTGCTTGCCGTTGGAAAGGTCGAGATTGGTGATCTCATCCTCGAACACCCTGGCGATCAGCGAAGACGCTTCCGCTATATCCGGCTCTGTCCAGGACATGCCTTCGGGGTAGGGCCAGCAGCCTGACGGCACCGTACCCTCGTTTGCGGAGACCGGGTGGAAAGACACAGCGGTGCTCCATCGCTCACCGGCGGGACTGTCTGTGGCTATAGTGGGTATACCGAACGAGGTGGCGAGCAGGAGTGGCCAGTTGAACCCTGTTGCACGATGGAGCGAGATGTAGCCGCTGCACCTTCCGGTCAATGACACGATATGTTCCATGCTCAATGGACCAGCAATTACCATATCGTCCCGGCCTGCTATGGCTTTTTTGATGACGTCGAGCTGACCGGGCCTGAATGTCCCGGATGTCTGGATGATGACGAGCATTGGCCGTAGAGAGGACCTGCTGGGATCCGGGTATGCCCTGGAGAATGCCTGTATCGTGCCAAGAGCATTGGTCATCTCGAAAGGATGGTGTGTGTCGATGACACTGAGTAGGTATGGCCGATCTGGATCAATGTTCAGTGCTTGCAGCGATGAGTCGGAGGAGATATCGGAGGCAGGGACGGTGTCGTATATGGCTGGAGCGGTACTGGCAGCGGTATGGGGAGTGGTGGCCGGTCGATCAAACAGTGTCGTGAAAGTATGCCTCATGACATCCGCAGGCTGGATCGGCAATTTGACTACCGGCTTGTTGACGGCACTGGACACTGCCCGGTATGCCCGTTCGGAGGGGACCCATATCTCGTTTACATACCTGAGTCCCCTTTTCATATTTGCCGATAGCTCTTCCAGCGGCCAATCGAAACAGCAGATCGTGTACCGTTCGAAGAAGTCCTGGCCGCGTTCCACCGCAAACGACGGGATGGCATCGGGATTCATGAACAACAGCGCGACATCGTGCTGCGCGACATCGTTCTTGGCCAGCAAGCGGCGTGGGAACGGTGAGCCGTCGATCGCTCGGTCCACTGCTTGGAACACGATGAGGCTTCCTCGATAGTTGCCACCAGGTGGCAGGAGGTCCACTCCATCGACACGCGATAGTCTAGATATGCTACGCGATGGTGGCAGTGGCAGAGACGATGATGACGTAGATGATGGTGATGTGCCGGCAGCAATGGGCCGACCCGGACTACCCGTACCCGTGTTGCCAGGGGAATGAGGGGTAGCATCATCTTCAATGCTGCGTGACGGCAGCCGTGCTGGTGACAGAAGCTCCTGCTGGATGGTGCCTATCCTCTCTCTGAGGAAAGCTATCGATGTTTCCGGGGAGTGGCTGGCCCTTATCGATTCTCTCGCAAGTGCTCCCCTTGCTCTTGCTTCTTCCTGGTGCTCATAGACATATCGCATAATGCCGGCAGCGGCATCCAGGTCTGGTTCCGCCCATATTGCACTTTTGAGATAATGGCCAGCATCGTGTCCCGGCTCTGTGTACCGCCATGGGACAAGATATGAATTGCTGCTGTCCATGAAGTCCAGGTTTCCTGAATATCCGGTGGCAATCACCGGCTTTCCCCACGACATGGCATTCGCCAGAGGTAAGCCGAATCCTTCCGAACGATGCAACGACACATAGCAATCGCAGTTGGCGACAAGCGAGTCTATGCGGTCGTCTGCGTAGATGTCATTCACTACGAGCACTATGTCGCTACGACCTCTTGCCAGGTGTCTGAGTCCTATGAGGTCGGCTGTCTTGTCTGCATTGTGGATCTTAATGAGGAGCACCGGTCCTTCACCGGGTGTGAATGCCCTACTGAATGCCTCGATCAGTCCAGCCGGATTCTTTCTTCCAGCGGTGGACCATAGATCGAGCATGGAGAGGAAGAGGAAGCCTTCCGGTATGCCGAGGGCCGAGCGGGAGTATACGGGTGGGTGGTCTCGTGCTGCGATTGGGTAAGGAAAGACATGGATCGGCTTGGAAGTGGCTCGCGAGAAAGACGCACGCTCGAAGTCGCTCAATACCCATATCTCGTCTACATATGGAAGAGCCCTTTGGGTCAGAGCGGGCGGCGTCTCGAGCTCCCAATCCCACCGGCCTATCCTGTAGCCGGCGTTGCACAAGGTCAGTTCCTCGTTGTCAAGCAGTGAGACAAACGCGTCAGGATAGAAGCAGATAATGTCGATGTCATGCTCCTCTGCATGGCCGTCATAATTTGAGGTTTGCGGGTAAGCATAAGCAGATTCTCGATGAAGAGCGTCCAGAGATGTGCACATCGAGCGAATTCCTGCTGCAGCGAGAGTGTCGACGAGTAATCTTGCAGCCTGTCCCAGCCCACTTACAACGCCGAGTTGGCCAATTACGTGTACAGGGGACGTAAGGGGTGCCTGTGGGGAGGAGGTATCTTCGGCGTTGTTCTCATTCCCTTCGCTCGATGCCGTACCCTCTGTACTCTCTTTAGTGCCCTCTCGGTGGAAAAGTGGCGCGTTCAATTGAGGCGGGATGCCTTCTATGCTACGAACGGCGCCCCAGTCGATCAGGTGCAGAGCGTCCCTGCGCAAGACAACTGCGTTTTCCGCAGGTGCATATCCTTCGGTGAGCCGGCCAGTCAACGTTAGAGCTTTCCTGCCGGCACGGGAATGGGCATCGAGCATGCCTTCCAGTGGCTCTGCCCATCCCGGGAGGGCCTGCGAGTGCTGGTCCACGAGCAGGATGCAAGGAGCATTGGCGAGTTGGGATACCAGGCGGTAGCTCTCCATCGTTCCAAGGTGGCTGGGATTCCTGTGGATCCTGAAATAGGGGTTGCTTGCCATCTCCAATTCCCTGGTGGCATCGGTGGATGCATCGTCGACAAGGATTACCTCGTAGGATCCAGGTGTGGTATTCTGCTGGATCGAAGTAAGGCATTCCTGCGTCGCGATTGCATCGTTGTGGCAGTAAATGATTATGCTGGCATCCAGCAGCGCTCGGGCGGTGGCCCCTGGGGCAAGGACTTCGATGCCTGCCAGCACCGTCTTCAGCTCGGCAGGGTCGTTCATCTCGGTGCCGTTACGATCTGCTGCTAGGGCCTCTTTCAGGATGGAGCGGAGCGCCCGGTATGCCGATGAGTCACCGAAGGCATAGATGGCGGTAGCGGCGGCAAGCGCCCTTTCCGCCAACGGTTGGCTGGTGTCATTTGCTTTGCCGAGCAACGGGCATGACTCTCCCAGCCTCAGCAGCCTCAGCCTGGCCGACCACTCCAGCGCATTGAGGACTGGAAGGCGCTTCGCGACCAGGCCGGCGGCGGCCATTACTTGGCTTAGCATGCCGTAGTCTTTCCAGTGCTCGTAGCATGCCTGCAGCACCGAGTCGGCCTTTTCGGGATCCAGCTGGACTATCTGGGCCATGAACGCAGTAAGCCGCTTCCCCTTCTCGAGAGCGCCGACGATCTCGCCAGGAGAGCGCCCGGCCCTTTCCAGGGCATCGAGCAGATCACCTAGATGGGCGTCGAGGGTGCCCGCCTCGGAAAGCGAGGTCAAGAGTATGTCCGCAGCTTCGGAGTGCCTGCCCATGGCCGCGAGAGCGCGGGCCTTGATCCCTGCAAACTGGCTTGCCCGGTACTCGAACATGTCGTCGTCGACTTCCCTCGAGCCAATTGTTTCTAGGAGGGCTAGTGCCGATTCAGGCTTGCCCTGTTGCAATCTTATCGTTGCCTCCAGGCTGTTCGCAGTCACCGGGTTGGCGGAGCAGCCGCGCAGCACCTCAACTTGTTCGAGGGCCTCATCCAGCCTTCCCAGGCCGATCAGCCCTTGTATGGCGGTCTGGATTCCCAGTCTTTTCGTGGTCGGGTCGGTGGCGCTCTCGGCAGCTTCGAGCGATACTTTTACGGCTTCTTCCATGTCGCCTGCCATAGCCTTCGAGCGGGCAAGGCTGATCTTCACGTACGACTCATCCCTACCTTCCAGGTCCTCCATCTCTTCGACCGCCAGCGCCAGGTTGCGTTCCGGCTTTGCACGGCTGCGAACAGCCTCATCGAGATAGCCGGTATGCAACAGGCGTATCTTGGAAAACGGCACGAGAAATGGCGCCCTCTTCGCGTCTCTATCGATCAGGGAGATCTGCTCGTGCAGGCGTCCATGCCAATGACACCTGGTGCGACGGAACATCCTGCAGGCTGGGTGAGTAAAGGCGGAGGTGACTCCGGTTCCTTCGAGATTGTCTATGTGTACGAGGCAGCCCTCTATATTGGAGGGCATTTCCGCCAGGGACTGCCTTATACCGGCGGGGTCATTGTAGGATAGTCTTTCATCAGCGTCGATCCAGAGGATCCACCGCCCTTTGCAGCTTGCCAGCGCTGCATTCCTGGCTTTCGAGAAGTCATCATTCCAGTAACCGTTGATGACGGTGGCGCCGTAGCCCCGTGCGATCTCGGCAGTTCCATCGGACGATCCCGTGTCATAGATTACGATCTCGTCGGCGAATCCGTCCAATGACTTCAGGCAGTCGGGCAGGTTGCTCTCTTCATTTTTTGTGATTAGACAGGCTGATACCAGCAGGGGAGGCGTAGATCTTGGATATTCTCCATGTAAATGGAAGAAGAGATCCCGGTCCGCAGCCGGCGCCAAGCGGTAATCGGAGCTTTCATGATGCACGAAAGCTCCTGTTGCGATCTGGAGCTGCCAGCCTGTTTGGGCTATTCGCCTCAGCATGTCCTCTTTTACGTATACCGGATCGTGGAGCTGCGCGTTGAATGACAGGTGCGAGGAAGTGATGGCAGAGCACCGAAAAGTCAGGGCCACGTGGTCGAGCCAATCGGTCATGGACGTTTCGTTGCCGTGCTGAGTGGCCCATTTACGGGAAAAATCACGCAGGGATTGCGCATCGTCTGGGTCGTAGGAAGTCTCGGACAGCAACTGCTTCCCATCGGCATCATTCGAGAGCGGTCCCGCTGCGCCAACCTTAGGGTTGCGGTAAGTCTCTACGATCTGGCGCAACGCTACGGAATCGATGAGTGTGTAGCTGTCGATGATGAGCAGGATGTCGTATGCCAGTAAGTCGAAACGGCTCATCGCTTGGTTGAGCATGGATCCGTAGGTAGGCGGATTGCTCATGTCCATGTCCATGATGTGCACCCACGGATACAGGTCGAGCTTGGAGCGGGTATTTATGGATATCCACGCATCTTCCGCATTAGGGCCGTTGAGTCCTGTCTTGATCGCCGGTTCAGATTGTGCATGCATGGACGGCAGGGCTATGACCTTGTTCCTTTGCAAGTCCAATGCCGGGCGCAAAGTATCGAGGCACCTCTGCGCGTGCCACCAAGACGACCCTATTTCTATAATGATGGCCAGAGATGGCCTTTTCACCGGCTTGCCAGCCTCTCATGTCTTATGGTGTTTTCATCCTTCGCCATGTAATAAATACCCCCGTGTGGGACGTTGCCCGTTCTCAGTCTATCGGCAACCCGCGAAGATTACTTGAAGGATTGGGATTTTTGTGCTTCAGGTTTCGTACCGGCTGGACGATAACCAATAAGTATGTAGTACGGCAATGAGTGTGGGCATGCGTGGGTCACCTCGCATGCTGGCCTGATTTGTTGTATACTGCCAGTAAGCCCCCATGGAGGGGGGAAGGAAAACATTAGAGATAAAAGGAGATAAGGATGTCATCTCTAGTAGTAAATACAAATATGTCGGCCATCCAGGCCTACAACAACTTGAACAGTACGGATTCGGCAATGAGCACCGCAATATCACGGCTCTCGTCGGGCTTGCAGATACAGACTGCAGCGGACAACCCGGCAGGGTATGTGACTTCGGAGGCGTTGTCTTTCCAGTCGACCGGTTACCAGCAGGCGATGTCGAATGCCCAGAACACTACGGCGATGGTGCAGACGGCTACCGGAGCGCTCAACCAGATCACTTCGATACTGCAGACCATGGATCAGCTGGCTGTGGCTTCCGCCAACTCGGCAACCAATGACTCCACGTCGCTGAGCGCCAACGAGCAGGAGTTTTCGGCGTTGCAGGCCCAGATCGATCAGATAGCCAATTCGACCAGCTATGGCACCACGCAGTTGCTGAACTCTAATCAGACCTTTGTCATCCAGGTCGGTGCATTCGCCCAGGCTGCTGGCACGGCCGGCGGAGCGAATGCTTACCAGCAGGTGAGCCTCAGCATGAATGCAGTGACTACAGGTGCACTTGGGTTACTCGCCGCATCCGTGTCGGTTGCAAATGCCGCGTCGGCAACGGCGGCAATTGCCGCCGTGCAGAGTGCTCTCAATTCGGTGGACACCATAGAGTCATCACTTGGTGCCACGCAGAACGAGTTGGGCGCCCTGGTTGCCAACCTTACCGTCGGCAACCAGAACCTGCAGGCAGCGTACTCCGGCATGGTGGACGTGAACATGGCACAGGAAATGACCACCTTCAGCACGGACCAGATCCTCATGCAGACTGGTGTGGCGATGCTGGCTCAGGCCCAGACTGCGCCTTCACTTATCCTGAAGCTGATCTGATCCAGGATAAAGTTAAAAGTTAAAAGTTAACTGTGGCTTCTGCCACTTGTTGGAGAGATAACGGTGGGTCGGTCGGCATTGTGCCTGTTGGTATTGTACCGGTCGGGCCACCACTCTCCAAGGCAGGAACTCCAGGGGACTTCGAAACTTGGAGCCATATGCTTTGCTTAGGGTGGTGGCCGGAGTTTCGGATTTTGAGCGTTTAGTAATACGTGGCGGGTTGGTACGCCAGTAGTTAAAGATCTGCTATTACGGAGGCAGGGATATGTCAATTACGAGTCCATCAGGATTTTCACCCCAGTTCTTGGTGAACGGGCTTATATCCGGCATCAATACCCAGCAGGTTATCAGCGCCTTACTCCAGTCATACGAGCTTCCGGTCACCAATCTCGAGAACCAGCAGTCCCAGATCAATTCCCAGGTCAAGGACTGGCAAGCGATCAACAAGGACATAGCGGCATTCCAGACCGCCGCCCAGTCGCTTTCCACGCCTTCCGGATGGAACCTGATGACAGCTTCTTCTTCCGACACCTCCGTAGCCACCGCCACTGCAACGGCCGGTGCCGCGTCTGGATCGCTCACTTTTTCCGTCAACCAGCTCGCCCAAGCCGAGATACTTGCCAGCCAGAACTCGGTCAGCTCGACATCCACGAGCATCACATCCGATTCACAGTACCTACTTTCGAAAGGAGCGGAGAACTACGGCTTCCAGTGGCTCGCCACTGTCCAGGGATCGGGGCTTGCTCTCGGGAGCCATTCAATACAGGTGACCCAGGCATCTCAAGCCGCCACAATTACCGGTACGGCTGCACTGACCTCCCAATCCTTCACTACCTCCGACAACACTCTGGGACTGACGGTGAATGGAACCGCATATTCCCTCACGCTACCTACCGGCACGACCCTTTCTCCGAGCCAGATCGTCTCCGACCTGAACTCGGCGGCATCGTCCGCGGGTGCTCCAGTGAACTTCTCGCTCAATTCCTCCGGTGAGCTTGTGGTCTCCACCAACGATTCCGGTAGCGCCGATACCCTTGAAATCAATTCCTCCACCGCTACTACGGATCCCTCTACGGCTGCCGCAGCGCTGGATCTCCCGACCGGTACGACCGTGAGCGGAGTGAATGCCGTTGTCAATGTCGACGGCACTTCCAACACGATTACCAACATTGCTCCTGGGGGGGAGGTGCAGCTCACTTCCGGAGACTCGAGTGGCGGCTCTATAGAGGTGAAGTTTGCCGGTGCAACCGGGCCGAATGGATCTACGGCGGCGCTCTCCACCGGAACGGTAAGTGCGACAAATATATCTTTGGGCAATGGATCATTGGGGGACGTGGTCAATAATATCAATGCGGCAGGTGCAGGTGTCACAGCTTCAGCCGTGCAGACCTCGTCGGGAGCTTACATCCTCCAGCTTGCATCCAGCACCACTGGAACAGACGGGCAGATCACCGTCCCGTTGAGCGGTGCGGACGCGTACAACCCGTTTGGAACCGTACTTGGAAACATGAACGCCATCCAATCTGCTCAGAATGCCCAGATTTCGGTGGGTGGCACGAGCGGCTACACGCTGTCATCTCAGACTGATACCTTCAACAATGTGATGCCAGGCACCAATGTAACGGTAACCGGTACTGGCAGCACGACCATCACCGTTGCGCCCAATGCCGCCGGTCAGGCAACGCAGGTTCAGAACCTGGTTACCGCCGCAAACCAGGTTCTCTCCGATATCCAGAAGTATGCCGGGTACAACGATCAGAGCAAGGTTGCGGGGCCCCTCATGGGCAACGCCATACTGCAAGGGATACAGGGTCAGATCCTCTCCACCTTTGCAACAAATGGCGGTACCTCAAACCTTGGCAACGCGCTGGCGGCGGGCATCAGCGTCACTTCAAATGGCACGATAAGTTTCAATCAGACTACCTTCGAGTCTGAGTTTGCAGCCCATCCTCACCAGGTGGCCGCCCTTTTCGAGCAGGGCATCCAGCTTCCCTCGGGATCGCCTTACACTTCTGAGATCAGCCTGGTGTACGCGTCTAACCAGACCCAGCCTGGTACATACGCTCTGACCGTTACCCAGCCTGCCCTACAGGCTACCGATACCGGAGACGAATACTATTCATCTCCGACCTCGACAGTATCGACTGCCGAGACCCTGACGGTGGGTAGCGGGGGCGCTACGGCAACTTATGCCACTACGGTGGGCGAGACGCTCTCCGCCATAGCCCAGGGTCTCAACCAGACCTTTGCAAACAACAGTATGGCTCTATCTGCCCAGGTGGTGGACACTACTTCAGGCTATGCCGTACAGGTTACATCCAACTCCTATGGTGGTTCTGCAGGCTTTACCCTGTCGTCGACCGCCTCGGGAACGGGCACTACCGGGCTGGCGGCGGCGGCCAATACCACTTATACCTATGCCGGTCAGAATGTCGCGGGATACATAGATGTGAACGGTACCGATGTATACGGTACGGGGAATGGCCAGTACCTGGCATTTCCGACCACCAATTCCCCGCTCGCCGGCCTGGATCTGCAGATTACCACGCCAGGCACCCTGACATATCCGATTTCGACTAATATCACCTATGTCCAGGGTCTCGGCCAGCAGCTTTCCAGCCAGATGTACGCGGCATCAAGTCCCATCAATGGTTCCGTCACCACCACGATCAACAGCCTTCAACAGCAGTCGACAGGTCTCGATCCGCAGATAGCTTTCTATTCACAGATAGTCGCTCAGGAGAAAAAGACGCTGGAGGCCCAGTTCGCTCAGATGGAGGCCACTTTGGGATCTTTGAAGAACCAGGGCGCCATGCTCTCTTCTTCCATCGCCCAGTTGCCGGGGTTATAGGGCATGGGTTTGTAGTATATTTGTAGTATATGAGTTTACAGGATATGGAGTGACGCGATGATGCATTGGGTGCTTATGTTGTGCGTAAGGTGAAGCTATGACTTATGGTAGGGAATATGGCCGTAATGCCAGCGCCAACGTGAGATATCTGCGTGAGAGATACTTGCGTGACGCCATCCTGACGGCGACTCCCGCGCAGAGGGTCGTCATGCTTTACGATCAGCTGTTGCTCGACATTACTACGGCCACGTCCTTGCTCGTGGTGGAAGGAATCAGGGATTTGAAGGGCGTAAATGACCATTTGGTGAATGCCCAGGAGATAGTACTCACCCTACGGGATGTGCTGAGGACCGATCTCTGGGAAGGTGCAGCCAACCTCGCCCAGCTCTATACCTACATCCATGGTGAGCTTGTCCAGGCGAATCTGCAGAAGGATGTGGAGCGCTTGCGTGGGGTGGTGGAGCTGGTAGAACGATTGGCGGATGCATTCAGGACGGCGGCTTCAGGGGAGGACGGCTCCCTGGGTGGTTCGCACGACACCGGCACTACGCCTGACACCCCTGCACCGGTTCCTGCCGTCGCTTCCGGTGGATGAGGTGAGGCGAGCGAGCGGCGAGGTGACTGATGAGCGGTCGTCTCCAGTGGGAGGCGTTGGTGGTATGGTAGGCGCGGGAGGTGCGGCTGGCATGGGAGACATGGCGCTATCGTGGCAGGAAGTGCTCGATAGGTTGGAAGGCTACCTGGATCGTTGTGAGGCGGCTTCATTGGGGCAGGGTGATTGGCCGCAACCATACGTGAGCGCACCCGGTGAGGGAGAGATGACGGCCTCCATGCGTGTGAGAGCCCAAGATATCCTGGAACGTATTAGATCAATGGAAGATAGGGTCGCAGGACTACGCGATGGTGTGGCCGTCTCCTTGGCGGCGATTGGCCAGGTCAATCTGAGCATTACGCCCGCACCTGTGTATCTGGACCAACGCGCCTAGGACCTGCCCCGTAATCCAAACGCAGGCACCTCCGTCCAGGATTCCGGTTTCTTGAACTTCTTGCCGTCTTGATCAGCAGGTTCCACGGATGAGCCGCCGTTCCGACCGCTAGGTCGATCCGTCGCCTCTCCATCTGCACTGGCGCGGGATCTGCCAGGCTATGGCTTCTGCCCGACCACGGCTATGAGGGTTTCAAGTCTGAATCTGATCGACGCTTCCTCGGTGGCGTAGATGCTCAGGTATTCATCCATCTCGTTGGGGGTCAACAGACCTGCTCCAACGATAGCGTCCCTTGCTATCATCAATCTTTCCAAGTCGAGCTGGCGTCCCAGGTCGCCGGGGCGACTTGGTCCGTGAGCGGCGTTGGGCAGGACGAGGATGGCCGCTATGTTGAAACCCTGGTTGTCGAGCATCGTGGAGAGCTTCCTCCCAATCAGCCTGTCGCCGCCCTTGCTGCTTGCCAGGCGGTCGTAGGCCTCTTCCAACCTGGTAACGGCTTCGGAAGGCTCAGGATACATGACGGACAGGCCATTGTCGACCTCGACGGCACAGAAGAGCCCGCCATTTTCGAGCACTCGCCACGCTTCAGCTGTGAGTCCCAGTGGGTCATCCACATGCTGGTAAAGGAGGAAGGAGGTGACCAGATCGAATGAGGCATCGTCGAATTGCAGGTCGGTGGCATCGCCCTCATCGAATCTCAAGTTGCATCCGCCAGGTATCCAAGCTTGTAGCGATGTGGTGATGCGTCGAGCGGCGGAGAGGGCTGTTTGATCGTTGTCAACGCCGCAGAGATCATTGATGCCGAGGGCGGCCAGCTCGAATACCACCGGGCCGAATCCGGTGCCGAGGTCGAGCACGTGCTTCCGGTCACCCAGATGCAATGCCTGCAATAGCGCTCTCCTGCCGGGTGCCGAAGTCACTGTCTGGGTGAGGAGCCGGATATGTTCGAGGTCCAGATCGGAGGAGAGCTCATTCTGGAATGCACTGTCCAGTTCCGACCAAGCGTCTGTCTCTTGTAATGACATGAAGAGATACTAGCGCATATTGTATGCACATTGCGGCATGTACGGCAGGAGCATGTACGGCAGGCCCGGCGCCCATCCACCCTGCGACCTTGGATATGTGCTAAAGATTTAATCATTCCCTACCGATAACAGGGGAGGCGGTGTATGGAGACACCGGAATTGCCCAGGAAGGGCTCGAATGTAGTGCCGGATGCCGTAATGGTGCCCGGTGGAGAAAGAGCGAGTAGTACTGAGGAGTTCCGATGAGCGATATCATGCAGGTGCTGGGCTTTGCGTTGCAAGGTATGACCCAGCGCCAGCAGGCCATAGCAGGCAACTTGTCCAATGTGGATACCCCCGGGTATACCGCCCAGCAGGTGCATTTCCAGTCGAGCCTGGAAAGCGCAATGAGCGGGCAGGGTCCCCAGAGCGCGTCGATCACCGAGTCGGCCTCCCCCCGGCTTCCCACCACCAACGGTAACAACGTGGATGTCGGAAGCCAGATGGTAGATGCAGTCCAGGCAACTATGCAGTACCAGGCATTGGTGGACATGTTCAATGCCCAGTACCGGCTTGTCCAGGGAGCGGCAGGAGGGAGTTTTCAATGAGTCTTTTCGGTGCGATACCCATATCGGGTTCCGGCATCAATGCTATGCAGACGTGGATCGATACGCTGGCCGGCAACCTCGCAAACGTGAACGATGCGGTTCCCGCCAACAAGATCCCATATCGCGAGCAGACACCTGTGGTCATGCCCGAGTCGACTGCTCTCGGCAATCAGGGCAGGGGTGTCGCCGTGGTGGGCATAGCACTGGGCAACACTACAGGCAGGATAGCATACCAGCCCGGCAATCCTTTGGCGGATGCCCAGGGGTATGTGCGTTACCCGGATATATCGATGTCACAGCAGCTTGTCGATCTTGTCCAGGCCCAAGCCTCCTACCAGGCAAACGTATCCGCCCTTCAAAAAGCGCAGTCGGCTTACCAGTCGGCACTTACGTTGGGGAGCTGATGGTGATATGCCTCTTCCTCTGGTAAATCCACTTCCTTCCATTGGCCAGGGTGCTTCGCAAGTAGCCGGTGGCCAGGGCGGCGTCGGCAGTGCATCCTCATCAGGCGGTCCGTCGTTTTCCAACTCCATGCTCAACGCGATCGACTCGCTGCAGAACACCCAGGCGGCTGCTACGAGCCAGCAGGCCCAGGCGGCTGCTGGCCAGGGCAACATTGCGCAGGCGATGATCACTACTGCGAGGGCGTCGCTTGCCACCCAGGTGACGGTGGCGCTTGTGAACAAGGCCGTCACCGCGTTTACGGAAGTGATGAACCTGCCTATATGACCGGTTGGAGCAGATCGGAGCGATATAACGAGAGATGCTTGACGGTGGAGCAGAAGGTATTCGACGTAGATAAGGAGGTTGCAGTGAGAGTACCTGGTGCCGGTGGCCGCACGGTTACGGAGAAAGTTGCTGCGGCAAAGGTATATGGGAATACCTGTGCAGGGAAGGCTGGGCGGCGCTGAGATGGCTCTCGTACCGGCCGAACAGATCAATCGTTACAGGGAGAACATCGGCACCCGAGTGAAGAGCATCATGGATGGTTTTACCACCGGCCAGAAGACCACCGTGGTGGCGGTTGCGCTGATGATCATTATTATTGCAGCCATTTTCATGACCTATTCCGGCCAGCCCACTTATGCTCCCCTGTTCACCAATCTCTCCGTTTCGGATGCAGCCTCGATGACGGCAAAGCTCACCTCCGACCATGTGCCGTTCCAACTGGCCAACGGTGGCTCGACCATCATGGTGCCTGCCAACGACGTTGCAAGCCAGCGCTTGGCCCTCGCCCAAGCTGGCCTTCCCACCCAGGGCAATGTGGGGTTGTCGCAGGTCAACAAGGCCGGGATTACGACGTCTCAGCTTGCACAACAGACCGACTACCTCATCGGGCTCCAAGGCGAGCTTTCCAATACCATCGATGCAATCAATGGCGTGACCGGGTCGCAGGTGAATATCGCGCTGCCTGCAAATCAGACTTTCGTACTGAACAATACCAATCCCACAGGTGCGTCGGTTCTCGTGGATATGGCTCCAGGAGCGACACTATCACCAGGCGAGGTGCAGGCTATAGTGCATCTTGTGGCATCGTCAGTGCCGGGGCTGTCGGCGAGCAACGTGACCGTCGCTGATTCCAACGGCAATTTGCTGGCAGGGCCTGGAGTGACCTCTGCTCTTGGAACCGAGGATAGCGCCACCCAATCATACGACCAGGCGGAGCAGGCCAAGATAGAGGCTTACCTGACCAGTGTGCTTGGCCCCAACAATGCTGATGTGGTTGTCAACGCACAACTCAATTTCAACCAGCAGAGCACCACCACCCATACTCTCCTCTCTGCGCCTAATGGCAAGGTGAACGGATTCTGCACCAGTACATCCACCAGCAACGAGAAATTCACCGGCTCTGGCACGATTCCCGGTGGAGCGCTGGGGTCGACCGTGACCCCAACCACTGGCACCGGAGCCACAAACTACACGAAGAGTTCGGGCACGTCGAATTGCGAAGCCGGCACGCAGACCCAGAGTACGGTTACATCACCTGGCCAGCCAGTCAACCAGTCTGTTGCGGTGCTGGTCAACTCGAGGGCCCTGCCGGCGGGAGTGAGCCTTGCCACGCTCAAGGCAGGCGTGGTCAACGCCGCGCATGTGGTGGCGGCCAGAGGGGACACGATGTCCTTTGCGTCCATGCCGTTTTCCACTGTAGCCGCCAACACTGCCGCCAAGCAGGCTGCTGCCGCCGCTGCGGCAACCCGCAAGGCTGCACTCATGAACGACATCAAGTTGCTTGCAGTTGCACTCGTGATCCTGGTGGTGCTCTTCCTCTTGTGGCGTTCAGCACGTAAGGCAAGGAGGGCGTCTGCGGAGCAGGAGCTTGGGATTGACGGCCTCTTGGAGTACCCGGAGGTACCCGGAGCGCTCGTTGGCGAGCCTACCAGCCAGCTCCAGACGGTAGGGGGGGAACTTGCCGGCGCGCCCAGCGTCGATATGAACCAGTTCATAGAGAACCAGCCGGATGAGGTGGCGGCCACCATAAGGAGTTGGATGCGTGAGAAGAAGGCGGCAAACGTCTGATGGCGGCCCCAGTTGCGCTCTCAGGTCCGCAGAAGGCCGCGCTGGTGATAGCCCAGCTCGACGAAGAGCATGCCCAGAGGGTGCTCAAGAGCCTTACCGAGATAGAGGTCATCGATCTGATAGCGGAGATGGCTTCCCTGCCGGCATTGGAGCCACCCGTGGTGCGCACCGTCCTCAGTGAATTCCTCGAGCAGGCGGCGGTGCTCTTCCAGGTGAAGCAGGGTGGTGTGGACGTGGCCCGCAAACTGCTGGAGGACCGCCTTGGCAGGGCAAGGGCTGAGGAGATCATTTCGGAGCTGGAGACGGGAGGCCAGGTGCACCCGCTTGCCTTCCTGAACAAGATAGATCCGTTGCAGGTGGCCAGTTTTCTTGCCGATGAGCACCCGCAAACCATAGCGGTCGTGCTGGCTCACCTGTCCTCCGACGATGCAGCCAGGGTCCTTGCGGAGATGGAGGAGCAGCTGAGGGTCGATGTGGCTAGGAGGATCGCCACTCTGGGCCGCATTCCTCCTGAGGCCGTGAGCCAGGTGGCCGAGGTGCTCGAGCGTAAGCTGGCGAATCTTATACGTTCGGGGGTGGTGACTACGGAGGTCGGAGGGATCTCCTCCATAGTCTCCATTCTGAACCATTCCGAGCGTTCGACGGAAAAGCAGATACTCTCCGAGCTCGAAGAGACTGACCCCGAGCTTGCCGAACAGATCCGCAATGAGCTGTTTGTATTCGATGACATCACCAATCTGGACGATCGAACCTTGCAGAGGGTGCTGCGCAACGTGGTGGCCAAGGACTTGGCGGTGGCGCTCAAGGGTGTATCCGATCAGGTGAGGGAGAAGTTCCTTCACAACATGTCTGAGCGTGCCCAGGAAGACCTCACCGAGGAGATGGAGATATTGGGCCCGATACGGGTTTCGCAGGTGGAGTCGGCCCAGCAGGCGGTTGTCAGGGTGGTGCGGGAACTTGAAAGTGCCGGGGAGATCGTCCTGGTACGGGGAGATGAGCAGCTTGTCCAGTAAGAAGCTTTCCGGTGCTTCCTACGCCAGGAGCGGTTCGCTTGGTGGTGCCTCCTCCGGTCACGCCGGTAGTGTATCTGCATCGAGACGTCCATCCACGCGCCAGGCCATGAAGGTGCTGAAAGGGGCGGAAGCGGAGAGGGCCACCAGGGCCTCTCTCGGTGAGGTCACCGTGGATGAGGTCAAAGAAGGTGCGACCAAGGTGGGCGAGGTAAAAGGTAGCGGAGTCCAGGTAGCTTCAGGGGATCTGCGGACTTTTTCCCCAGAGGCTGTGCGCCGTCCGGCTACCTCCTCTCTGCAGGACAGGGTGGAGAAGGCCCGCTCAGCCGGATACGAGGAGGGTTACCGCAAGGGCATGGAGGATGCTATATCTTCCATGCAAGCCGAACGTGTGGAGCTTGTCGCGAAGCTGGCGTCGTCCATCGAGGAGGCTGCGGGCCGGCTGGCAGAAGGGCGGTATGAGGTTCTGAAGGTGGCTTCCAGGGAGGTGGTCGATCTGGCTGTCCGTATAGCGGGAGCGATCCTTCTCCGGGAGCTGGCCGTGTCCCGTAATCCTGGAAGGGAAGCACTGGAGCGTGCAGTAGGCTTGGTGCCTCAAGGAAGCGATCTGGTAATTAGAATGCACCCTGACGATGCAGTGAATCCTGACGATCTGGTTCCTCTGGTCAATGGTGAGAGCATAACGATCGTCGCGGACGATTCTGTCGAGAGGGGCGGATGTGTTGTACAGGCCGGATCGTGTACGGTGGATGGTCAGATTTCCACGGCCTTGAAGAGGGTGGCGGATCTACTGGGTTCTTCTGTGCAGGATATTGGTCTATCGTTACAGGGGATGTCAGGGCGGGTCCGGTGATGAGCATACTCTCTCCTGTGCTGGAGCGGTCCCTGGCGGCTGTTGCGCGGCCAAGGCGCACCGGAAGGGTCTCCCGGATGGTCGGATTCCGCATAGATGTCGAAGGGATCGAGGCTGCGGTTGGTGATGCTGTAAGGATATACCGCCATGGCGGGGTGCTCGACGCGGAGGTGGTTTCGGCTTACTCCTCCATGCTTGCGTGCGCGCCCTTGGGGGATATTACCGGAGTTCGCTGCGGTGACGAGGCCGAAGCCCTTGGCCACCCTCTAACTGTGCGGGTAGGAGGGGAACTGCTCGGTCGCGTGCTGGATGGCCTTGGCCGGCCAGTGGACGGCGGTGCTTCGCTGGATGGACTCGAAGAGGTGACCATGCACGGACAGCCCCCGCACCCCCTCGAAAGGGACCTGGTCGATACGCAGCTTGCTCTGGGGATACGGACCATAGACACGCTTATCCCGTGCGGTAAGGGTCAGCGCCTTGGTATTTTCGCCGGTTCGGGAGTCGGGAAGTCGAGCCTGCTGTCGATGATCATGAGGGGCACCGATGCGGCGGTTTCAGTGCTCGCGCTGGTGGGCGAACGGGGGCGCGAAGTCAACGAGTTCATCAGGCGTGATCTTGGTCCAGAGGGTCTTGCCCGTTCGGTGATAGTGGTTGCCACTTCCGACCGGCCTGCAATGGTGAGGGTTCGAGCCGCGTTCACCGCCATTCGTATAGCGGAGTGGTTCAGAGATCAGGGCCTGGACGTGCTTTTCATGATGGATTCACTTACTCGCTTTGCGATGGCTCAAAGGGAAATCGGCCTGGCTGCCGGTGAGCCTCCAGCTACAAGGGGTTATCCTCCTTCGGTCTTCTCGCTCATGCCAATGCTACTGGAGCGGGCCGGCATATCTGACAGGGGTAGCATTACTGGCCTCTATTCGGTGCTGGTCGAGGGCGACGACATGAACGAACCGATATCAGACGCGGCCAGGGCGATACTGGATGGCCATATTGTCCTTTCGCGCCGTCTTGCTACGGGAGCCCATTTCCCTGCAATCGAGGTGTTGGAATCCATTTCCCGCCTGGAACCGGCCATCACCACGCCTGAGCATCGCAGGATGGCGCAAGGATTGAGGGCACTGCTAGCGGCTTACCGGGATGCCAAGGACCTGGTGGAGATAGGCGCCTACGTCAGAGGCACCAATCTGCTGGTGGACAGGGCCATAGAGTTGCAGGGGCAGGTGGATGCGTTCCTACGCCAGGACCTCTTCGAGGTCGCTCCACTGGCGGAATCGAAGATGACCATGAGTGCCCTGATGGGTGGGTCGTTGCCGGTCGGTTCAGTGGTGGGTGGCGTTCTGCCAGGAGGGTCGTTGCCGGTCGGTTCAGTGGTGATCGGTCCGGGGTCGAGTGGTGTACTTGCCGGGGGTCCGGTACTGGGTGGATCCATTACGAGTGGCGTGGCTGCAGGACAGGCAAATGCGGCGAATGTGGCCAATGTGCTCGGGGGTGGGCAGGCATGAAGTCTTACAGCTTCCGTTTGGAGCGCGTACGTCAGATGCGAAGGGTGCAAGAGGGAACGGCGCGGATGGAGTTGGCGGTGGCCAACCGCCACCTGAGAGAAGCTATCGAACTACGAGATAAGCGGGCAGCGGATTATGCCATGATGCCCGCAACCATGGGTGTGCAGGATTACGAAGTCTATGCGCGGGAGCGTGGCAATGCGGAGTTGGCAGCCATGGCGCTGGCATCCGCGCAACAGTCCGCCGGCGTGGCGGCGGGTGCTGTTGCTTCGTGCCAGATTGCCTGGGTCGAGGCCAAGCGTCGTGTTTCCATGCTTGACAGGCTTGATGACCGCCAGAAGGCTCTCTACCGGTTGGAGGAGAATCGTCAGGAGGTAAAGGAGATCGACGATATTGTAGCTGCACGATATGCATCGAATGGTTACGGGTATGTCGTGGCTGAGAGCGTGCAGCAGGTGGGGGAAGGCTTATGAGCATGAGTGCATCCGGCTATGTACCCTACGAGCTGTCCCGGATAAGTGCCGTGGGTACAGCAGTGTCCTCCCTTGGTGGCCAGATCTCAGGTGCCGCATCATCCGGTGATTTTGCCCAGGTGCTGGCTGCGGTGCAATCTGTCTATGATGCCCTCGCGACGGTAGGAGGCGGGTCGCCATCTTCTGGATCCAGCCGGCAGGGAGCAGGTACGGGCACCGGTGGAGCCGGCGGGGCTGGTAACGGATCGCTGGTTCCGGGTTATGGATCTGTTGCTGGGACGGCAACCATGCAGCCTCAGGTGACCAGCGGTGGAGCGGGCGGCGGCTATGGTGCCGGTGGAGCATATGGAGTTGGCAGCGGCTATGGTGCTGCCAGTGCCGGTGCTTCCGGCGTGACGGGCGCGGCGCTGATCAGCGCTGGTGTGCCCGCCAGCCTAGTACCCGTATTCCAGCAGGCGGCTGCAAATTACGGTATATCGCCTGCCATGCTTGCAGCAGTCGCCAAAGTGGAGTCGGGATTCGATCCCTCGGCCGTCAGTAGCGCTGGTGCCCAGGGCATCATGCAGATCATGCCCTCGCTTTCCTCGCAGATGGGTATAGATCCGTACAACCCTGTACAGGCCATTGACGCAGGGGCCGCTATACTCAGCGACAACTTGAAGGTGTTCGGCGGGTCCATACCTCTTGCGTTGGCGGCATACAACGCCGGCCAGGGGGCGGTCAAGCAGTACGGGGGAATACCTCCCTATCCTCAGACGCAGGATTACGTGACAATGGTCGAGCAGGTTATGGCTCAGATGGGAGGTGGATGATGTACGATGCGGCAATCACGCCGGCAGCTGGCGAAGTTTCAGCGCCGCCGCTGGCACGTGTCAACAAGAGTGACGCAGCCGGGCAACCCAGTGATTCTCCTGCCGCACTGCAGGTAGCCGGCGCGGGTAACTTTGGAGTGACTCAGGTCGGGCAACCTGAAGGACACCAGATGGCTTTTCACGAGGTAATGGCAACGACGCATCCTGTGGATGTGCATGCACACTTCCCCGCTGCGGAACCAGGCGTACAGAGACCGGTACCAGAGCTTGTGGCATCGCAGAAGGATCCTATGCCAGGGCGTTCTGCACAGAGAACGGCTGATGGTGCTTTTTCCGGCGCTTCCAGGCTGGATGCACCGAACCAAGTGAAGGGAGATGGTGGCGGAAGAGACGCTGGAAAGAGCGGCGGGGTGGGACGGGTAACGGGAAATATCAGCAAGGAGGAGATAGTAAAGGGTAGTGACTCTCGTAATGGGGGTGACAGGGGAGGCCAGACGGGATCGGTGGCAGGAGATGGTAGCGGAAGCGGTGCGGGGAAGGGCGGCGGCAATGGGCAAGGGATGCAGGCAGGGAGCAGCAGGCAGGGAGCAGCAGGCAGGGAGCAGCAGGCAGGGCTGGCCGTAGGGGATGGAGTCTCGGCGGCGGGTGCTTCTGCGGGTGCTTCTGGCCGCCACGGCCCCGCAGGTGGTTCCGCCCATAACGCACCCGACGGTGCTCCGGTCCCCGCAGGTGGTTCCGCCCATAACGCACCCGACGGTGCTCCGGTCCCCGCAGGTGGTTCCGGCGATGCTTCCACGCGTGCTGTCGCCGGTGGCACAGCAGAGTCTCCGTCCAGTGGCCCCGCAGGTGGTTCCGTCCATGCGCCAGCCGGTGATCCCGCGGGTGCTTCTGGCCATGGTGATGTTTCCGCGGAAACGCCGGAACCATCCGCACTCCATGACTCATCGTCATCAGCCAATCCCGCTTCCCGTTCCCGCCCTCCTTCTTCCGATGCCGCCGCCTCTGCCCCTGCCCACGACTCATCTTCATCTGGTTCCGCTCGTCCCGATTCCCCTTTACCCCGCACTTCAGCGCCTTTTTCCGATCGCTCTTCTCCTCACCCCTCCTCTTCCTATGCCGCCGCCTCGGACGCGTCTACCACTATGGCCCGAGCTGCCGCCAGCACGGGCATTCCATCAGGGAGCAAGTCAAATCTATCGCAACAAGATACCATGTACCAGGAGGAAGCCGCCTCGCTGGCCAATTCGACATCCAACTCAGGTCTCGCTACGGGTCAGTACGGGACAGCGGGTCGTGAAGGTGCAGGTGCGGAGGGTTCCGGATCGCAAGGCGCGGCCGCAGGTGGCGCGGGATCGGGATGGGCAGGTACAGGTACATCCGTAGCCTCGTCACGCTCCCATCTTTCAAACACCGGCGGGCCCGGCGGTGCGGAGCAAGGGGGGGTGCAATCGACGGCAGCAGCGCTTGATGCCCTACTTTCTTCTCTGGCGGAGTCTTCTGGGTACATTGGAGACGCGGTGGTTACGGTGTCGCCAGGGGCCACGCCAGCTCAGGTTGCAGCCGAGATAGTCGATGTGCTGATCCCTCTCCAGTCGTCGGGCGAGGGCGCCGGCTCGGTCACTATCAGGCTGGAGCCGCCCGGTTTGGGTGCCATCCGTGCGATGGTGCAGGCTAGTGCATCCGGTTTGACTGTCCATTTTCAGACCGACAATGCACGGGCGCACGAATTGCTTGCCCAGCTTCTCCAGGACATCAAGGATCATCTTGCTTCCGGGTCATCTCGATCCACCACGGTCACTCTTTCATGGGGAGGCGCAACCGGTCAGGGTACGGGCCAGGGTACAGGGCACGGTACCGGCCAGGGTGCGAGCCGGATATCCACAGAGGCATCCACTGAGGCCGGTGCGAATGACATGCTGGCCGGCGTCCAGGCAGGTAATCTGGCTGGCACGGGAACGAGGGGGGCGGCAAGGCTGGTGGACCTGAGGATATGAGGCTGGGTCATCCATGACGGATCGTAACAGAGTGGGCAACGGGGCAGGACACGAAGATACAGGATGTAATGACAATACAATGATACGATATAATAATACATTATATAACGATACAATAATACAGAGGAGGTAATATGATATGACATTTATACCAGGAACGAGTGGAGTGGCATCCAGCAGCCAATCCACCAATTCGCTCAATCCCATACAGCAGCTTGCCAGCAGCAATTCCTTCCTGCAGTTGCTGGTAGCACAGCTCAAGTATCAGAACCCGCTCAATCCGGTGAGCGGTACCCAGTTCATTTCCCAGACGGCGCAACTTTCCGAGGTGGAGATGGTACAGCAGATGTCAACCGAGATGGCTGCTGAACAGTCAGCGGTGCAGACTGCCACAGCCACCAGCCTGATAGGAAAGACCGTCACGGCAAGCCTTTCATCGGGGCAGACGCTTACGGGAAGCGTATCGTCTGTGGAGCTGTCCAGTACCGGGGTGCCCACGTTGACGGTCAGTGGTACTGCGGTGCCGCTGAGCTCGGTGACCAAAGTGACCTAATGAAGAACATGCAGGACAAAATACCCAAGGCAATACAGGAATCACGAATAGAAATGGAAAATAGAAAAGGAAAGTTGAGGAGGAAAGGATAAAAATGGAAAGATCACTACTGGCAGCAGTGTCAGGCATAGCGGCCAATCAGGATTACGTGGACGTGATCGGTAACAACATAGCAAACGTCGATACCGTCGGTTACGAGTCGGAGCAGCCGGTCTTCGGCGATCTGCTGGCCGAGCAGATATCAGGGGCAAGCGCTCCAGGAGGACCTACCATCGGCGGCGGTATCAACCCCGTAGCCATAGGGTCAGGGGTTAGAGTGGCTGCCGTGCTCCATAACCTCACGCAAGGGTCGATGGAGCAGACCAACCAGCCCACTGATGTAGCTATCAATGGTTCGGGATACTTCTCGATCATCCAGGGTGGTACCCAGGTGTATACCCGCGCGGGGCAGTTCACCCTGGATGCCAACGGTAACCTTGTTACCCCTGAAGGCGGGCTGGTACAGGGCTGGCAGGCGACCAATACCGGAACGCTCAATACGACCGCTCCGGTGAGCAGCATCAGGATACCGACCGGAGAGGTGATGCTGGCCTCGGAGACCACTCACATGGACATGGCGGGGAACCTGCCGGCCTGGGATGGCACGGGAACTCCTCCTACCATTACCACGACCATAGATTCCTACGACGCTCTTGGCAATGTGGTACCGGTTACCTTCACCTACACGGGGGTATCGGGCACGCCGAACGAGTGGAACATGACGGCCACGGTGCCGAACGGCACGGCCACTCCTTCCCAGCTGTTCAGTACACCGGCAACCATCACGTTCGATCCAACCACAGGTCAGGTATCTGGTATTGCGGGCGGTGGTGGAGTTGCGGGCAACTCCACCACGGGTTGGCAGGTCTCTGTCAATACCATGCCACCAAGTCCCCCTTACTATTTCACCACCGGAGATACCTGGACGGTGAACTTTGCCGCTCCTGGTACTGTAAACGATGTGACCCAGTACGCCAACCAGCAGACCATCGCCGCAGTAAGCCAGGACGGCAACTCGGCGGGAGTATTGCAGACGTTCACGATAGGCCAGAATGGGGTGATCACCGGGTCGTTCTCCAACGGACGATCTATGCCGGTTGCTCAGGTTGCCCTCGCGGAGTTCCCCAACCCAGGGGGCTTGACAGAGATAGGCAACAATGCCTACGGGCAGTCCGCCAACTCGGGCCAGCCGCTGGTAGGTACCCCCCAGAGTGGTGGGAGGGGCAACCTTGTCGGCGGGAGCCTGGAGATGTCCAATGTGAACCTGGCAAGCCAGCTCACCGACCTCATCATTGCCCAGACGGACTACCAGGCAAATACCAAGGTCGTGACGACCACTGCCACCGACCTGCAATCCATTATCAACATGCCATGAGGCTTTCCACGCTGTATGCGGTGAGGATATAGAGGTGATCGGTTGACCGTGGTGGCCGGTGTCCTTGGGTCGGCAGAGCAGGTGGGCGTTGCCCATGGTGGCGAAGTCGATGGGTTGCCTGGCGCTCCCGGCGGGCAGCATGACGGCGAGAACGTCCGTGGCGAGGTGCGTCTCTATGACTTCCACCACCAGGATGCCCTCGACAGGGCACGCCTTAGAAGGTTTTACCCGCTCTTGGAGACCCTCGGTCACAGGATGGCGGCCAACCTGACTACCAACCTTCGGGTTCCGGTACACATAGAGATCGGTGAGCAGGAACAGTACAGGTGGGATGAGTTCTCCGGCTCCCTTCCTGAGCCGACCTTCCTGGCCAGTGCAACCCTCATACCGCTTGGGGGCAGGGTGATGCTGCATGTGCCGTTGGATCTGGCGATGCTGCTGGTGGACTTCCGGCTGGGAGGTAACGGCTGGGGCCAGTTCCCCGCGCGGCCTCTTACCGAGATAGAGCAGAAGGTCGTGAGTGACGTGGTGGCGATGGCGTTGAGCGAGATAGGCCCATCCCTCTCACCGGTCATCCCCGTCCAGGTTGGCGCTCTTACCCAGGCGGCCAGTGCAATGTTTCTCCAGATAGCCAAGCCGAGTGAGATATGTCTGGTGGTTCCCTTCTCCTTGGAGGCAGGCGAGGGACAGACAGGTGCCTTCAGCCTGACATTCCCCCTTAATGTGATGCTTCCCATTCTCGAGGCGCTGGACCGCTTGGAGGTCAAGGAGATGACGGAGGATCAGGGAGACTCGCGCAAGGAGGTCGAGAGCGTTCTCCAGGAGGTCCCGGTGGACATTGCGGTGAGTTTTCCGGAGATCACGCTCAGTTCCGATCAAATTCTCGGGCTGCGGCCAGGCAACGTGATCCCCCTCCATCGCGAGCAGGGGGAGCCACTCAGGTTGCAGGCTGGAGATATGACTATCTGCCACGTGCTTCCCGCATCCAAGGGCAGGAGGCTGGCCTGTATCGTGGTCGAATCGCAGGAGGGTAGGGGACTGATCTTGTGATGGCGGATGTGGCAAGACCGGGAAAGGACGCATTGAATCAGAATAAGAGTATCGGGTAACGATATTTATTCCCGGTATCACAAAAGGGTAAAAGGATACGAGATGAGTAACGAGGATGTAGTGGAAGTGGCGAGAACTCAAGAGGGCGCTGATGCTGGCGGTGCCAGCACGGGTACCGGTGGTATTGCCGGTGGGGCGCCGACCGGTGGCGCCGCAGTGGCCGGTGTCCCTGCCGCTGGTGGTGTGGCGGCTGGTGGCCCGGGAGGCGATCCTGCGGGATCGGGCGCCGTTCCAGGCATGGCGCCAGGCCCAGGCTCGGGATCGGATCAAGGATCGGACTTATCATTTGACGGAAGCGCGGGCGGTGGTCATGATGGCTATGGGCCGGAGCGCTCGCGTGACGAGGCATCGGGGAGTCAAGTAGCTCGGCCGATAGAGATCCTGCAGGGAGTGGAGATGGCGGTTACCGTCGAGCTGGGCCATACCAGGATGATGGTAAGGGATCTGCTCGGGCTACGAGTCGGCTCCATCATCGAGCTTGACAGGCAGGTGGGAAGTAATGTTGACATTCTGGTGAATGGCACCCTTCTCGCCAAGGGTGAAGTTGTCGTAGTCGATGACGAGATGGGCGTACGTATCACAGACATAGCGCGCCGGGACATGGTGTACGAGGAAAGATGATTGCCTCCTTAGTGGCTTCCACGGTACCTTCTACTGTAGCTCCCTCGTCTACGGCTTCGACCGCATCCTCCTCCTCGACATCCCCTTCCTCGACTACCGCCTCTTCCTCCAAGCATGGTGCGGGTGGTACGGTGACATCATCGCATCCGGCTCGCCATGGGGTCATTCATGCCGCCGGCCATCTGGTACATCATGCTGCAGCTGCCACGCATGCAGCGCAACATGCCGGAGCGCCGGTCACCGTGTCGTTGCCTGGTTTGATATTGCAGGTGGTAATGGCTCTGGGCGTGATAGTCCTCTTTGTGTGGGTGGTCTCCAAGGTGGCTCGATCGCGTGCCGGGAGGATGCTGCTCGGGGGCGCTTCCGTGAGCGGTCTGTTTGGTGGCGCTGGTGGGAAGCGCCAGGCTCCGATCGACGTAGTATCCAGGCAGATGCTCGGCAAGGGTATCTCGCTGATCATTGTACAGGTGGAAGGCAGGTTGCTCTTGCTGGGGGTCACCCAGCACAATGTCTCTGTGCTTGCTGACCTTGCAGGGCCACAGGATGTTACGGAGCTACAAGATATTGCAGGGTTTCAAACTGGTGTAGGTTCTCGAGACCCTGCGGAGATTCATGACACTGCAGGGTCTCAAAATCTCGCAGGACGGCAAGGTTTTACAAGAAGAGGCACCCGCACCGTGCCGGGCAGGACGGCGGGCAGCTCGCCAGTGGCGGGCTCCACCAGTCCCATCGAGTACTTGAGAGAGATGACCGTCAGGCGTTCGGGCATCCGGTAGGGAGGTACCGAACATGCTTGTCGGTATACTGCTTGCCGCCTCTTCCATCAACATCAATTTCGGTAAGTCGCTCACCAAGCCTTCCACATCCATCCTCGTAATACTGGGGATCACCCTGCTGGCGCTGGCACCGTCGCTTCTCATCATGCTGACTGGATTCACCCGGATCGTGATCGTACTCGGGCTCACCCGTAACGCCCTCGGTTTGCAATTCGTACCCCCGAACCAGGTGCTTGTCGGGCTCGCTCTGTTCCTGTCGCTTTTCATCATGGCGCCTACACTGAACCAGATGAACACTGTGGCGCTGCAGCCCTACCTTCACGGGAAAGAGAGCTTTAGCCAGGCTTACCATGCGGGGGAGGTCCCATTGCGTACCTGGATGCTCAAGCAGACAGGGAAGAACGAGCTGGCTCTGACCACCTCAGCATCCGGCAGCCATCCAGCATCCCTGAAGGATGCTTCGATGATGGACATCATTCCCGCGTTCCTGCTAACGCAGCTCAAGATCGGCTTCATCATCGGCTTCGTGCTTTTGCTGCCATTTCTCATAATTGACCTGGTGGTGGCATCCACCTTGATGTCCATGGGCATAGTCATGCTCCCGCCTACCCTTGTATCGCTACCGTTCAAGCTGCTGCTCTTTGTAATGGTGGATGGATGGGTGTTGCTTACCCATGCCCTTGTAGTGAGCTTCAGATGACCAGAGGGGAGTAGCCTATGAAAATACATCGTAATACGACATATAGTGGAGTTGGCATTGACGTGGGTGGGGGCCGGCATGGAGGAGTGAAGGAGGTACAGCGTTGTGACTGATGCGGAAGTGATGCACATAGCGACACAGGCAATGGTGGTAGCTGCAAAGCTGGCGGGTCCCATCCTTATAGTGGCTCTCGTGGTGGGCTTGACCGTATCTCTCTTCCAGTCGGTTACCCAGTTGCAGGATTTCACTCTCACATTCGTTCCGAAGCTGATTGGCATAGCACTGGTGCTTTTGATAGCGGGTCACTGGATGCTGGGCGTCTTCGTAGCTTACGTGCAGAACCTGCTCGGGCAGGTGCAGCACATCATTACCGTTGCATGAGCTGGCGCCTACCGGTAGGGACAGAGGGGCGAGCTGATGCAGATCAGCCTTGATGCGCCATGGCTCATAGCGTTCTTTCTTGCGCTGGTGCGAGCTTCAGCATGGCTGATGATGGTGCCGCCGTTCTCGGTGTCGGCGGTGCTCCCGCCCCAAGGGGTCGTCGGTATAGCGGCGGGGCTTGCTTTCCTGGAAGCGCCAAGGCTGGTGGCTGCGGGAGGGATGCCCATGGACACTGCGTCGTTCATAGGGGCGGTGGTCATACAGGTGCTTACCGGCGTGGCACTCGGTTTCGTGGTAAGGACACTCATATCCGCCATCAGCGCGGCGGGCTCCTTTGCAAGCCTTTTCGGCGGGCTCGCTCTACCGCCATCCATGAATGTGCTGGAGAATACCCAGACTCTACTCTTCGGCCAGTTCTACGAGATGATTGCAATATTGCTCTTGTTTGCCTCCAATGGGGAGATGCTGCTGGTGAAAGGCTTTATGACTTCGTTCAACGCTCCCGGCCTTGGCCTCTCGGCATCGGGGCAGATGGCTGCGGTTGCCACAAGCGAGGTGGCGACGTTCTTTGTTGCTTCGCTCGAAATAGCCGCACCTATACTGGCGGTGCTGTTTGTCGCCCAGGTCGTGATTGCCCTGATGGCCAAGGCTGCGCCTCAGGTCAACGCGTGGTGGTTAGGGTTGCCACTGCAGGTTATGCTGTCGTTGATGTTGGTGGCCGTAGGAATAAGGACCATGCCCGCCTACCTGGCTCAGATCGTGGAGCGCTCCCTGTCGGGGATGGCGTCGCTACTGAGGTGAGAGGATAGCCTGGCCGAAGATGTACTGCGGGCTGAGCGGTGGACTGTATGGTGGCTTGAGTGGTGGGCATGTCGTGACTGTACACTGGAAGTATAGGCACCATGTGGGCAGCGGGTTGAACGGTGGGCTGTACAGTGGATTGAGGATGTCATATGGCCTACGGTGACAAACAGGACAAGACCGAAAAACCGACTCCGCGCAGGATCAAGGAGAACCGGAAGAAAGGTCAGATAGCTCGTTCCAGCCATCTATCCGGCTGGGTGTCCATGCTATTTGCATCCCTCATCCTGCCCTCGCTGTTCGGGGCCGGGGAGAAGAGACTGATGCTCCTGGTGTCGTATTGCGTATCGGCAATGAGCCATCCCAGCCTGCCAAGGGATATAGGTTTATTTGGTCTGGGATTGGAGGACGTTCTCTATATATCCCTGCCCATCATAGGAGCCGTTGCACTGGTGAGCTTGTTTGTCACGTTTATGCAGGTGCGATTTGTTGTCGCCACAGAGGCCATGAAGCCGACCTTCTCCAGGATCAGCCCGCTTAACGGTATCAAGAGGTTTTTTTCCTTCAAGACTCTGTGGAGCCTGATCGAGCAGACTCTTGTGCTGGTGGCGATCTCTGGGGTTGCGCTGTCTATAATCACCCAGGTCATACACACTCTTGTCGGTACGAGGCCAACAGCTCTCGGTCCCATGCTTGATTACCTCGGTTCTGAGTTGCTATTACTGGTCAGGTATGTGTCGCTGATAGGGATAGCGCTTGGCGTGGTCGACTATGCTTTTCAGCGGTGGCAGACCATGAAGAGCATGAAGATGTCCAAGCAGGAGGTGAAGGAGGAGAACCGCAGGTATGAGGCGCCACCTGAGATGCGCCAGGCGGTGCGGAAGCGTCAGATCCGTATAGCACGTGGCAGGATGATGGCGAGGGTGGCTACGGCGGATGCCGTGATAACCAACCCTACTCACCTCGCGGTAGCCCTGCAGTACAACCCCAAAGCCAAGGGTGCGCCGAAGGTGGTGGCCAAGGGGTCCGGCTGGGTGGCGTTACGCATACGGGAAGAGGCATCTCGCCACGGGGTTCCCGTGGTGGAGGATCCGCCTCTGGCGCGTGCTCTTTATGGAGCCTGCGAGCTGGATGACGAGATTCCAGTGGAACTCTACGTGGCCGTTGCCCGCCTGCTTGCCTTCGTACTCACGCTGCCCGACATGCAGAGAAGATCCGGCACTGTGCACAAGCGGCCTACCAGTACAATGGTGGCGTGATGTGGTGCTGACGGATCTCGAAGATCGCAGGGTGACTCTGGTCACGTTCGCGGGGTCTCGAGGTTCCGCGGTGGGCGAGATGCTACGTGTCGAAGCGGTGATCACTGGTGATGCTGGCAGCGTGATCAGGATGGAAACCCCCGACCCTGATATACTGAGCCTGGACGGCTGCAAGGTGAGCATGGAGTTCTTCAATGACGGCGTATACCTGAGCCTGGACGGCATCCTCGAAGTCAAGGTGGCCGGCCCGGCTTACTTTGTCTTCGTACTGGGCAACATGAGCGAGCCGGTGGAAATCCAGCGACGCAATTGGGTGCGGGCGGCCTTGGAGGTTGACGCGGTGGTGGAGGTTGTGAGCGAGGGAGCTGGGGTTGGGGCTGCGACTGCTGGTGCAGCTGGTGCTGTAGCCAGCGTTGGGGTTGGCGAGACGGCAGGGTCAGGGGCACCAGAGGGGCTGGCGATGGCGAATATCTATGCTACCAGGACAGTGGACATCTCGGCTGGCGGGGTGCGTCTCCGCCCGATCCTAGATGAAGGAAAGGTTCCTGTGGTGGCGAAGGGAGATCGGGTGATGGTGGCCATAGACCTGGTCGCGTTATCACCTGGTTCGCCGGCACGCGGAGCAGCGTTTCAGCCTGCCTCCCGGCATTTGCCGCCGTCCTCACCCTTGTCCCGGTCCGCCCTGGCACGTGTACCTGCGTCCCGATCGCGGTTGGCATCCGCAAGAGGGGTGGTTGGAGCCGGAGGTGTAGCTACATCCGCCGGTTCCTCTTCCGCTGGTTCCTCTTCCGCTGGTTCCTCTTCCGCTGGTTCCTCTTCCGCTGGTCCCCCCCCTGCGTGCAGCCCATTTGCTTCCGGTGGTGGAGTTTGGATTCCGGCAAAGGTGGTGCAGTCAGATCGCAAGGCACTTCGCCTCATGTTTACCCAGGTTTCCGAGGCGGTGGCCAAGATACTCACCAGGACTGTATTCGATGCTCAGATGCCAATTCGGAAAGGCTCTCGCTGAAAGGGTATTGCTGAAATTCCACATCGATCATCGTCGAGATGCCTATTGTAGGTGATCAAGGTGGAGGTTGCGTATTCGTGATCAGATCCGGCCAAGGAGGTAGAGGGCCCGGTATACTATGTCGTCCACCTTGCGCTGGCGATGGGCGGTACCGGAGAGGGCGTAGCGCATCCGTGCCGGTAGGTCGTGTTGCGAGTCCAGAAAGCTGTCCAGTTCTGCTGAAACGGCAGGGCTTAAGATGCTTAAGGGAGTAGGCGCCGTTCTCGGCCCAAGTGCGTCTGAATGCGCGCCGTTACTCTGAAGGTGCTTCCCGTCTCCAAGCCATTCGCGCAACTCGGTTGCTTGCCGGGTGCTGCTACGTGCGCCTTCCTGAAAATGCCATAGGGCACGTTTCCGCCATGACCACCTGCCGTTCTGCATGATCCCCCGGGCATTGGCGCCGTGCTGGCGGTAGAGGAGGGTGGGCAACGGGTCGTAGACGACCCTACCTGTTGCCGAGATGACCAGATAGGTCCACCAATCGTGCATGGGGGCGAACTGAGGGGTCCAGGAGGCCAGCAGTCCGGCTGCTCCTTTATTGAAGAGCATAGTGCTTCCTGCCGCAATGCCTTGCACCAGCGCGTTGGGGAAGGAAGGAGGGTATCTGGGCAGCATGGTGGTACCGGTGACGCGTAGCTGCTCGTCTGCTATGCACGATCTGCTGCAGTAAAGCATAGGCAAGGGATCTGTTACGGTTTCCCTCACAGCGCGTAAAAGCCTGAGGGATCTGGACACCTTCCCGGGCAGCCATACATCGTCCTGGTCTGCATAGCCGGCGTACTGGGAGGCTGGAGAGAGGAAACCCAACAGCCGAAAGTATACTCGTGGAAGTCCAACCCTTTCGCTTCCGACTATGCGGACCTGCGAGTTGGATAGGTACTGCTCAATTTGCCGGAGCGTACCGTCGGTGGAACCGTCATCGAATATCGTGAGCAGGATGTGCCGGTAATCCTGAGCCAGGATGCTCTCGATCTGGGCTGCTACGAATTTCTCGCCGTTGTAGGTCGCCATGAGGATCTCCACTTGCTCCGGCTGCCCTGCTTGGTTTGCCTGCCTCACCTGTACCTGTCCCGTTTGCTCTCGCACTGCCTGCCTCACCTGTACCTGTCTCACCTGTCCTAAGTCTTATCTTGCAGGTAGTTCAGGTCGTGCGAATACTGCCAGAAGGGCGATGGCTGCCATTCCGGCCCCTAGTTCGCTCGCAAGAGCTATGGTGTCTGTAGCCGGGCTGCTCGACGAGAGCCACACCCCCAAGCCCGCCATCACCGAAGCTATAGCGTAGATGAGTGCAACGGCAACCCTCACGGAAAAGCCCAAGCGTACGAGCCGGTGGCTGGTGTGGTCCTGTCCACCCTTGAAGGGGCTTGTCTTGCGTAATGCTCTCGTTACTGCCACCAGGCCGGTATCCAGTAGCGCAACCCAGAGCACGGCCACCAGCACCGCCATGTCCACCCTGGTGTATGGAGCGTCGCGTAGTTTGAGAGCGAGTGTGGCTATAAGAAAGCCGAGAAACAGGCTTCCGGCATCACCCATATAGATAGAGGCAGGATGGAAATTATGACGTAGAAATCCCATAGCACATCCCGCCAGGGCAACGGCCAGAGCGGCAACAAGGAACTCGCCGTGATAGGCAGCCACTCCGAAGATGCCAAGCAGGGTAATGGCAGCCACACCAGCGGAAAGGCCGTCCATGTTGTCCAGAAGATTGAAGGCGTTGGTTACTATGATCACAAACGCAATTGTAGTGACAGCGTTTGCTGGGTGAGAGAACCCTGCCAGGTGCGTGGACACCCTCATTGCCCACAGTGCAGCACCCGCACCAGCTTCGAGAGCAAGGCGCAACCAGATTGGCGTTCCTCGCAGGTCGTCGAGCAGCCCCAGTGCCGCCAGCATAAGAGCGAGAGCCATGATCGCAGCAAGCTGGCCAAGCCCTTGACCAGGAGGGTGAGCTACAGTGGCGACAAGTACTGCAACGGCGAAAGCCAGCGCTATGGCTGCGCCCCCCAGGTACGGCACAGCTTCGGCATGAGCCTTGGCAGGACCAGGATGGTCGAGAATCCCGTGGCGCAAGGCAATGTGCAGAGCTAGAGGGGTAAGCACCATGGAAAGCGCTACGGATGCCAGCAGTATCAGCGGGTAGGCCCAGAGGGGCAGGGCGCTCATCTACCTCATGTTTCTGAAGTTGCGCTGTACAATGTCTCATTCCGCCCTGGCGGGAACCGGCCTTCGCCAACGCCGCGTTCAAGGCTTACCAGCATCTGGATGATCTCGTCTAGCGTGGTGCGAGGAACAAAGCCGGTAAGCTGCCGTACCTTGGTGATGTCGGGCACCCTTCTAGGCATGTCCTCGAATCCATCTTTGTATGCTTTGCCGTAAGGTATGTAGTGTATTGTACTTTTGGAGCCAGCCAGATCGATCACCTTCTGGGCGAGCGCTTCGATGGTTGTCTCCTCCCTGCTGCCCAGGTTGAACGCCTTTCCGTGTGCATCTGAGCGTTGTACCAGATCGACCAGTACCGGGATGGCATCGCCTATGTAGCAGAAGCACCGGCTCTGGCGCCCGTCGCCGTAGACAGTGAGCGGTTGGCCCGTGACGGCCTGATGCACGAATCGGGGAAGTACCATCCCGTAACGGCCGTGCTGCCGCGGCCCGACCATGTTGAACAGGCGCACTATTACGGTTCGCAGGCCCGTTTCTCGCCAGTAAGTGTATGCCATTGTCTCCTCTATGGCTTTTCCCTCGGAGTACGACCATCGTGATTTGAGAGGCGAGCCGAGTACCCGATCATCGTCCTCTGACATATTGTCCGAGGTGCTCTTGCCGTAGATTTCGCTGCTGGAAGCTACCATTACCCTGCACCTGTAACGGTGGGCAGCCTCCATGATCAGCTTAGTGCCCATGACGTGGACCATGAGACCTTCCACCGGATGGGAGACCGCAAGCTCCACTCCAACTGCGGCAGCGAGGTGAAATACCGTATCTACGTGATTTACATGTCCGTCAGTGGGTGTGGGCGTGGGTGTGGGCGTGGGTGTGGGTGTGGGTGTGGGTGTGGGGGTTGCTGGTACAAGTCGAAAATTTGTATCGGGTGTGGGTGTGGGTGTGTCTATCTGGCCGGTTTCGCCCGAGCGTGTGCCGGTAAACGCTCTTTCGACGGCATCGGCATCCAGTATGCTGCCTTGCTCGAAGCGGAATTGTGGGTTACCTGCCAAATGTGCGATATTATCGTAACATCCTGTTGAGAGATCATCAAGGACTGTAACGCTGTGACCCTGCTGAAGGAGGTATCCAGCCAGGTGCGACCCTATGAAGCCGGCTCCTCCAGTGATAAGTGCATCCATCTAAGCCACATTACCTCATTGAATCTCAGGGAGGCGATGCGTTTAGCTATTGCCGGCAATACCTGATACGCAGGCTTACCAGCGTTCCCTTTCCAGGCCGTGAATCCACCCGGAGGCTGCCCCCGGCCAGTTGTGCTCGTTCTCTCATGCCCAGCAGGCCAAGGTGTATGCTTCCCGTACTTCCCGTACCGCTCATACTTCCCGTACTGCCCAAGCCGCTCACGCCGTCGGTACCTCCCGTACCGCCGCCGAGCGTTCTGGTGCTGCTGTCGAAACCTTGGCCGTTGTCCACCACTGCCAGCCTCAGCATGTTGCCAGTAGTCTTGAGCGAAACGAGTACCTCTGTAGCTTCCGAGTGGCGTTCTACGTTGGATAGTGCTTCCTGGGTAATTCTGTAAATGGTGAGTTCCCGCCATTGATCCATGCGCTGCATTGTGCCGATGATACGAAGCGTAACTTGGGCATCCGTCCGACTATTGTATTCTGATACAAGGTTGCGTAGTGATGCAACCAGTCCAAGGTCATCCAGCGCAGGAGGGCGCAATCCTGTAGCGATGTTGCGAAGTTCTGTTATGATGCCTTCTGTCATCGTGCGAGTATCCCCCAGTTCCCTGAAGGCTCTTTCAGGCAATCCGGCAATCTCCATCGCCGTATCTATCCTGTGACAGAGATGCACGAGGGATTGTACAGGTTCGTCATGTAGCTCACGAGCTATACGGCGCCGTTCCTCCTCCTGCGCTCTCATTACGTGTTCTGCATATGCTTCGGTCTGGCGCTGGCGCTGGATCTCTTCGGTCACGTCCTGGAATACCACCTGGAGTATCCCGTCAGGCCAGGATGCGCCACTGGAGATATGATCCGCTGCATTATTGGTTCTTTCATCGGCAACAGCGGCAGCACCCGTCGGGCGTCGCTTACGCGGCCTGCGCGCGTCTCCAGCACCGGCAACAGCGGCGACACCGGCCCTGCTGGCTGTTTCGCCAGCGGTCCTTCTACTGGCGTCTTTTGTATTGGCGGCCTTGCTATCTGCAGTCTGTGCATCTGCAGTCTGTGCATCTGCACCTACCGCAACCGTGGGAGCCGCACTTGCCATTAGCATGTAGTCAATACCGTTGGGCGTGATGACATGTACCGGGGTGCCCTTTTGTTTGGGCCCCGCCAGCAATATCCTGGCTGCATCCCCGCCGATTATCTCCCTGAGCGTCCGGCCAAAGAGGCTTGGATGGGAGAATGTCCTGCGGGCGGATGCATTTGCTTCACGCACGACTCCTGTGCGGTCCACCAGCAACACTGGGGCTGCACTTGCCTCGAAAAGCGAGTGGTAGCGTTCCTCGGCTGCACTGGCCGCCAACGCGGCATGTTCCACCTCTATTCTAGCCCGGGTCTCGCGCTCAAAGCGCGATCCTACCGCCGCCGCCACCACGAGCAACGATGCAAGTTCCACTGCATAAGCCCATGAGTACAGGGCGGGCACGTGGCCGAAGATGGCGTTTGCAGCGATAGTCACCACTGTAGCGCCAGTGGCTATTGTGGCGGTTGCCACAGACGCAGCAAAGCCGAAGTCCAGTGCAGCGTAGAGTACAGGTATTCCGAACAGCCCGATCGCTACAAACGGCGGTATCCCTAGTCCCCAACCCCTTATACCTGGCAACCAGAGCAGCTCCTGAACAATCACGACAAGGAATACGAGGCCCTGGATGATCCAGAACCGAGCTTTCCCGATAGGGGGCGGCCATACGATTGTGCTGGCTGCGCCATTCCCCGAGCGATCAAATAGCGGTGTGGCGCTCATGAGCATCCGTAGCACGAGTGAGACTGTCCGAGGCAGGTCACCAGCTGTAGCTGCGACTTATTCTCAGGCCGATGCTGTCGCCATGTGGGTATGTCCGCCGGCAATGTGTATGCTGAGCTTTTCATCGATACGACCCAAGAGTTCGGCTTGGGCTATTTGCGTAGTTTCCATGCTGCTCATTCGTGTTTCTATACCGGCTATCCGGTCGTTGAGACGTTGTTCCATTGCGGCCATATCCGACTTCAGCTCCGACTTCAGCTCGGCCATATCCGACTTCAGCTCTTTACGCAGGGCGCTGGTTTGCTGAAGGATGATCCCCACAGTTGCGACGAATGTTGCAATTATGGCAATAAGCAGGGTCACAACCATTGAAGTACTGCTCATGTGTCCAGCATACTACATACTACATACATACATACTGCGTTTACCTGAACTGGTCAGCTATACCAACGAACTCGAGCCGGCTACACACATACTACGGTTACAGTTTTTTGGCTGCGGCAACGGTCTGCGAGAGGAAGGCTCGGAATGTCTCATCTCGTGGGTCGTAGCGAATGGCCTTGCGTAGCTGTGCTATCGCTTGAGCGTAGTCATGCCTTGCCTGCGCGCCGGCCTTGCCGGCTTGCGCCACCTTGGCCTGATCCACGAGCACCTGGGCATACTCGTCACGATATTTCGATTCCAGGGGTGATATAGCTGCTGCCCTGGCCATGTACGTGTGGGCCTTCGCAAGATCTGCTGTACGTGCTTGTCCAGATGAAGCGTGTACCGCTGCTTCACCGTAGTCGATACCGACTGCGGCTGGATAGCCGGCATCCCATGGATTGAGTGACATAGCGTTGTGCAGATCGGTGAAGTAAGAGTTTCCGATGGTCTTTGCCTGTGTCGAAGTGGCGCCGTATGTCTTCGCGACACCCTGATACTGCTTCTGAGCGATGAGCGCAGCCCAGTAGTCATGTGCTGCACGCCACGGTCCGTCTGCACCAAAGGCGAGTATGGCCACGACCACAATAGCGACGATTGCGGTAAGCAGGGTGGGAAGGGGGTTGGTGGTTGCGTTACGGTTCCGGTGTCCCTGCCGAGCCCGCTGAGCCTGGCGAGGTTGCGTACCCTTGTTGGTGGCGCTCCTGGCGCCACCTCCACCGCGGCTCCTGGCGCCGCCGCCGACTTCTGTATTCATCCATGCACGCAGTCCTCCCCTACGGCTGCTTACCCTGCCCCTAGAGCCACCGCCATTACTACCCAGGGCATCGTTGTCATCGCCATTACCAAAGGTGAGGCTGCCAACATTGCCGATGGCAACTGTATCTAGCCTACCTACTCCGATGCCGAGTAGCCTTCTGGCCGACCAGGTGCTGGGTACGCCCGCGTCGCGTGCAGCCACGCAAAGAAGCCCGAGCATCATCCAGAATACCATGGAAAGGGCGACCTCCTGGACGTTGAAGATGTCCTGTACACAGTACGCCACCAGCCCGGCTGCCAGCACGCCGAACACGTACCTGCGTTGAGTGGCGCCACCGATGCCACTTCCCAATTTGCCGGTACTTCCGCCGCCACCAGTACCCGTGCTCATGCCACCCGCAGCACTGCCCACACCAGCACCCTCAGCGCGGGCTCCACCCGTGCTGAAACTCGAACTTTCAGCCCTGCGGTACCGGATGAGCGTTCCGAGCGCTCGCAAACCCACGTACCCCAGTATCGCAACAAGTATCGCAACGCCTACCCAACCTTTGTCCGCAAGCGTGTTCATCCACACGTCATGGGCCCCATTGGCGACGAAGATCTGTCCCAGGTAATGCACCCACTGGGCACTCTCGTAACGAGGATATACGATCTCGAAGGTATCAGGACCAGTACCAAGCAGCGGATGCAGCCCTCCGATGTGCAGGGCGGCTGTCCACAGATCGAACCTCTGCTGGATCGAACTGGCGGGACCGGCGTTGAATAGGGCTGTGAGCTTGGCCCCTATATACTTAGCGCCTCCAAGTGCGAGCCCTGTGCCTACGACGATCACCACGGCGCCGGTTCCTCCGGCAATCAGCAGGGGCTTGCGCCTTATTTCAGGCCACAGTACTATGGCTAGGACGAAGAGAGCGGCGATTGCTGCAACCCAGGCGCCCCTGGTGGCACTCTGAAGTATCTCGGCGAGCAGTATGAGGCAGGCTATGGCTCCAACCGCCCTGACCCACCGCTTGGTGGCCCGCAACACGATTAGTACGCATGCAGGCAGGACAATGACGTAGAGGCCGGATAGGAAGTTGGGGTTGCCCATGGTGGAAAAGACGTTGTGAAACGGAAGCCTTGCCCAGTGTACGAAATCCCAGTGAGGTCCGTGGGTGATGAGGTCATGTATCTGTACGAGACCGTATATGGAAGCCACGCTGCAGGCTGCGAAGCCGAGTACGCCCATGACTTTCAACAGATCGCGAGGATCGAAGGCTTCAGCGGCAGAGAATGCGATCACCATGAAGGCAAGTGACGAGTAGAGCCCGTCGTATGATCCGGGTGCTCCGAGGACCGACATGCTCGGATCGACACTAGCTATGGCCGTGATGAGCACCCATACGGTAGATGCGATCAGCAGCCAGTGCATGCCGTTACGCCATCGCACTACCCTGCGCTTGGCCATGGTTTCGACGATCCACAGTGCACCAAGCACGAGAGCTCCCCAGACGATGACAGTATACTTGGGCAGGTTGAACACATGGGTGCTGTGAGGGTCGAATACGAGCGGAACCACCAGCAGGAGTGCCAGCAGCACGCATGCCCGGGCGGCTCGCAGGGGCTCTTTGCCTCGGGAGACCATGGCGGCGATCACTCCGGTCCCGAGTATTGCAGGTACCATGGTTGCGAGGAACAGGGTAAACGCCCACGAACTGATCACCCCCGTGCCCCAGAACAGGCCGAGAAGTGCCCATGCCAGGATGACTAGTCCCGCTATAGGAAGCGGTACTGAAGCGGGCAATATCTTTTGTGCATGCACAGCTACGGCGCCCAACGGTTCCGGCAGGTTCGTATGACTTACCGGGCGGATCTGCGAGCGACTAGGGCTCCTATCTTCCCCGCCGGCTGTTCTCTTGCCAGCCGTGCCCGTTCTGGCCGATGCCCGTTCCGGTGTCCTCCGTGCCGGTCGAGCCTGTCCTGATTTACTGGTATCACTCCCGTGCGCCAGCGATGACTGGGCAGCCTGGCTTCTCTGGCCGGAACGGGGGGAACGGCTCGCATTGTCCCGGTTCTGGTTGCCTTGAGACGTCCTAGCTGTCGAAGATCGCCTTGCCGCCCGGCTTTGGTTTTCTCGGTCCTGCCGGTTCTGGTTTCGAGCTTTCTGAGCCATGCCTGTCGAGCCTATCACCATGATGTTGGCTCGTCTGTCGGACTACCTGCCGCTGGCCTATGCCCACCGTGTTTGGCGCCTCCTCAGCGGATGAGATCGGCAGGTGCCACCGGCACGGGATAGGGAAGATCGGCCTCGTAGGTCTGAGAACCCGTAACTTGCGCAACCTCCACATAGCTCCCGTCACGCAACTGCAATGCGATAAGACTTGGGGTGGCGGGGTCCACTATCCAGTAGGATTGGACACCCAGTGTCTCGTAGATCCTGAGCTTGTCTCCTTTGTCGTAGATCATTGTGGACGGAGAGAGCACCTCGACCACGAGTAGCGGGGTGGCGAGTTGGAAGCCGTCAGGATTGTAGTCCTCTTCACCTATGACCATGAGATCGGGCTGCAGGCTGTTTCCGCCAGAGGTACGCCAGTCGAGAGGGGCTATCATGACCCTGAAGCCGTCAGGGCGGTGGTGCCCGAGTAGCAAAAAGAGAGAGCCTACAGCATCCTGATGCCTGCTTATCGGGGACGGTGTCACGATCAATCTCCCTTCAATCACCTCGCGGCGGTACCCATCGTCTCCCATGGTGTCGAGATCGGAGGCGGTAAACGCTCTGGGTGGAGCCTTGGCGCTGGCCATGGGGCCTAGACCTGAGCCTGAGCCTAGACTTGGGTCCGGCTTCGCGTTGGGATTCTGATCCTTCGATGCTGCAACCGTTACGGTCATAACACTCACTCTACCACCAATACCATCAACCGCAAGGGCCCTGGGGAAACCGCTACGAAAATTTCTCCGAAAGACTTGACAGGATTGCGAAAACCGGCTAATCTATGACACCATGCGATACAGCCGGGGAAATACCTGGTCAGGTAGGATATTGTGCCAAGTACTTGCGCAGTAGGACATTTTACTGTTAAGATCACATCTGTGTCACGCAAAAATATGAATGCCAAGTATGGATATGAGTTTGACAAGATACGTTGAAGTATGATAAACAGTCATACGGACAGCAATATGAATGGTGAAAACATGGATAACCGTAAGAGTAGAAGCTCGGGACGGGCCCGGAGATCGGGTGGATTTGCATCGGGAGATCGGATGAGTGTAGATTTTGGTGGTAAGTACATGAGCGCATACGAAAGGTGGAGCGACAAAGTGCAAGAGTCGAACAAAGGTCCATTCATGGAATACGACAGAGGAGGTCACAAAGCCGTGGACGAGCAAGAAACCATTAGCAGCCAAACAGGGACCGTCCGGTCCGCCAAGTTGCGCTATTTCAGTAGGGCGATAGCGAGCGTGAGCATTGCGCTGATGGCGGGACTCGGTATGTTGCCATTTCTGGGCAGTACCGCGTTCGCGGCCACCTCGGTCACAATCAATAGCGGGCCAAGCCCGAGTCCGGCGACGGCTGGTGCGTCATCGCTGTACACGGTCGGATTCACCACGAGTGGCAGTGGCGCGCTTGCGTCCGGATCAGGAACCATCACGCTTGCCGGACCGACCGGCACGGTCTTCCCATCTTCTGCAAGTGCGTACACGGTCAATGGCATAGCGGTATCGGCAACGCCCAGCCTGAGCAACTCCAATGCGACGGCGACCATCACCACTCCGACGGCTGTGGCTGACGGTACTTCAGTTACTGTCGTGGCAAACGGCGTGACCAATCCTCCTGCAGGGACATACACCATGGCGGTTAGCACCTCCGCAGACACGGCTCCGGTCAACACCTCCGGCTACACCATTTCGGCAGTAGCCACCTCAGTTACGAATGTGACAGGTCCGTCTCCAAGTGGACCAAACAGTAACTACGCAGGTGATCCGTCAATTTACACAATTGGCTTCAAAACCTCCTCGACTGGCGCAATTGCCGCTTCAACGGCTACGACGCCGGGAACCATTACCTTGATTGACCCAACGGGTAAAACCACATGGCCGGCGACGCCATCCTATTTTACAGTGAACAATGTTGCCGCTACTGGTGTGAGTTCATCGTGCCCATCCGGAACTGTGACTGGCGCAACCTGTGCTGTCATTACCAATCCACTGACCACAACCATACCTGACTCTGCCAGTGTAACCGTGGTCGTGTATGATGTGACCAATCCCACATCTGCAGGTAGTTATACCCTTGATGTATCCACCTCCTCGGATGCGGCACCGGTAGCTACCTCCAGCTACTCGATCGTGACGGCTCCTACTGAGGTTGGCTCGGTAACCCTTACAACAAGTCCTGACCCAAGTGCGGTACTTGCAGGTGGCGGTTCCAATGACCTAATTACATTTTCTGCCACAAGCGGGATTGCTTCCAATGGCTCCATTACGCTGACGGGGCCGACCGGAACTGCGTTCCCGACAGCTCCAAGCTCGTATACGGTGAATTCCGGCACCGGTGGTGTCGCCGCTACCACCATCACGGGTGGGGGAACTGACAGCGTCACCATATCCAACCCGGTAGGAACTATTTCGTCAGGTACGACTGTCACGGTCAATGTGATTGGCGTTACCAATACAACAACTGCTGGTTCAACTGATCTTTATGTGAGTGATTCAACAGATCAGGCTCCAGCAAAAGTAGCGTTTAACGTGGCTACGGAGGTGACAAGTGTTAGCGGGCCCAATCCCACCAGTCTGGCATCGGGAGCAATCGCAAATTACACCTATAGCTTTACTACCGGCAGCACCGGTGCACTTACTGCCGGAACGGATACCATTACGCTCGTTGCTCCGAGTGCGTCGAGTACCAATGCCACCGCAGGTACGGCCTTCCCGACTTCTGGAACGGACTACACCGTGAATGGAGTAGCTGCGTCAGGTACAGTTACTCCGGTGACCTCTGGTCCTATAGTTATGGCAACTATTACTACGCCGGTATCGGTGGCTGACTCCTCTAGCGTAACCGTAGTGGTGGCTGGCGTGACCAACCCGACCGTGTCCTCCAACACTGCGGAGCTTGGTGCGGTACTTACGTCGGCGAATGACTACCCGTCTCCGTCGTCCTCATATACGATCACTTCAGCAACGGCAGTTAGCGACGTTAGTGCGTCCGATAGCTCGGGCACCTACAGCATCAGCTTCACCTCGACAAGTGGTATAAAGTCAGGCGGTAGCATCAGCATCGTGGCCCCGAGCGGAGTTGAGTTTCCAAGTGCCACCGGGAGCTACACCGTTACGAACACGACGGCAACCTCTTCGGTTACCGTCAGCAGCGTTCCGGTATCAGGATCGAACTCGGTAACGTTGGATATTGGAACGGCGGTGCCTGCCACGGATGTTGTGAGTGTGTCTGTTAGCGTCACTACTGATGCGGCAACGGGTCGCTACCAGCTCAGTGTGGATACCTCGTCGGACACTACGCCGGTGAACAGTAATTGGTATGACGTGCCGTCGTCGCCGTTGTCGTCGCCACAATTTGTAACTGGTGTTACGGGACCGAGTATATCACCCAATAGTTTTGCTACTACCCCTGGTAACCAGTATGTGCTGTCTTTCAATACAAGCAGTACTGGCGGATTGAACATTGATGACACCATAACGCTTACATCTACCGCGGGCTCTGCATTGCCAACCATTGCTTCGGACTATGTTGTCAATGGTGTTGCTGCGGTGAGCCTTGCAGCATCGTCAACTACGGATGTCCCGGTCATTGATCTGCCGGTTTCGGTGGGCGCGTCAGCTACTGTTACTATTGTAATAAGTGGTGTGACAAATCCGGCTGCGGGTTCATACGCATTTTCAGTGAAGTCGAGCATCGATTCAAAGGGTCTTGTTCCTGGGCCGAGTTACACAATTGTTGCCCTCCCAGGGTCGGTTGTTAGTCCTGGTTTGAAGTCCAGTAATAATGCTGCAGGCCAGTCTGCACTTTATACGGTTGGCTTCACTACGAGTTCCACCGGTGGTTCATTAGCGGCAGGGACAGGTACGATTACTCTTGCTACGTCCCCGAGCGGTACCGTTTTCCCGTCATCTGCAACTGCGTATACGGTGAACGGAGTCGTTGCATCGACAGTGGCTCTCAGTAATTCCGATGCGACCGTCACGATCACTACGCCGACGGATGTGGCTGGCGGTGCTTCAGTTGCCGTAGTGATAAATGGTGTAACAAATGGGCCGGTAGTGATGGCTCCGTCTACTACATACTCTATGGATATCACCACCTCGTCGGACAGTTGCCCACTTGGTGGTGTTACCTGTGCCTATGGTACATCGCCTTTGGAGCCATCTATTTCTGTGTATACCGGTCTCAGCAAGGTTACCGGCCCCATGGTTAGCAATTTGGCTGCTGATCCGACAACGGCGCAGTACGTGTATGGCTTCACTACCAGTGCGACTGGCGGGCTAGTTGACACCACTACCAGTAGTATCCTCAACTATGTTTATGTTGTGGTACCGCCTGCGGCAACTGGTGGCACAGCGACGGGGCTGCCTACGTCAAGTGCATCGGATTTTGTGGTTGACGGTATAGCTGCTCATAGTGCTGCGGCAACATGCCCATCAGCTCTTCCAGCCGCACTAAGTGGATGGAGTTGTGCCCAAGTGGAGTTACAGCCGCTGCAGAGTATTGCTGATTCCGCCGCAGGAACACTTGTGATCAACGGTGTTACCAATCCTTCGCCCGGCACCTACAGCGAGTATCTAAGTACTTCGGCGGATCAAGCTGTCGTGCCTACCTCGAGCTACACGATCGAGAGTGCAGTCAGTAGTCCTAGTGTTTCGATGACGCTGAAGGGTTCTGGCGAGTCTGCGCAGTATACTGTGGGCTTCTCAACCAGTTCCAGCGGTGCGCTTTCGGCTGGAACGGGTACGATCACCCTCGCAGCGCCTGCGGGTACCGTGTTCCCGTCTGCGGCGTCGGCATATACGGTCAGTGTGAATAGCGGTGCTGCTGTAGCGGCATCTACGGTTGCACTTAGTAACTCGGACTCGACGGCTACCATCACCACTCCCACGGCGGTGGGTGTCACTATGCCGGTTAGCATTGTTATCGTGGGTGTTGTCAATCCACCCGCAGGAACTTACATGTTGAATGTAAATACTTCGGCTGATCTGGCTCCCAGTTCCACCGGTAGCTATCAAATCACAGGTGCGGTGTCAAGCCTAACGGGGCCATCGCCAAGTCCGGCGACACCGGCTACTAGTGCCACCTACACTGTTGGCTTCACGACCAGCACAACTGGCGCACTGGCGGCGGGTAGCGGTACGATTACTCTAACCACGTCTCCGAGCGGTACGATATTTCCCTCTGCTGCATCGGATTACACGGTAGGTGGTACTGCAGTAACGACACTGAGTGGTGGTGGCACGAGTGCGGTTACGATCACCACGCCGATTGCGATAGGCAATTCGTCGGTAGTGAAGGTTGCCATATCGGGTGTCACTAATCCATCCAGTGGTAGCTATACCATGGCGGTGAACACGTCGTCGGATACGGTACCTGTGGACACAGCCTCTTATGCTATTGGTTCGTCCGTCTCAAGCGTTACGGGTCCAAGTCCAAGCAGCAATCTGGCCGGTGTAAGTGCAACGTACACGGTTGGCTTTACAACCAGCTCCAGTGGTGCGCTTGCCGCCAACAGTGGTACTATTACCTTCACTGCCCCAAGCGGTACAGTGTTCCCGACCAGTGCTGGTGATTACACGGTCAATGCTACCGCTGCTGCTACCGTTTCGGGTGGTGGTACCGATACGGTTACTATTACCAGTCCGGTTGCGGTTGCTGATTCGACCGCTGTCACAGTTGCTGTAAGTGGGGTGACCAACCCAGCGATGGGCAGCTACACACTCGGTGTCAACACTTCGACTGACATTGTGCCTGTCAATACATCGAGTTACACCATAATTGCGCTGCCTACGGTAAGTGGCATCAGCCCAGTATCCGGCCCGACTTCTGGCGGTACCGCAGTTACTATCACAGGTACCAATTTTGCCTCTGGTGCTACGGTGATGTTCGGTGCGGTGACTGCGACCGCCGCAACGGTCAGCTCGTCAACGTCGATTGTCGCCACCTCTCCTGCGGAGTCTGCAGGCACGGTCAATGTGACAGTCACCACCGCTGGAGGCACGTCAGCGACCTCATCTGCCGATCAGTTCACATATGTGGTGGCGATTAGCGGTGATGCATATACGCCAGTGAACCCGATGAGGCTGGCCGACACGCGTTGCAGCGCTTCACCGGCGCCAAGCTACTGTGCTGGTGAGAACCTGCCGAGTGCAAATGCATCTCTTGGTACCCTGGCGGCAGGTAAGTCCGAGAATGTGGCCGTAACCGGCGTGGATGCCATTCCGTTGACCGCTACAGCCGTTGTGGTTAATGTGACTGCAGTCAATATGACTGGTGGCGGTTACTTGAGCATCTATCCTGAGGGCTCGACCCCTGCGGTGGTTTCCAGTCTCAACTGGACATCTACCACTAAGGTGGTTACCAACCTGGTGACGGTGCCTGTAAACACCTCGAATGGTGAGATTAGCGTGGCCAATGGCGGCACGAGTGGCGCTGTGAACTACATAGTGGACATAGAGGGCTACTACGCACCTCCGGGTAGTACACCCGCTGGTCTTTACAATGCCGTCACTCCGACAAGATTGGCGGACAGCAGGTGCAGCGAGTCGCCGTTGCCTACTGGTATAACAAGCAGCTACTGCTCGGCCATTCCGAGTGCCAATGGTAAGCTCGTTACCCTCGGTGCAGGCAAGACTGAGAACGTCACGGTAACTGGTGTTGGTCCGGTCCCATCAAGTGGAGTATCTGCAGTGGTGTTGAATCTCACTGCAGTTAACACATCCAGTAGCGGTTACTTCACCGCCTACCCTGCAGGCGCCAGCAAGGCTACGGTGTCAACCGTCAACTGGATTGCCGGCCAGACCGTACCGAACAGGGTGATCGTAGAAGTCGGTGCCAATGGGGCAATCACGCTCTATAACAATTCCGGCACCGCCAACTTCATAGTGGACGTGAGCGGCTACTACACCGATGGGTCATCCACCAGCCAGACTGGTTCGCTATTCAACCCGGTCACACCGGCAAGGATTGTGGATACCAGGTGCAGCGTGTCGTCAGCGCCGAGCTTCTGTGCTTCTGAAAACCTGCCCAGTGCCAATGCGACGCTGGGGGCGGTATCGGCAGGCAAGTCGATCACCGCTCAGGTGACAGGTATTGATAGTATACCGAGCAGCGCAACTGCGTTTGTTGGCAATGTCACTGCAACCGGTGGAACCGGTGGAGGTTACCTGACGGTATATTCAGGCAGTACTGCTCCGACGACTTCAGACGTCAACTTTGGGGTTGGCACCACTAGTGCGAACATGGTGATTGGCGGGCTCACTTCGAGTGGTACGGTGAATATTGCCAATGGCGGTGGAAGTGGCAGTGTCAACGTGCTTGTCGATGTGTCGGGATGGTTTACGGCGGCTACGTCGTAGTACTACAGAAATCTCGGGTATCCTGCGCTCACTACGGGCGTTCCGAATGAAGAAGCGCCAGGCGTTTGCCTGGCGCTTCTCTCTGTTCAGGGGAGCGTTCCCAGGCTGTCAACCACCACTGTAGCGGATAAGTCCTAGTCGTCCCGGTTTGGATCGACCCAGCCGTGGGCCACTGCGAACATGGAGAGCTCTGTACGGGAGGTGCTGCCCACCTTGTCGAAGATGTGCTCCAAGTGGCTCTCTACGGTCCTTAGGGACACTCCCAGCTCCATTGCGATCTGCTTGTTGCGATATCCCTTGGTGACCAGAGCAACTATCTCCAGTTCCCGTGGAGTGAGTACCGGAGTTTCACCGTCATCCGGTGGGTGATCGACGGGGTGGCCGATAGGACCTCTTGGCAGCGAGCTATCCAGCACCATAGCTCCGGAGCGTACTGCTCGGATCGAGTCCAGGAGCACCCGGCCCGGTGCGCTTTTCAACAGGTATCCATGCACCCCGGCCTCCATGGCCGCTTCTATGTACGCCTGCTCGGCGTATGCGCTCAAGATGAGGACTTTCGTCTCTGGTGACACTTTAGATATCTGCTGTGCCGCCTCTATCCCGGTGATTCCAGGGAGGCGGATGTCGAGTAACGCCACCTGGGGCAGCGAGCGGCGAGCCAGTTCGATGGCTGTTTCACCGTCACCCGCCTCCCCGATCACTTGCATGTCGGCGCTGCGTTCGATTATCTGGCGTATCCCTTCCCTTACGACGGCGTGATCGTCAGCGAGCAGTATTGTGATAGGAGTGCCTTCCACTGAGGTCAATCTTATCAGTTGGGTGCCGAGGGGATGGACAGGGCGGTTGGCGCGTGCGCTAAGAAGTCAATCGGAGTGGATTTGGGCAGGAAAGAGTGGCTAGGTGCCGCATGGTGATAGGTACGCTGGGTAATTCTCATGGCTTCGCATGGTACGGTGAGGTCCGTCAGCACATTTATGCGAAGAACCACGGTGGGCTGGCACGCATTGATTGTGCGTATGGTGCGGTAAATACGTATGGAGGGTCGGGGTAAATACGGCGTCGTTATCCGTGCACCCACCGTTGGTATTCCCGTCGCCACAGTGCAGAATGGCTAGTATAGGTGCTGAAGGTGCCCAGGTAAAGTTTGTATAGTTCTCGGTCGATTGGTCTCGTGAAAGTAGGTTATGGGGTATGTTGGTGGAAAATCATCAGTTGAGTGTGGTGCTGGTCGACGATCATCCGGTCGTGCGCCAGGGTACGAAGGAGATACTGGAGGAACACGGGGATGTGCTGGTGGTGGGGGAGGCCGGCAACTCCAAGGATGCGTACATATTGATCAAGGAGCGCATTCCGGATATCATCGTCCTCGATGTGCGGCTTCCTGGTGAGAGCGGTATAGAGTTTGCCAAGCGGCTGTCCAAAGAGTTTCCGCAGATGAAATTGCTCGTACTGTCAGCCTACGGTGACAGCGATTACCTGCGCTCGGCGCTGGCGGCGGGGGTCTCTGGTTACCTTCTGAAGAGTGCTCCTGACGAGGAGATCATCAATGCCATATATGCCCTGCGATCAGGGGCGGTGGTGGTCGACAGGTCCTTGGCGATGGGGCTGAGGGAGGGAGCCGACGACCTGCCGGCAGAGTCAGGCCCGCCATCCACGCTTTCGGACCGGGAACTCGAGGTGGTGAAGATGGTGGTGGAGGGCCTCTCCAACAAGGCCATTGCGGACAGGCTTGACATATCCAGACGCACGGTTGAGACTCATATTCGACATATCTTCGACAAGCTCGGGGTCAATTCGAGGACCAGGCTCTCGGTATTTGCCATGGAAAAGGGCCTTGTAAGCACGGCTGCCACCGCCAGTGGTGCTAATACCAGTGCTGCGGCCACGAGTACTGACGGCAAGCTGCCCGGAACCATGCCCGGATACGGGTCCGGAACCATGCCATCGACTTCCTAGGTCGACCGGCGATGCCGTCGAGCGTTCCCTACCGGGTACCAGTATCTACGGGCACGGGTCCTTTCAGGGATTGGAGATTCTGGGTGGCCGTGGCGCTTTGCGCGGGCATTGTTGGTGGGCAGATGTTGCTTGATAGCCATGCCTTCAATATATTCCCGGACAGTGATGTACCTGCGCTTCTCATACTTCCCATACTCTACGGGGCGTTGCGCTTCGGGCTGAGTGGATCGGTCGCCCTGACAGCATGGGTGGTCATCTTGTGGATTCCCGACATTGTGATTGATGGCATTCACGGGGAGACGCTGGACATGACGGGCGATATCATCATGGTGGCTATTGTCATCGTGGTGGGAGTGTTTGCCGGCTGGCGCATGCAGCGGGAGCATGACCTCAATGATGCCTACAAGGCCGCAAGGTCCAAGGTGGAGGCATATGCTCAGGCCGTGCTCTCCGGGCTGGAGGAGGAGCGCAGCCGCATTGCTCGCGAGTTGCATGACGAGACGCTGCAGACTCTGATCCAGCTTGGAAGGAAGGTATCCGCGGTCAGCAAAGCCCCCGATCTGCCTGGCAGTGCGAGGGACGCCATGGCCCAGGCACGCCAGCTTGTCGACGAGTCGGTAAAGGGTCTCCGGGAGGTGGTAAGGGGGCTGAGGCCGCCCGCGCTGGAAGATCTTGGTCTCGAAGTGGCCTTGGCGAGGTTGGCGGAGGATGCAGCCACCGATTCACTTGATGTAGAGTTCGAGGTGTTGGGAAAGGCGCCATCACGCATCCTTGATGACTCCACGGAACTCGCACTATACCGAATCGCGCAAGAAGCACTCTCCAACGTGGCCCGGCATGCGGGTGCCCGTCATGGCAGTATGACTCTCCACTTCGGAGAGGATGCCGTAGAATTGGAGATAGTCGATGACGGGATCGGATTCCGGGTATCGGACGACTTCCTATCCGGAGGTTCCACCGGATCGGGCGGATTGGGCTTTATTGGGCCCGACGGGTTCTATCACGGTGAGCACTTCGGCATGTTGGGCATGTACGAGCGCGCCCAACTCGTAGGCGGGAATCTCTACGTACAATCCGCGCCCGGTAGAGGAAGTACCGTACGGGCACACGTACCGTACGTATAGGGGTAGTCCCCTACGTAATTGGTCACTACGTAGGTGCTTTTGTACCCTGGTCGCCCCTTCCAAAAAAGCGCACCCTATAGGTAGAGCATGCAAGCATATATGCGGGAGTCCTGTCGAGAGAGCCCAGCAGGTGACTGCGGAGCATTTCCGATGGGGTGCTACGCAGTTGGGTACGGGTTCAGGGACCTGTCCATATGTGTCCGAGCGGCGTCATGAAGGCGATAATCGCGGGAGTGATCGATCTGGGCACGATGTACATGTTGGGAACGTGTTGCGGAGAGGCCCCTTACCCTTGAAAGGAGTAATGGTGACGGTAACAGAAGAGATGCAAGCGACGAGAGCGGCGGAGGATACCGGACTCGCGGATCCGTGGTCACCGGAGGACAATGCTTCGGTGCAGCCCCCGCCCGGACCGGCGCCAATCAAGGTGCGTTTGCGCCCACCGGAGCGCAGGGCGGCTAGGACCAGATTTGCCGAGACCGACCCGCCTATCGATGTGACGCGCATCCCGGTGCTGGGCAAGCTGCTGGCTAGAGCTATGCAGTCGAGGAAGTTCCAGTTCTTTCTTATACTCCCCAATCAGGTGATCTTCTGGGCTGTGATTGTGCTTGGTCTGGTCTTTCCGAGTCTGGCCCCGGGTCGCAGTTTCGGTGCCGCCATTACCTGGTATGTGTGGTTCTGCCTCGTATTTGTGATGATGGTGGTCGTGGGGAGGGCGTGGTGTTCGATGTGCCCGTTTGGTGGGTTCGGTGAGTGGATACAGCGCAAGGCATTCTTCAAGCGTACCCAGAAGGCACTGGGTCTGGGTTGGAAGCTTCCTGAAAAGTGGGCAGGATATGGGCTACTTATATCCGTAACTACATTCATAATTCTTACTTGGATAGAGGAGTTCTTCAATATAGCCGGTCCGGGTCCTGCATATGACACCAGCTTCATGGTAATGGGCATTGTCGGCTCTGCTCTCATAGTCTTCCTACTCTTCGAGCGCAGGACCTTCTGCCGCTACATCTGCCCGCTATCCTCCCTGATCGGCACTGTCGGAGCAATGGGGTCGGTGGCCGGCTTCCGCACCAGAGATCGCGAGAAATGCATATCGTGCCCGACCAAGGACTGCATGAGAGGCAACGAGAAGGGCTTTGGTTGCCCGTGGTACACCTGGCCGGGCAGCGCGGACTCGAACCTGCTCTGCGGGCTATGCAGCGAATGTTACAAGGCATGCCCGTACGGCAATATAGGTCTCTTTGTGCAGAAGCCCCTTACCTCGGTCGTGGCTCCGAGCAAGCGCCGGGTGGACATCGCTCTTGGAGTGTCACTCCTGCTCGGCCTGGTCGTGTTCCAGCAGGTGAACGCATTGAACATCTACGCCACTGCAGATGCCTGGCTTACCAAGTACACAGGTATCCCCTATCCCAATCCTATAGATTACCTTGGGCTCATAGCGGTCTTTGCACTGGTGGTAGTCGGTGCGGGGCTGGCTATACGGGCCGTGGCAGCACGCAGGCAGAGCGTGAGTATGGCTTATGATAGCTCCATAGATGGGCGCACTACGGCATATGGCGAGGTGAGCGAAGGACTCCTGATAAACACTTCATCGGCTGCATCATCAGGCAAATTATCCTATGCTGGTGCTGGAGCAAGGTCGGAGAGTAGTCTGGGTCACGGTAGCATGACAGGAGAAGCTGGAGGTGTCAGCACGCTGGTGCGCGATGGCTCAAGTGGTGACGGACAGCTTCGCTCAGCGCAGTATGGCGATAGTGGCAGTGATGGTACCGGCGCCGTGTCTGGCAGCATCGGGTTGCATCCACAGACCGCCAAACAGACTACTAAGAAGAGAATCGCTTCCTCGTGGAAGCAATGGTATGTACCATTCGCCTACGCCCTCATACCGGTGACAGCGGCCGACTACCTTGCCCGGCAGCTACCCAGGTTCATCAAGCATACGCCCAGAGTGGTCAGTTCCGTCCTTGGAGAACTCGGCGTGCATACCGGATGGTACAACATGACTATTTTTGCTCAGCACGTGAAGAGCTTTGACAACCTGCCATCGTATATCGGGTGGCAGATCGTAGGCATACAGCTTGCCGTTATGGCGGCCGGCCTGCTCCTATCGCTCTGGGTGATGAAGAGGATATTCAAGAGGGATATGGCTTCATTGGCAAGCCGTCCCGCGTTGGCAAAGGCAATGTCCATCTTCATGGTGGTGGCCATAGGGATGAGCATGCTGTTGCTCTACATCCCCATGCATGCTGCGTCGTGATGAGTAGAATTACAGGCGTGAGCAGGCAAGTGGTAGGCAAAGGCAGGCAGGGAGACAGATGACGGGTAGCCGGCACGGGAAATAGCAGAGAGCGGTAAGGAACAACAAGGAATTGTAAGGAATGGCAAGGAACGGTAACAGGCTTGGTCGTAAGCATAACAGCTACGAGCGCCGGAAAGGAGATTTTGCATCATGACTATTACGGAAGAGAGGCACGGCGCTGCAGGCCGAGGTGAAGGTGCTACAGGGTCACCGAGAGGCACCCTCACGATGCCGTCCATCCACGTAAATGCTGAGCGCTGCGCAGGCTGCCAGGAGTGCGTAATACGGTGTCCGAAAGGCGCACTTACGATGCACACTGACCTATGGATCGCACAGGGCGATGACACCTTGTGTGTGGGTTGCAGGCAGTGTGAGAGAACCTGCCCGTTCAGTGCCATCGTCATTGAAGGACCTGCGCTTGCAGGAGAGCGGGTGGAGCGGGAAGTGTTGCATCTCGATCCGGTGCTCGGTGACAACCAAGAGATGCGTAAGGGTATCCCATCGGTCGATGCTGCCCGGCAGGAAGCGATGCGCTGCCTCGACTGCCCTGACCCCACCTGCGTGAGAGGCTGCCCGGCGCACAACGACATTCCGGGATTCATACGGGCGGTTAGGGAGGGCGATCTTTCCCGTGCCCACTCGATCTTGCGGAACACGTCATTCCTTCCGGATGTGTGTTCACGTGTATGCGACCAGTCAGCCCAGTGTGAGGGTTCCTGCTCATGGTCGCTGGCTGGTGAGAAGCCGGTTGCAATTGGCCTGATCGAACGCTTTATCACCGACAACGAGCCGGTGCCACCGCTCGAGCGGCTCTCTGATGATGGTGAGGGGATGTCCGTCGCCGTAGTCGGTGCAGGGCCAGCAGGTATCGGGGCGGCTTCCACCCTTGTCCAGGCAGGTGCATCCGTCACGGTGTTCGAGAAGGACGGGGATCTGGGAGGGTTGCTGAGGTGGGGTATACCCGACTTTACCCTGCCCGATGCCGTGGCGAAGCGCCCGTGGGACACATTGCAGCAGGCAGGGGTCGATCTTCGTTTAGGCGTGGAAGTGCAGGACGGCGACATTGATAGGCTCCTTGCGGAGATGGATGCAGTCGTACTGTGTCATGGTGCGAGCAAGCCGATCAGGCTTCCGGTTCCGGGCGCCGACCTCGACGGTATCACCGATGCCACCTGGTTCCTGAAGAGGGCGAAGGATGCTCTCGATACGAGGGAGGGTATAGAGGAGGTCGGCCTTCCAGGTGCAATCGGTACCGGCTCCGGCGAGGCGGTAGATGTCGAGGAGGTTTTCAACAGGGTTCGGTTGGGCAACAAGTCGGCTGGCAGTGGCTTTGAGTTGGCCGGTACCGGCTCCGGCGAGGCGGCCGGAACCAGTCTAACCGGCACTTCCCATCCTGCCAAAGGGCCGAGGGTTCTCGTCCTTGGCGCAGGTAATACCGCAATGGACGTGGCCCGTTCGGCTCTTCGTCTTGGGGCTTCACAGGCGATCTGCGTCGACTGGCTGGATAGGCGTTTTGCACTGGTGAGGCCGGACGAACTCGCCGAGGCCGAAGCGGAGGGCGTCGAAGCCAACTTCTCCAGCACCTTGATTGAGTTCCAAGGGGAAAACGGCCGTGTAAAGAGGGCCGTGCTCGCATCTACGGTACAGAACGACAGGTCAAAACTTCCGAAAGTGCTGAAGGACAAGGTGCGCACTGTCGAGATTGATCTTGTGGTGATGGCCATGGGGTACAGGGTCGATGCCGAGCTTGCCAAGTACCTCCCGGGAACGCCCATCCGCAAGGTGGCCAAAGGTATGCCCGATAGGCGCTGGGTGGCGAGTGGCATACTGCACAACGATGCATCGAAGTTCTGCAACTCCAATCCGGTAGGCACTCTTTCGGTCAACCGCGAGATGGGTCTGATGTCAGCGTCACTTGCGGTGCGTGACAGGACCTGGGTAGCCGGGGATGCCTTGATCGGTCCATCGACGGTTGTGGAGTCGATGTCCCAGGGCAAGAGGGCTGCAGAGGCCATACTGCGCTCCCGCCCATCGATCCCTGCAAGGAGGAGTCACTTGAGCACAGGATCGGCTGGGGCTGGATCAGGGGCCACTTACACAGGCGATACAGGTGGTACAGGTGGTAGTACTGGCGGTAGCGCCAGACGGGTGCTGGTTGTCTATGATTCGCTCACCGGCCACACCGAGAAGGCAGCGTCTATCGTAGCGGGATCATTGAGGGGTAGGGGCGCCTCCGTGAAGTTCCTGCCGATCTCCAGGGTGGGCTTGGCGGAGATGGCATGGGCGGATCTTATCGTGCTCGGAACATGGGTGGAGGGGTTTGTCTTCGCCGGAGTGAAGCCGGCCAAGACTACGCGAGCCTGGATGGAAGGGCTCCCGAGACTTGGGGGCAAGAGGGTGGCCGTGTTCTGCACCTACGGCGTGTCTCCGAAGAACGTGTCCAGGGTGGTGGCGAAGGCGTTCGAGAGCAAGGGTGCTAAGGTGGTCGCCACCGCTCAGCTTGCGCACTCCAACATGGAGGCCAGGGCAATCGACTTTGCAACGGAGGTACGTGAGGCGGCGCTTACCGTTGCATCTCCAGCATCCTGAGCCGGCATCTGGTTTAAGCCACTCTATTGTCAAGTTGGATCGTTGCCGTCAGAAGGGTGGGTCGAGAGACCAGCGGGATCGGAACCGTCGAAAGACAGATCAGCGCTTCATATATCGTGCGGTATAGGTAAATATAGGCCACGATATATTGTGGCTTTTCTATATCGTGATATGGTTCTGAGTCAGTTGTCTACGAGATGCTGTGGCGGCGGTGCAGCGATGACTTCTTCCGCCGGGAACCTTGCCTGACCTTGCGCAGGAGTTGGCTGGGTGGTATCGACCTACTCGTATCCATCGAATGCCCCGACAGGTTGTATGCGGCATTGACGAGAGACACATGGGAGAACGCCTGCGGGAAGTTACCCACCAGTCGCTTTGCCACCATGTCATACTCCTCGGACAGGAGCCCCAGATCGTTTCTCAGCCCCAGCAACTTCTCGAAGAGGGCCCTTGCATCGGATTCCCTGCCTATCAGCGCAAGGCAGTCGGCCATCCAGAACGAACACGCCAGGAAGGCCCCCTCCCGCCCGCTCAAGCCGTCCACGTCGTGGGCATCCTCAGCTCTATAACGCAGTACGTACCCATCCTCGGTCAGGTCACGTTCGATGGCTTCAATGGTGGAAATCATGCGCTCGTCGGTGGCGGGCAGGAAGCCGACCATAGGTATCATGAGTACGCTCGCGTCAAGGGCATCAGATCCGTAGAACTGGGTGAATGCACCTACTTTCGGGTTGTAACCCGCAACGAGTACTTCCTTGTGGATCTTGCTGCGCAACTGGCGCCATCTGTCGATCGGCAGAGGTCCAGGCCCGTTCCTGGAATCTCCTTTGCCGATCGCGCGGGACATGCCTCTTGTGCCCGTGTTCCGTGCAGGCGCGGTAACGGCATCCGGGGGGAAAGCCTCCGCCATCTTGATTATCTTGTCCACCCCTGCCCACGCCATCACCTTTGAATGGGTAAAGTGCCGTTGCGGGCCGCGTACCTCCCATATCCCGTCGTCCGGTCGTGACCAGTTCGATTCGAGGAACTCCATGAGCGTGCTTGCCAATCCCCATGTGGCAGGTGTCGGGACATCTCCCACCCTTGCCGCTTCGCACAGCGTGGAGAGCACTTCGCCATATACATCCAGCTGGTACTGCTCCGATGCGGCGTTACCGATCCGTACGGGCCTGGAGCCCTCGTAGCCGGGCAGCCAGTCAGCGTCCCATTCGGCAAGCCGCCTCTCTCCGGCGGGACCGTACATTATCTGAAGTTCGGAGGGGTCACCGGCTACGGCTCTCAGCAGCCAATCTCTCCATGCGAGCGCCTCTTCATGGTAACCGCTCCTCATCAGCGCCCCAAGGGTGAGGGTGGCATCCCTGAGCCAGCAGTACCGGTAATCCCAGTTGCGCATCCCCCCCAGGGTCTCTGGTAGCGCTGCGGTCGCTGCCGCCACTATCCCGCCAGTAGGCTCGTAGGTGAGCGCCTTCAGGGTGATCAGTGACCGTACGACGGCCTCTCCCCATTCCCCGTCAAATGTGCAGTGGGATACCCACTCCTCCCAGCAGGTGCGGGTATCCTCGATCGAGTACCAGGCATCTATGGGCCGCGGGGGATTCTGATGAGACTGGCTCCAAGAGAGAGTGAACGGTACCCGCTGACCTTGGGAGATGGAGAACTCAGCTACGGTGGAACGGTCGATGCCCCTTGTCTCGACCGGTGTCCACAGTGCCAGCGTGTCAGGGCCGGCAACAGCCACCAGTAGGCCATCTGATCGGTGTACCCAGGGAATGGTGCTACCGTATCCAAACCTGATGGTAAGGTCCATGCGCATATCGACCTTACCGGAGACTCCTTCCACGACGCGGATGACCCACGGATGCTCCTCTCTTATGGGCATGGTGTCGATCACTCTGGCGGTACCCTGAATGGTGTCGAACTCGCTCACCAGTACAAGAGTGTTCCCCATGTAGTGCCTGCGGGTCGCCATGCCCCCGCCGACCGGTGCTATCTTCCAGCAGCCATTGGAGTCGTCGCCGAGCAGGGCTGCGAAGCACGCCTCCGAATCGAATCTAGGCAGGCAGAGCCAGTCTATCGAGCCGTTCCTGCCCACCAGGGCCACAGTGTGAGTATCTCCTATTATGCCGTAGTCCTCTATGGGAAGTGCCATCTACCTATCCTTATCCTTATCCTGGTCGTGTTTTCCTGAATATTCCGCCGCCGGTAATCCTCTCTCCACACCGCTTGCCCGTCCACCCAAATGTTCCTGCTACCGGCTCTTGCCCAGTTTTCAAGTTGCCTTGCCATCACCGGCCCTGTCGCTCAGGCGCTGGAACATTCCATAGTCGATACCCTGGTGGTGCTGCGGAGCGCAGGATGCACTTCAGCCAGCACTGCTGGTGATGCGATTGCATAGCCCACCTGCGAATTGGTGGTGGAACGGGCGAACACTACGCCAATGACTGTGCCATCCGGCTCTGCGAGGGGGCCACCCGAGTTTCCAGGTCGCACGATGGCCCGGAGGCCGTATATCTGCCTGGTTACGTAGGCGTTGCCGTATATGTCGAGCCCCCTTGCATCGTATAAAGCCATTATGCCGGCAGTTCCGTAGGTGAACGGGCCGTCTTCGGGGTAGCCCATCACCACGCCTGGGGTTCCGGTCGGCACCAGGTGTGGATCGAGCTTCAGAGGAGGCTTGGAGAAGGTGGGGGCCCGTAGCACCGATATGTCGAGCTTGGGATCGTAGAGCACCGGGGTGGCGGGAAACTGACGCCCGTTTTCCAGTATGTATGTGCTCCGCTCGCCTGCCACCACATGAGCATTGGTGACAACGTATCCTGGTGCCACCACAAACCCGCTTCCCTCCAGTATGAGCCCGCAGGCACGGCCTTCAATTTCTACGGTGGACGATGCATCAGCAGTGAGAGCGGCTCGTACCTGGACATTGTCCGGCAGGGTGACCTTACCGGACACTTGTGGCGGGATACCTGCAAAAGCAACCGGGAACCCCTCTTGAGTGAGGAAGCTCTCCACTTTGGAGAATAGAGCCGGCGGCGCAGGCAGTATCCGATCCATCGCGGTGATTATCCTTGAACCGCCTATGGCGCTGTCCAGGGCGGGCCATCTGGAATTGACCATGAAGCTTGCCACCAGCCAGCAGGCGAGGAGAGTGGCTACTACCGCCACCCCCACTCCGAGCACTGTGTCCACCCCTCCAAGATGGATGCGCCTGATCGCAGTGGAGAAGAATGATCCCACGACCCTGCCCAGGCCACCGAGTACGATGGCGGATCCCAGCACGGCAACGATTACTATTACCCCCTTGGCCAGCGATGACGAGACTGTATGCGCGAAAAAGGGCGCGATGAGGGCGCCCAGGAACAGCCCCAGCCAGAAGCCGCCGAACGACAGAATCTGCTGGACGGCGCCGAGCCTGAGCCCCCTCACGGCGGCCAGCCCGACCAGTACCAGTATCACAAGATCCACCCAGGTCATATCTATGTATATCATTACCGAAAATCCGGGGCAACGCTACTCGCCCTGGCTGCTTCCCGTTCTCGCTTCCATTCCCTCCCTCTCCCTCCAGTCCTTACTGTTCCCCCTCTTACCCATTTTCCCACCCACTCCCACTCCCACTATTCTTTCCCCCTCCACTCCCACTATTCTTTCCCCCTCCACTCCCACTCTTCTTTCCAGTCCTTACTGCGTGCCCGATCCACATTCACCGGGCGGTATGTTAGGATGAATGTATATGGCAGATGACGAGCAAGAGAATGACCATGGCCCGAGTCGGCCCGAGTCGGCCTTACCCGAACCCAGCCAATCCGAACCTACCCTACCCAAGCCTGCTTACGGCAAGGCGCCTTTTTACGGGTCGGAGGAGGTAGGCGGGTCGGAGGATTCCAGCCGCCAACACAGTGACAGTGATGATACCGGTGTACGTACATATGGTCGTGTGAACGGCAAGCGGTACGGAGAAACCTCCAGCCAGGCCCGTCAAAATGGCAGCCGCTACCCGCAAGATGCCTCGAATGGCAACGGCCAGCCACAGGATGGGATGTTTCCGGAGAATCCGTACCAGAGTGCTCCCCCTCGATGGGGACATCCTGGAAGTGCCGGCATGCCGGGCGCATATGGAGCCAGTGGATATGGCCAGTTTCCCGGTCAGGCGCTACAGCATCCTGGGCCGGTCGATTGCTTGGGCCGTCCATGCGCTCCATGGTGGAAGCGCGCCTTGGCGTACATACTGGACATCCTCCTGATCAACATTGTTGGCTCCGTGATCGTGAGCGTAGTCCTACCCGGTAAGATCTCTACGGGCAAGAATGGATTGCCGGTGTTCAATACGCACCTTATGGAGGTCTACGTGCTCGAACTGGTCATCTTGCTGGGATACTTTGCGCTGATGGACGGTAGCACACGTGGCCAGACCGTGGGCAAGATGGCCCTCGGGATCGCCACTCGCGACGCCGTTACGGGCGGGCAGGCGGGTGCTGCAAGGGCGTTGGTACGCAGGGCTGTCTTCGTCGTGCTCTTCCTGGCCTTTATCCTGCCGGGGGTGCTGAATGCCCTTTCACCCCTCTGGAGCAAATCGTGGAGGGCCTGGCATGATTCCGTCGGCAACACTCAGGTAATTCGCGTCCGCTGAGCCTCTTAGCTCTTGCCGATTATACTTTCCACTGTTTCCAATATATGGCCAGATGTGGCAAACAGTCGCTCTGCATCATCATCGCTGAAATTGTCCACTATGGCGGGGTAACGTCCCTCAACCTCCCATTTGGTGAGATCATTGAGATTCTTCAAGTTGAAAAGATCCGTATTAAAACGATCACTATGGCCGGCAGGAAGTGCCTTTGCCAACTCGCTTAGGTCATGAGTCTTTGGGCAACCTATCCCGTCAGAGATTATCAGCGCCTTGAGTGCCTTTTCAGCAGCCTGCTGGGCAAGGTAGAGTGCAAGAGGTTGGTCGTTTACTTGGTGATGGTTACTTGCCTTTGAATCCCTCTTTGCTCTTTCCAGCCAATAGCCGGCATCTGCATCATTGTCTACCGGTGGTGGATTCATGTACATCTCCTTTGGTATCCGAGGTTCACGGCTGTATACCAGCTGACCTGATTCCGCAACCTCGTGTTCTATATGCCAGAGTCTCTGCTTGTTGAACTCGAAGCGGGCCAAGTCGGTGACAAGCACATCGCGGGGAACGTAGCCGGCGGTAGCCACCCCTGCCTTGCTCTTCATGGACCATAGCTGATCGTTCTCTATCCTGTCGAACACGACTAAAATATCCAAGTCGCTGTCAGGACCGTCTTCGTCACGGACAACAGAACCGAATACGTATATCTGAACGGGGTCAACCTCGGCTACCAGTGCGGTGACAATATCAGGTATCCATTCTTTTAGCGTCCGTCCATTGTAAAGCGCCTTATGATCTGACCTCACTTCGTAGGCAATGGACATATAAATATCTTACCACCTGCGCCGCTGCAGGCATTAGCCATACAAAACATGGCCATACAAAACATGGCCACAGCTACCTACACCTGCTTAGCGGCAATTGAAGACATTGCAATCTTACCGTTTTAGCCGCGGACGCTCTCCTATCGCCTCCAGCAGCATGAGCGCCTCTCTGGTGGCGCGCACGTCATGCACCCTCACCGCAGACGCACCTGCCATAAAGGACCATATGGCGGTGGCCAGTGAACCTGGAAGGCGCAGGTGCGGATCCAGTGTTTCGCCTGCATGCCGTGAACCTAGAGCACCAAGAAAACTCTTGCGGCTGGTTCCCGCAAGGACAGGAAAGCCGTGCGACGCGAGCCTTGGAAGCGTCCGGAGCAATTCCACGTTGTGCGCCAGGGTTTTCCCGAACCCGATCCCGGGATCTATCCACACCTCCTCCACACCCGCATCTACGGCCTTGGATGCTACATCCAGCAGAAAGCTTTCCACTTCGGCCACCACGTCTCCATAGGTGGGGGATTCCTGCATATGCTGCGGGTCACCTTTCATATGCATAGCTATCCACGCCACATGATAATCCGCCGCCACAGGATAGAGGGAACCGGAAATATCATTGATGATGGATGCGCCGGCCTGTACTGCTTCAAGTGCCACGGCATGCTTGCGGGTATCAATGGAAACCCGGACATACTTGGCGAGTTCACGGACAACCGGCAACACTCTGGCCATCTCCTCCTGCTCGCCGACTGGCGAAGCACCTGGTCTTGTGGATTCTCCTCCAATGTCAAGGATGTCCGCTCCTTCGGCGATCATCTCCATGCCTCTTTCGATGGCTACAGCAGGATCGGGATACCTGCTGTCGGGAAAGAAGGAATCGGGCGTGACATTGATTATGCCCATTATCAAACGGGAAGGCAGGTCACTTGCAGGACTTACCTTAGCAGGCTCTGCGGCACCCATTACAGTGATGCCGGAAGTACCGGTACGTTTACGTGCGTGGAGAGCAAACCAACATACAGCCGGATATCAGAGGGTAGGCAATCAGACTCCGGTATGGGCCCACCGGAGCCGCTACCCATTGGATCCATGCACAAAAGACATGGCTTCAAGGCGCGTTCGTGGATCATCCCGGAACACTCCTCTCACCGCAGACGTGACAGTCGTGGTCCCCGGCTTCCTGACACCCCGCATGGCCATACAAAGATGCTCCGCCTGCACCACCACCAGCACTCCCCGTGGCGACAGCACCGCTTCCATGGCATCGGCTATCTGAGTGGTCATCCGCTCCTGCACCTGAAGCCTGCGCGCGTATCCTTCCACGAGTCTGGCCAGCTTGGACAACCCGGTGATCCTCCCCTCCTTGCCAGGGATGTAGGCAACATGCACCTTGCCAAGGAACGGAACCAAGTGATGTTCGCACATCGACGCAAACGGGATGTCCTTCACCATGACCATCTCCTCATGGGCGGCATCGAAAGTCACCATTAGGTGCTGGGATGGGTCCAGCCCGATGCCGGCAAATATTTCCTCGCACATCACAGCCACCCTCCTGGGAGTCGCCTGCAGCCCGTCACGATCAGGGTCCTCCCCTATCGCAAGGAGTAACTCCCTGACCGCACTCTCGGCCCTAGCCATATCCACGCTCATTGCGGCACACCAGCTGCATACTGCATATCAGGACACTTAAGAGGCTCAGCAGGTAGCCGGACCAGGTAACCCTTCTGCAGGGTGCCGCGCTGCGAGTCGAAATAGAGGTTACGCCGTTCCTGTCCATTTCCATTCACCGGATGGTTATGGAGTGTAAATGTATATGTCTCGGAGATTGCGGTAGCGCTCATTCATATCCAACCCGTACCCGACTACAAAACGCGGAGGGATATGAAAACCTGCGTAGCGCACCTCCTGATCTGCTCGCCGCACGCCATCTTTCACCAGCAATGCACATACTTCCAGGCTAGCAGGATTGCGAGCAAGCAGGCTACGCTTCAGGTAGGAAAGGGTAAGCCCGCTGTCCACTATGTCCTCCACAATGAGTACATGCCGGTCGGTGAGATCCGTGTCCAGGTCCTTAATGATTCTTACCACCCCGCTGGTGGAGGTGGCCGAACCATAGGATGAGATCGCCATCATATCTATTTCCAGAGGGATATCCAATTCCCTGATCAGATCCCCCATAAAAATCAATGCACCTTTCAATACCCCGACAAGCAGCGGAACTCGTCCGGCGTAATCTGCTATCAGTTCGGATGCCAGCTCGGAAGTGCGCTTCCGTATGGCCTCCTCGGATACCACTATCTCACCGAGATGTCCATAGCCTTCATACATGGCAATTACCTCCGCTATCTCCGCTATCCAGATACAAGTGATGACACGGCTCCAACGCTCGAGGCATCCATGACTCCATGCTTCCACGGGCGACATCACCACCGCGGATCATCCTACACAAGATACCGCCGTTGTGCACTTACTCGTAGCGGGTCTTGGTCAGCATGCCTCTGGAACGGCTCACATGGATGCCCGGCACGACATCAGTCCCCTCGCATTCGCCAGCAGCCACCGACAACACCCGCTCCACTCCGGCCAGGTCAGGAGGATAGCGATATTCTCCGGAACGCAACCATTCCCTGATTGCCCGCCGGGCAATAACCTTGCCGGCGCCATTCAAGGCGTTTACATCGCAAGGATCTATGTCCTTCGCCAAATCATCCAGGAAATCCGATTCCTCTCGTGCAAGCAAGGCGTGGCGTGCCAGCAACGGCACCACATCCCTACTGGCAATCTCGCAACAGAGCGGGATAAGCTGATGTCTTACCCTGTTGCGCAGGAATCGGTTGTCGGTGTTGGTCGGATCGTCCACGGTCTCCACGCCTAGCATCTTGCAAAGCTGGATCGTCTCCGCCCTGCGTAAATTCAATATTGGGTGACGCACACCGGGCTTCATGGCGGACACGCCATCCAGGCCCGAGCCGCGCAGCAACGACATGAGAACCGTCTCCGCCTGGTCATCCATGGTGTGTCCGGTGGACACCCCAGCCGGCAGAGCTTTCATACGTGCATCCCTGGCCCTGGCCTCCAGATTGGCTCCGTTGGTAATGTCTACTTGTGCCGCCTCGAAGCCTGCCCCAAATCTCGACGCTATGCTCGCCACGACACCCGCCTCTCTACCTGATCCTTCCCTCAAGCCGTGATCTACATGAATAGCGGTCACTTCACACCCCGCATGGACGGCCAGTATCATCAGGGCTACGGAATCCGGCCCTCCAGACACCGCACAGTCGATATGGGAACCTGCAGGAGGCATCGTACAACGCTCCAGCAGGGAATTGGCGTACCGTCTACATACGGCACTGCCATGGACGGCATGTTCACTTACAGGATGCATACAGATATAGTACCGCCCGGCACGACGTTGCCTGCCAGCGGCCCCATAGACAGTATAGGTGCCGCCTGCTAAACTTGTTGGATGAGGATTGTATGACGACGTTGCGGGGAAAATGGGCGGATGGCATAGAGCCAAGAAACTTCAAGTGGGTGCTGCTCGACCAAGTGGCTATAAGCGAGAGACCGGGCGGTTCCGGGTCAGCGCACCGTAAGGTGAGGCGTGAGGAGGAGATCATATGGCTACGGGTGAATGGTTTTACCAGGATAGTCTCCCTACTGCAGTCCCCTCACAACTTGGCTGCATATGAAGAGGGCGGTATGCCGTATTCGCATATACCGCTCTATTATGGCAGTAACGGCGCCGTGTCGTTGAAGGTACTCTACTCGAGCATGGATCGCTTGATATCTGCCGGAGAGAAGATACTCCTGCATGCAGACGGGGTGGATGACAGGCTGGTGGGAGCTATGGGTGGGTACCTTTTGTGGTCGAAGCGATTGGCCACCAATATCCAGGTGATCGAAGTCATGGAGAAGCTTACCAAGGTGCATCTCTCCTCGGAGGGCAGGAAGATCATCGCCGTGGCATCCATCATCGGTTTGCATGATGCGCCCAGCTGACGGCCCGCCGACCACCAGCCCGCCAGCTGATCGTTCCCTGGCAGCAACCTCCGGAAGCGCTCCTGTTCTCGTAGGTCCTCCTGCTCATACAGCGTCGCGCCTAGCCGTAACGGGAACCACCATTGCCATTGACGGCATACGTGTCCTGGGAAGGCATGGCCTTACCCCGGAGGAGCGGGAGCGTGCGCAACCTTTCGAGATTGATATGCTGGTGGAGCTAAGTGGCAGTAATGCATATTCCACAGATGATATTTCCGATACTTTGGATTACGGCGCTATCGTGGCATTGGCTGTAGAGGTGCTGGAAGGCCCACCTCATAAGCTGCTGGAGTTGCTTGCCGGCTCCATTGTGAAGCGTATAAGAAACGAGTATGGGGATAAAGTGGGATACGTGGCGGTCACAGTGCGTAAACTCCACCCTCCGATCGAGTACCACGTAGGTGGCGTCGGAGTAACCGTGGAGATGCCCGGGGAGCGGCGGTGAATCTTGGCGGGCGATGGTGAGGAATGTATTCCTGGGGCTCGGGTCCAACCTGGGGGATCGCCTGGGCTACCTCCGGGAAGCGGTTCAGGCCATCCAGGGAGAGCAGGGAGAGACATCTCTGTCGCCTGTCTACGAGACGGAGCCGCTGGGAGGACCATCAGGTCAGGGTCCGTATCTGAACATGGTTGTCCGATTGGTGACGGACCTACCTGCAAGGGGGTTGCTCATGCTCTGTCACGAGTTGGAGACCAGGGCGGGCAGGGTACGCGGGGAGCATCATGGTGCACGTACTTTGGATGTGGACATCCTGCTGGTGGAGGGAGAGACGGTTGCAACGGGGGATCTGGTGGTACCGCATCCGCGTATGTGGGAGCGAAAGTTTGTACTGGCGCCTCTCAGGGATCTGGAGCCCGGCCTCGTTCCGGAGGATGTGTTCCAGAGGGCGACAGGGCGAGTATGGAAGTTTGGCACCGTGCCAGCGAGCGGCTGGCGGTCGGGTGGCCGTGGTGATACGATGAATGGCAGGAGTTCCATGGCATGACATGGTCGGTCGTATGGTCGGTCGGCCGTGGACTGGTTGAAGGATGACTTGACGCGACCGGTACCTTGAAGAGGACTGTAGCGCAGAAAGGAACTGGATGAAAAGTGTCCGAATAGTTGGTGCGGGCAGGGCCGGATTGTCGTTTGCATCAGCATTGAAAGAAGTGGGTTATCCGGTCGAGGGACCGTTCGGCCGCGATATGGCTCTCAGCGGGATGGCTCGTAATACCGATGTCCTGTTGCTGGCAGTTCCCGATAGGGCGATTGAATCTGTTGCTGGTGCAATTGAACCTGATGAGGGTGCAATTGTGGTGCATCTTTCAGGGGCCACTGGCCTGGATGTGCTCTATCCTCATCCCAATAGAGCGTCGCTCCATCCTCTGGCGTCGTTGCCCGACCCGGATACCGGTAGGGAGCGATTGCTGGGTGGCATCACCTTTGCGGTTGCAGGAGATCCTCGGGTGGTTGAAGTGGCGGAGATGGTTGGCAATCTCCGTGGGAGGGCCATCCATGTGGATGATGCTTCGAGAGTCTTGTATCATGCCGCTGGATGCGTAGCGGCAAACCATCTGGTTGCCCTGATGAGCCAGGTGGAGAGGATCGCCACTGCTGCAGGCCTTGATCTGGCGCCTTTCCTTGACCTAGCCGGCTTTGCTCTTGATGATGTGAGACATCTAGGACCGGCTGGTGCGCTCACTGGACCTGCGGCAAGGGGTGACGCTGAAACGCTGGTAAGGCATCTCGCCGCACTCGAACCTGGCGAGAAGGATCTGTACATGGCTGGATTGCGCCTTGTGGATGGACTACTCGGACACACGCTGGAGTTGCCAGGTGCAGCACTTTCTTCCCGTGCCCCCGCCTCCCGTTATCGTGGTCGCCACCCCGTGGCAGGGCAGGTGCAAGTGATCAAAAGCGCTCAGGAGTTGCAGCCCACTCTGGACCGGTTACGCAATGAGGGGCTTTCCATCGGGCTGGTGCCGACCATGGGTGCACTGCATGCAGGCCATGCTTCATTGATAGATCGTGCCAGCAGGGAATGTGACGTAGCGGTTGTTACGATATTTGTCAATCCTCTGCAATTCGATGATCCTTCCGATCTTGACAGCTACCCCCGTGATCTCGACGCAGACATCGAGATTGCCCGTAGTCACGGGGCCGGTATTGTATTCGCGCCAAGCGTGGGCCAGATGTATCCAGGTTACCCGGCCAATCCTGCAGGGGTGGTGCATGTGAGCGGGATAAGCGAAGTGCTCGAAGGAGCTTCAAGGCCGGGACATTTTGACGGGGTGGCAACCGTTGTGGCAAAGCTGTTTGCCCTCGCAGGTAGATGCAGGGCCTACTTCGGCGAGAAGGACTACCAGCAGGTCATGGTGGTGCGCCAGATGGTGAGGGATCTGTGCTTCCCGGTGGATGTGGTGGCCTGCCCGACGGTGAGGGACTACGATGGCATTGCTCTTTCAAGTCGGAACAAGCGCCTGTCGCCGGAGATGAGGAAGGTTGCTCGCTGCCTGTACCGTGCGCTGAAGGCGGGCGAGAGAACAGCTGTAAGCATGGGATCGCCATGGACGGCGCCCGATCTGATTATCTCCATAAGAGATGCCATGATCGGTGAGATGAGCAAGGAGGATGGGGTGTCGCTGGATTATGCCGAGGTGGTACGGTCGGATACTTTCGATTTGCTGCATCCCTCGCACCCCCTGGTATCCATTCATACTCACGCCCCCCCACGCTTTCTCACGCCTACACCCCCTGGCATGGAAATGGCAGTGGCCGGCGAGTTGCGCCTGCTTGTGGCGGCCCGGGTCGGCAGCGTACGTCTGATCGATAATATCGGCGTGAAGATACCGGTGGCGCAGGCAGTAGGAGCGGTAGGTACGGCAGGTATGGTGGATGTTGCGTAACGGAGGTTGCCGCGAATCATGAGAAGGCGTATGCTCAAATCGAAGATACACAGGGCTACCGTAACGGGAGCCAACCTTGATTACGTGGGATCCGTCAGTATAGATCCCGTGCTGATGGAGCTGGCGGACATACTGGAGAATGAACAGGTCGCGGTGCTTGATATCGATAATGGTGCTCGTTTCGAGACATACGCTATCAAGGGTGCCGCCGCTCAGATCTGCCTGAATGGTGCGGCAGCCAGGTTGGTCCATCCGGGCGACAAGGTGATAATCTTGGCTTATGCAGACTACGAACAGGCCGAATTGGAGGGATACCACCCGATAGTGGTACATGTCGATGCATCGAACGGCCCGCTTCCAGCAATCTCAGCGGTGCTCGAACCCGCTTCGCGTAGCTGGGAATGAGTGGCATGCCACATGCCGGCGACCAGGGAGCGGTATCCTTCGACGTACTGGTGGTGGGCAGTGGGGTGGCTGGTCTGTTTGCCGCTCTCGGGTTGAGCAGGGTGGAAGGGTTACGAGCCGGCGTACTCACCAAGGGTGAATTGAGCCAGTCGGCGACCCGCTGGGCCCAGGGCGGTATTGCTGCGGTGCTGCCTGGTGATGAGGACAGCGCAGATCTCCACATTGCAGATACTCTTGCCGCCGGACACGATCTGTGTGACCTGGATGCTGTCAGGGTACTTGTGGAAGAAGGGCCCGATGCTATCGTGAAACTCATCGGTGCAGGCATGATGTTTGATCGCGACACGATTGGTAATTACCTTAGAGCCAGGGAGGGAGGCCATTCCACCGCCAGGGTGCTCCATGCCGGTGGTGTGGCGACGGGAGCCGAGGTGGAGCGTGCGCTTGTCGAGGCGGTGCGTGATAGCGATCTAGCCATCATGGAGGGTTGGTTCAGCTTGGATCTGATCATCGAGGATGGGCGCTGCAAGGGAGTCCATTGCGTGGATGCTTCAGAGAATCAGCGCGAGGTAAGGGCAGGAGTGGTTCTTCTGGCTACCGGGGGAGCTGGGCAGCTTTACTCGGTCACCACCAACCCGCTGGAGGCTACGGGAGACGGTGTGGCTATGGCGTTGAGGGCAGGTGTTCCCGTTGCCGATCTGGAGTTCTTCCAGTTCCATCCCACTGCACTGTACTATCCCGGGATACCCCGCCCGCTGCTGTCGGAAGCGCTGCGTGGCCATGGCGCCGTGCTGCGCGACAGGGATGGGAATAGGTGGGTCGACGAGCTGCTGCCTCGTGACCAGGTGAGCAGGGCAATGGCTCATAAGATGATCGAGCAGGGAGTGTTTCATCTGTGGTTGGATGCTACGCAGCTCTCGGACTTTGCGATACGTTTCCCTACGATAGCGGAGGCGCTCGGTGCCGCTCGACTCGATCCGGCGACGGATTGGCTTCCCGTTGCCCCGGCAGCGCACTATATTTCAGGTGGGTTGCTTACCGATCTTGATGGTGCTACTGCTTGTGCAGGGCTTTTCGCGGCAGGTGAGGTTTCCTGTACCGGCGTGCACGGTGCTAACCGCTTGGCGTCGAACTCGCTGTTGGAAGGTCTAGTGTATGGCCTCAGAGCAGCTCGAGCTATTGTCGCTGGCAAAGACCGCGCTGAAGCCACTGGAGCCATGAGAGGCTGGATGGGCGTGCCGAGCAGGGTTGGCTGCAAGACGATAGCAGAGTTGGAGGAGGAGCAGGCGGAACTGCTCGGTATTGATATTCCCATACCGGATATGTCTATGTATGGGAGCGTATATCACAGGGGCGCTTACGGTACAGATACTGCTCTGGGCGCTGGTACTGGGAGCGGGCTGGAGGGGGTGGAAAGTAATGACATCGCAAAGATACGCTCGCACTTTCAGGATGCCATGACACGTGGTGCAGGCGTATTGCGTTCTGCAGAGAGCCTGGAGGAGACTGCCCATGTGATTGTCGATACACTTCGTGCAAGTGCCGGCACCGTATCTGGCGCCGAGATGGGTTCAAATTCTGGCACTACTGTTCCTGCTGCACCTTCTTCTGCTGTTGGGGCCATGTTGCATGGCGGCTATAGCGACGGGGACCGTGCCAGCACGGGACGTAGTGGCACTGCGCAGGTGATCAGGCGCGACCATGCGGCGATGCGTGATTATGCCGAGCTGTGCAATCTGTGCACTGTCGCCGGCGCCCTGACCCGTTCCGCCTTCTATCGCAGGGAGACCAGAGGGGCTCATGCTCGGGTAGAGTATCCATTCGCAGCCGATTCAGGGATCACAAGGATAGTGCATGGAGAGAGGACATAGAGCATGGGTGATCAGGACGGAGAGATGACGAGTAGCGGATACGACCCCCCGATATTGGCCGTCCGCCAAGCGGTTGCGCTTGCGCTGGCGGAGGATCTTCTCCCACTCGGCGATGCTACTGCGAAGCTGGTGCCTGGCGATCGCAGCGCACAGCTACATATAGTATCCCGCGAGGATGGTATAGTGGCTGGCGGTGTCTGCGCTGTAGAGTCATTTCATCAGGTCGACAGCTCGATAGCGGTCGATTGGAAGATTCCCGACGGAGGCAGGATAACCAGGGGATCAGTGGTTGCGGAAGTGGCCGGTCCTTTACGATCCATCCTTACAGCGGAGAGGACGGCGCTCAATTTTCTGTGCCATCTCTCAGGGGTGGCTACGCTGGCAGGCAGGTTTGTTGAGGCGGTATCGCGGGCCAGCCAGATTACGGCAGTGCTCGACACGCGCAAGACCACTCCAGGGCTGAGGGCACTGGAGAAAGCGGCTGTCCGGGCCGGCGGTGGCAAGAACCACAGGGGTAATCTTTCAGAAGCCGTGCTCGTGAAGGACAATCATTTGGTCGGGTCGTCCATTACCGAAGTGGTTGCCAGGGCACGTGAACTGTGGCCATTCAAGCTGGTGGAGGTGGAGTGCGATACGATTGAACAAGCGATCAAAGCTCAAGATGCCGGCGCAACGATGGTGTTACTCGACAATATGACTCCTGACGAGGTGGCTGCCTGCGTAGTGGAGTTGCGCTCGCGAGCCGGCGGGAAGCGCGTACTGGTGGAGGTATCAGGTGGCGTCACCTTGGAGGCAGCGCCACTTTACGCCGCTGCAGGCACCGACTTCATATCGGTAGGCGCCCTTACGCATTCGTCACCGGCGGTCGATCTGGGGCTGGATATTCCGGTCGCGCCGGCGGGATAGGATTGCAAGGTCGTTGCAAGGTTATCGTAAGGTCAGGACTGTAAGGTGCTGCTGGCTGTAGATATCGGGAACACCGAGACGGTGATCGGCCTGTTCCACCTCGAGGAGAGCCTGCCGGGTGAGAATGACCCGCGAGACGATATAAACTCAGCGAGTGATATAAGTTTTCGAGGTACCGGCCCGATCCCGGATACCCTTGTGCATCATTGGCGTATCTCTACTGTTCCCGAACATACCGCGGACGAGTACGCGATGAGTTTCTCAAACCTGCTCAGGCTTGCAGGGATGGACATCAAGGATGTCGTGGATGGCATAGCGGTCACCTCATCTGTTCCGAATGCCGCTGCCTCCTTGCGTGCGATGGCCGCTAAGTGGCTGCCCGGCGTGAGACTGGTGGTGCTGGAACCGGGATTCCGTTCCGGCATGCCTATACTGTACGAGGACCCGAGAGAGGTAGGGCCTGATAGGATTGCCAACGCCATCGGCGCGTACAATCTTTACGGAGGTCCCTGCATAGTGGCTGATCTGGGCACCGCCACCACTCTGGACGGCATATCCGCGGGCGGGGAGTACCTCGGAGGAGCGATAATGCCGGGAGTGTCTATCAGCATGGATGCCCTCTTTGCTCATGCTGCCGCTCTCAGCCAGGTCGTGCTCACTCAGCCAAAGTCGGTGATCGGAAGATCGACGGCGGAATCCATCCGGTCCGGGGTACTCTACGGGTTTGCAGGGCAACTGGATACCATGTGTGGGTTGTTCCGCGAGGAACTCGGAGGGCACGCGACGGTGGTGGCCACGGGTGGGCTTGCTGAATTGGTGGTTCCATACTGCAAGGCTGTGGAGCATCTCGATCCCTGGCTTACACTATATGGCCTCAGGCTGGTGTATCGCCGTAGTATGAGTGGACATGGCTGAAGACCCATCATCTTGCATACCGTACCGTTACGAGAGAACCACGACCGCCGCTTTGCTGCATGACCAGTTCTCGGACCTGGCTGCCGAAGAAGAGACCGAAGTGCGTCACAGCGTGGCCGGCAGGGCGATGCTCGTCAGAAGCCAGGGGAAGATCGCTTTTGTGACCCTGGTGGATTCCTCCGGGCAGGTACAGCTATTTGCCCGTGCAGCTACCACGGCAAAGTTCAAGGAGTTCACCAGGCTTTCTCTCGGCGATTGGATAGGGGCCAATGGCAAGGTGGTGAAGACAAAGCGGGGCGAGTTGTCGATACTGGTGGAGGACTGGGTGATGCTGGCCGAGGCCAGGCTGCCGTTCGGAGACAAGTGGCGCGGCATCACCGACGTGGAGATCCGTTACAGGCAACGGGAGGTGGATCTGTGGGCCAACGCACGCTCTCGTGAGATACTCCAGTCGCGTTCTACCATAATAAGTGAGACCAGGAGGATGTTGGAGGAGGAAGGGTTCGTCGAGGTGGAGACACCCATGCTACATCCTATTGCAGGCGGCGCGCTGGCTAGACCCTTCGTAACTCACCATAATGCGCTGGACATGGATCTCTACCTCCGTATAGCGCCGGAGCTCTACCTGAAACGCCTGGTGGTCGGAGGTTTCGAAAAGGTGTTCGAGATTGGCCGGGTCTTCCGGAACGAGGGAATATCGCCCAGGCATAACCCTGAGTTCACCATCCTGGAGCTTTACCAAGCGTATGCAGATTACGAGGATCTCATGGTGTCCATGGAGTCGCTCGTCAGTACTCTCGCCAGGAAATTACTGGGTACCACCAGGATCATTTACCAAGGCAAGGAGGTGGATCTCGAGCCACCTTGGAGGAGGGCCACCTTGGAGGAGCTGGTGGAGGAGAGTACTGGTTGCGCCTTTACAGTGGATACCCCTGTTACAGTGATGACCGAATTCCTGAGAGATCTGGGGACTGTTCCTGAGAGTGGTTGGGGTAGCGGGAAACTCTTGATGGAGATATATGAGAAGGCATGCGAAGCGCATCTTTGGGGTCCTGTGATCGTGAAAGACTTTCCCGTAGAGGTTTCTCCTCTTGCCCGGCGCCACAGGGACAACCAGGCGTTGGTGGAGAGGTTCGAGGTGGTGATAGCAGGTAGGGAACTTGCCAATGCCTTCTCGGAGCTGGTTGACCCCGATGATCAGAGGTCGAGGTTCGAGATGCAAGCGCTCCGGCATGCCAATGGTGACGAGGAAGCGATGACGGTGGACGAGGACTACATACACGCGCTCGAGCATGGACTGCCTCCCACTGCCGGTCTGGGAATGGGCATGGATCGTCTTGTCATGCTGCTGACCGATCAGCCGAGCATTAGGGACGTGATCGCCTTTCCTACGCTGAGGCCTCAGTCTCGAGCCACGGAATGAGCGAGGTGTCCACCACATGCGAGCGGCTTAGCGCTATCCTTGGTCAAACACCATGAACACGCCATTTATAGGGCCGTTGAGAGACCTTTCGGACCTCCTGCCTACTTGGAGGAACACCAAGTTGTATCCTGTCGAAGGGACGCGTACGGTTTCTCAATTTTCTAGGAGGCCTGTCGGGAGATCGAGTACGTCCGAGCAGCACAGAAAGCAGGTGGTTCCGGAGCAGCGCGGGAGACAGGCGGATCGTTCGACCGCATCCTTCGATACGGGCGGCAGGCGCATCAAGCATGCAGTGCACATGATACACAACGTATTACTGGTGGAAGGTCGTCGGCTACGCTACGCCGTAAGTGACAACTATGATGACATCCCCATTGATCCTGCAGGCATACCGGAACCGATGTGGGTGGTCAGCCTGCACGGGTTCTTTGCGGGTGGCGGCATGTACTGGGAAGAGTCGCGTTACTTGGCGGAAGGGCTTGGATGGAGGGTGCTCGCGCCCAGCCTGCCTGGTTTTGGTGGTAGCGATCCGTTGCCGTGGCGACAAGTGAACGTGTACGAGATGGCCGGACAGGTTGCCATTCTCATGGACCATCTTGGCATAGACAGGGCGCTCCTGATGGGTCATTCAATGGGTGGGGCGATTGCGGTGGCATTTGCCGAGCAGTATCCTGAAAGAACTCTTGGAATCATCTACAGAGATGGCGCCGCTACGCCGGGATGGCGGCAGCGTAACGGGCTGATAGTGGATGCGATAAAGCCGTTTGCCCCTGATGTAGCCAATGTGGCTGATCTTGTTGCAGCGCTGGTGTTCGATCTGCCCGACATGCTTGTAGGCAGGCGCAGGGCGGAGACCATAAGGGCGGTTTTACCTGATTTCAGGCGCAACGTTAGATCGCTCGGACGTACGATCCCGGTGGGAGCAATGCTGTTCACAATAGACATGACGGCTGATATCCGTAATCTTGCGGAGAAGGGCGAGATACCCCTGCTTCCGGTCTGGGGCTGCTTTGACAGGATAGCCCATGCCGCCACAGCGGAGGAGTTCGAGGTAGCAAGTGGGGAAAAGGTGCTCTGGGTACCCGGGGGGCACTCGTGGATGCTGGCAAGACCGAATGGGCAGTTGGATATTTTGACCCGGCTCGCCAGGGGGAGAGCCTTCACAGGAGAGGTCATGAAGCGTAGGGCTTTACTTCCACGCAGTTCTGGCACGCGATCCACGAACAGTGCAAGCACTTGAACTGGATGTAGCCGCAAATTGCCACATCCTACCGTTGTTCTACTGCCGCCCCTGCATCACCGCCGTCACCTTGATCTGTACGCAGGCATATGCAGGCGCACTGTTGCGGATTCTGAAAGAGTGGTAACCTTGGACCATGGCTGATGAGAACAAGCAAGAGAAAAGGAGCGCGGGCACCCAGGGCAACCGCCAGCCAGCCGGTGGCAGGCAGGGCGGTATAGGGTCTGGCGGATCGGGGTCTTCCAGGGGGAAGCCAACGTCTCGATCGGGTTCTCCTAGTGCGGGTCGTGCATCGCAGGCATCCAAGCCAGCTGGTCGCTTGGGTGGAGGTGTCGGCACTTACCGAGAAGGTGGACATGCGTCAAGTGGTGGCCGGCCGCACCGGGATCAGGATGCCAAGGCAGGCAGGAACCGCCAGGTCGCAGGTGGGTCTGGTCAGGGGCGGGGTGCCGGGAGGTCCACTGCGTTCATGGCGTGGGGTGCGGTGTTCTTGGTCATCGTCATCGTGGCGGTGGTGGTGGCCGTCAAGCTCAGCGGGTCATCCTCCAGCTCATCCAAGGCGGCCTCGTCGCAACCTGCACCTACATCGGTGGTGAAGGATGTGACTACGATACCATTGTCAGAGTTCGACTCGGTTGGGGTTCCGAGCAAGTCGTTGTCAAGTACCATAAGTTTCAATCCTCCGATAAAGATCACTAAGAGCCAGCCTCCGCTTGTGGACAATGGCAAGCCCGAGGTGTTCTACTTCGGTGCAGAGTACTGTCCTTTCTGCGCAACCGAGCGCTGGCCGATGGTGGTTGCCCTGAGCCGATTCGGGACATTCAGCCACCTTCGGATCACCACATCGTCGGCGATTGATGTCTACCCGCAGACCAATACATTCAGCTTCTACAAGTCCAGCTTTGCCAGCCCGTACCTGTCCTTCGTGCCAGTGGAGTACGAGACCAACAAGCCACTTGCATCAGGTGGTGGCTACACGACTCTTATGACTCCTACAAAGACGGAGAGCGCGCTTGTGGCTAAATATGATGGTCCACCCTATACGGGGCCGGCGACATCTACTTCCTCTTCTGGTGCTATACCGTTTCCGTTTGTGGATATCGGGAACAAGGTAATTATCTCTGGCGCAAGCTATAATCCTGCGCTCTTGTCCGGGCTCAACTGGTACCAGATTGCAAGTCAGGTGAAGGGTGGCAATACTACGCTTGGCAAGGCTGTCATCGGAGTCGCTAACTACATTACGGGTGCGATCTGCTCGATTACCAAGGATCAGCCCTCATCGGTATGCACCAGCGCTCCGGTCAAGGCAGCCCAGAGCAGTATGGGTCTTGGCTGATCATCCGGTGCCCGTACTACGCACGCTGGCTTCACCGCTGCATGCAAGTAGGAGGTGAGTCCCATGTCAACCAATGATCTGAGGCCTATACGGTTGGCGTGGCGCCAGATGGCCTGTCTTGTACTGGCTGCCATCGGCACGGGAGTCTCCACCTACCTGACCCTCACTCACTATGACAGGGGAGCGGTACCACTGGTCTGTTCCACCACGTCTCTGATCAACTGTGCGAAGGTGACCACCAGCCCGCAGTCGGTCATCTTCGGTATCCCTGTGGCGGTGCTGGGGCTTCCCTTCTTCCTTTCCATGATGGTGTTGAGCATTCCAGCCGCTTGGCGCACTCCTGTGCGTAACATACACCTGGCCAGGTTGGCGCTTTCTGTCGTGGGAATGTGCTTTGTGATCTACCTCATTTATGTCGAACTGTTCGACGTCGGGGCAATCTGCCTATGGTGTACGTCTGTACATATCATGACGTTCTTGCTGTTTGTCATCATCGTTACAGCGACACCATCGCTGATCCTCCAGCTTGATGGCCCAGTCGTAAACATGCAGGGCCACTCTCGCCCAAGGTGATCCGTCGGCACGAGGTCTCTATGCCAAGCTACACTGATGTCGTTGCCGAATGTGCGCATAACGCAGCGTGTGGTGTGCCTGCGTAACCATAGTCATCTGCTGTGCTCTTCGTGGTAATCAGCCTCGACATTGACCGACCATACATCATGAGAGGCGCCCTGGAGTATGTTCTCGACAGCAAGCATGGCGGTGTACATAGAGTGGTCCTGGTTGTTGTATCGATGCATCCCGTTCCTGCCTACCGGATACACATTTGCGACATTGATGTCCAGCCACTTCCGTATGATTTCGACTGCTTCTTGGTATCCCTCGTCATATACGGGGTAGGCCTTTGGCATCCGAACCACATACCCGTTTTCGACGACGTCTGCACTTACAAGCCCGATGCTGTCCAACTCGCGCTTTGCCAATTCCACGAGTGCCCCATCCGGCATCTCCCACAGTGTATCCCCTTCAGAGACGAAGTATTCCATACCAAGACATGTTTGGCCGTCCTTTACCATCCAGGGCGACCACGATCCGAAGTTCTGTATACGACCGGCATACACATTAGGATCATGGATATAGATCCAGTTGTCCGGGAAGCCGCATGATTCGGGCACTACGAGAGCCACCGTCAAGAAATCCCTGTATGACAAGCGACTTGCAGCGGCCAGTACCTCCTCTGGAGGAGAAGGGTCGAGGGCAGTGGCCAGATCCGTTAAGGGCATGGACGAGATGACCGCCGATACCTGAACCTCACGTAGGGAATCGCTGCCACCAGTGGGGCGGGTATGAAGTGGCCGGTCTGCAGGGGCCATCTCCGGCTCGTGCGCAGGCGCTATGTCAATATGGCCGGCATCACTGCGGTAAGTGACATGGGTGGCCAAGCCATCGGAATGCCTCACGGAGACCACGGGACTGTCCAGCAATACAGTACCACCGCCGCTCCTTACAAGTTCGCAGCAGCGTTCCCACATCATTCCGGGACCGTACTTGGGATATTGGAACTCCTCTATCAAACTCGTAACCGTTTCCCTGCCAGACCTCTTGAAAATTGCCTGGAGCAGAGCCTTGCTCAGGGACAGATTCTTGATCCGTTGCGCTGCCCAGTCTGCTCTGATCTCAGTTGCGGGCATGCCCCACACCTTCTCGGTGTACGACTTGAAGAATTTGCGGTAGAGCCTCCAGCCAAAGCGCGATGCTGTCCATCCCTCAAAAGTGTCCTGATCAGATGGGGGCTTTATGCGGGCCCAGGCATACGACCCCACACAGAGGGCGGCTTCAAGCATGCCCAGATTCTTGAGCGCATTGACAGGTCGGATCGGATAGTCGAAGAACTTTCCGTCGTAGAATATGCGACTCATCCGCGGCCGCACCAGAAACTCTTTATCTAAAAGAATCTCGTGCCAGAATGATTCCACTTCCGTCACCTTGGTGAAGAACCGATGCCCTCCGATATCGAAACGCCAGCCATCCCGCTGGACAGTCCTGCTGATCCCACCGACGACGCTGTCCGCCTCGAGAACCAGCACATTCGCACCACCTTGCAGTAGTCTGTATGCTGCAGTCAATCCGGCTGGTCCAGCGCCAATGGCCACCACAAGTTTCGGCACATCCAACGGGTCCCGGCCTTGAGCGCTATTCAAGGTTGTGGCCACAAACCACCCATATTCACTTCCATGCTATCCCAGCATACCGCAGGTGGAAGCCAGTCAGGTGCTTATCATCTGTTGCTACACCGGTCCGGTGGCAATCCGGCTGTGTTGGTCGTTTACCTTGGGACAAACCTGAACATACCCATGCCCTCGAAGTACGGCCCCGTAACCACCATCTGCTGCCATCTGAGGGTTGGAGTGTCTTGGAGGTGCTGTATGATCTGCTGGCACTTGTCTCCAAACCCAAGATACCCTGGCGCCCAGACTACCCATATCTGATTGTTACCGTGCCTCATCAATTCGAGGCGGTTGGCAAACGATACCGGATTAGCTCTGCTTGCCACTTCTCTGTAGTCAATCCAATTCACAAAAGCAGGACCCGTACCCCTCGGAAAAGTGGTCTGCAAGTAGCGCCCAGCCGGCAGTAGCCGGTCAACTGCTGGGCCGAGCTGATCGGGACAGTAGGCTACTACGTCTCCCGGTTTGCCATATTTGGCAAGAGTGGCCGCTATCTCTCCTGCCTGGGTACGATTGGTGGTCACATTTGGCAAGCTGGCCGCAAACCCGCCTGCCACAGCAATCGCCAGTACCCCATTTCGTATCTTCGGATCAGCAATTGCAAGAAGACCCACCGCACTCAGCAGGATGATGGGTAGAAAGACCACCGACGCGTATCTACTCACAAACGCGCTGTGACTTATATAGCCACCGATAAGCCCAGTTAGCAACGTTCCTGCAATGATGGCCGCAAGTGCCCTCCCTCTCGGTTTAGTGCGAAGGTCCAGATCGATGTGCAACCTTCCTTTGGCGGTACCGAACAGTCCCAGCACGCCAAGTGCCACAACAATGAGGAAGAGCAGGCGCCCCCCGAAGCTGACCCCGCCTCCCATCTCTGCAAGCACATGGATAATGATCTCAGGTCCCGCTGGCCGGATCCAGGGAGTTCCCGTATGGTGAGCCTGGAAAATGAATATGGGCAGCCAGGGTAGGAAAGCAAGCGATCCTGCAGCCATGGCGCCAAAGGTGGCCAGAACATTTGGGCGTGCATATCTCATGGCTGCAAAATGCCTTATGGACCCCGGCGTATCCAAATCTGTAGCATCGATCGCAGCATTCCGGTGAAAGCGCTTGGCCATTGTACGGGCGAGAATCCCTCTGGCATCGCGATCATCGGCAGGGCCATTCCGGCCATTACGCCTTGCCATCCTGCCTGCAACCCAGCCAGTGGCAAATGCGTGGTACAGCAGCCACAGCCCTACCACTCCAACCAGGTACAGCGCCCAGTATTGCGTATAGAGAAGTGCAGCAGTTATCAAAGTTACAGCGGATAGATTGATGGCAGATGGCCTTCTCAAGCTGCGGTCCAGCGAAAGGAACCCTAACCCAGTCAGTAGCACCACCAGCGAGTACATCCTTGCCTCCGTATCGTAATAGATGGCAAACGGTGACACTGACAGCAGCAGTAGCGCTCCCCATGCCACCGCCCTGCCCCCTATACGCTTTCCGCATGCCCAAGCAACAGGAAGTGCGGCAACGCCGAAAACACCTGCCAACGAGCGCACAGCCAGATCGGATGTACCAAATAGCACCATCCAGTAATGGAGAAGCACGTAATAAAATGGAGGAGCACCATCCCGCTTCAACGCTGCAGGAATCTGCGACACCGGTAGATGGGAGATATTGACAGTCAGTGCTTCGTCAAGCCAGAGATCGGACTTCGTCCAGAATCGCAACAGGATTGCAAAGGCAACCACCAAGCCAATCAGAACCTTCAGGGTGATCGCAGCACTCCTACCATGGCTGGAGTCATCGGCAACCGGGCCATGCGCACCATCCGCAGCCAAGTCGGCGGTTCCAACCTCCATGCCACTGCTCTCAATTGCCGTATCGCTCACTGGCGGCCCATCCCGCAAATGACACGCGCTCCCATCGACCAGATGACGTCCCTGGCGGGTTGACGTGCTTGCGCCTTTCCTGCTCGCAACAGTTCACCGGACTGTTGCGCATGCTCGACGCAGCTCTCCAAATGCCGATAATCCAAGGCTACCTTTGGAGCCTTTCTCACCCGTTCACTCTCCCGCCGGGGAATGATCCTCCGACTCATCAATATTGGCCGTGTCTTCGGGGATATCCTCACCAGCGAAATGTATCCCACCAGATACTCCCACTACTTCCGGCCCAGGGTGCTCTATGTCGTTCTCGCCCACAGGCAACGACGGCGTAGGAATGACGCCTCCGCTCTTGTCGCCTGCTTCAAACTCCACATCCGCCCATGCAGCCTGCGCTTCGGTTTCGGGGGTAAACTCCGTGAAGTCGTAGCCAATGTAATTGCCCTCATCATCGAAGGCGTGCTCCCCGAACGCCTCTCGATACTCCTCGGACACTTCACCGCCTTCGGCAGCCTGCTTGATGGAAAGGCTGATCCGGTGTTTCTGCGGGTCGATATCGGTGATCTTTACCCACAATTCCTCACCTACGCTGACCACCTGATCTGGCGTATCGACACGATGGGATGCCATCTCGGAGATATGCACAAGTCCCTCGATGCCATCACCAACCTGCACAAAAGCCCCAAAAGGCACCAGCTTGGTAATACGCCCGTACACTAGCTCTCCTGCCTGATGCGTTAGCCCAAAATCATGCCACGGATCGGTCTGGGTGGCTTTCAAGGAAAGGCTGATGCGTTCCTTGTCCGGGTCCACTTCAAGTATCTCCACTTCAATCTCGTCGCCGGCGGACAATATCGCAGACGGATGATCTACGTGTTTCCAGGAGAGTTCTGAAACGTGTATGAGGCCGTCCATTCCACCTATATCCACAAACACTCCGAAGTGAACGATTGATGACACAACGCCTCTCACCCGATCTCCCGGTTTGAGGTCAGCCAGAAAATGGACCCGTTGCTCGCGCTGATCCTGTTCCATAAGTGCTCTCCTGGAAAGAACCACGTTGTTCCGGTTCCTGTCAAGCTCTATGATCTTGGCTTCCATCTCCTGACCCAAGTAGGGATGCAACTCCCGGATACGGCGGATATCGACCAAAGATGCCGGAAGAAACCCTCGTAAGCCGATGTCTACTATCAGCCCTCCTTTGACGATTTCTATGACCATGCCGTGGACACGACCGTCTCTGGCCTTGATGCCCTCGATCCTTGACCATGCTCTCTCGTACTGGGCACGTTTCTTGGAAAGGACAAGCCTGCCATCCTTGTCCTCCTTCTGCAGGACCAGCGCTTCTATCTTCTCTCCCACCTTGACCACGTCTTCTGGCAATACGTCATTGCGTATGGACAATTCGCGTAACGGTATAACCCCTTCGGATTTGAAACCGATGTCGACAAGGACTTCTTCCCTGTCGACTTTGACAACAGTTCCCTCCACAAGGTTGCCCTCTTCCACCTCGACAAAGCTGGAATCTATGGCGGCGCTGATCTGTTCGTCACCAAGATCATCCATCGCGATCTTTCTAGGCACATACCTGCCCTGTTCATCGGTAATCCCCAAAGGAATGCCGGGAACGGTAACCGTTCCGGTAAAGGGCTCTTCAAAAGCGCCACTTGAATAGCCATTTTCTTCATGCAATCCGGGCAATCCGGCCAATTCTACAGACATGTACCTCTCTACTATCTAGTTACTTGATGGAATATAGAAACCCCCAAAGAATAGAACTGACGGTACTTGGTCAGGCATTCCTTCAAAGGTTCCGCCGCTGATGGCGACCGAACACTAATAATAGCAAATTCGTGGCACGCAAGCCACTCGCCGGCCACCCGGCGCTGTTGCCTGCGCTCAACCGCTCATATATTGTGTCGCGCATCACGCTTCGCCATTATGCGCTCATGGGAGTCTGGACTGGAATGCTTATGCCGCTGTTGTGCATGCCGGCAAACTTGCGCCATCCCTGGTCCGTTGCCATCCATCGGATGGGTAAGCTGCCTGGCCATTACGCTACCCGGCGCGAGTCACCCGGCAGTTACGCCGTAAAAAATCTTTCGTGATGCCATTTTAACAGGTACCGGCCTGTTGTAAACTAGTGAAGGTTGCGCGATAATAATAGTTGGGATTAGGTAATGGACAGAAAACAGGATTGGTCGTAAAGGGGTAGTCATGCCGCTCTCTGAGCATGAGCAACGGATACTTCATGAATTGGAACAGGCCCTCTTCAATGAGGACCCGCAGTTTGCCGACCGTGTCCAATCGGAGACGGTATATAGCCATGCCGGAAGATACCTGAAGTGGTCCATCGTACTTTTCCTGCTGGGACTTGGTATCGTGATCGGCACTTTCACGTTTTCCGTTCCGCTGGCTTTCTTTGGTTTTGTGGTGATGCTCGGATCAGCAGTGTCTATAGAGGCGAATCTTCGCAGGATGGGTAAAGCAGGGATCAGGGATATAAGCCAGGCTCTCCGCGGAGAAGTCGAGAACAAGAAGATTACGAATCTGAGAGACAAATTCAAGAATCGCTTCAGGCAGGAAGACAACTGACCGGGGAATCACCACGATTTTCGCCAACTATCCGCTGGGTATTCGTATGCTCTCGCCAGGGAACAATGTGTTACCACCAGCCTCCTTCTCCAGCTCAGAAGCGATCTTGCTTGCCTTTGACATCGACCCTCGATCTAGAGAGACAGCGATACCCCATACAGTGTCCCCACGCTTGACTTGGTAGATCTGCCCTGGACGCAGCGGGACGGGACGGTTGCTGGCAGTTGCTCCACCGTCAACGTATTGCCCGTGTTCTGACGAACTCTTCTGTAAATAGATAGCCGAATTGCTTCCACTCACCCATGCCTGGCTCAGCTCCGGAGGACGATGACTGCCCGATGCAGACAACACAAGAATGGCGACAGCGGTAAGGGCCATGGCCGCCAAGGCCGACAGCAGCCACCGTGGCCTTTGTAAGATCATGTCATAATATGATGTCGTCATGTTGCCATCTCCTGCGTACTGCCTGTGGACCCTGCAATCCTCATGCTTTGCCAACCCTGCATATCCCGCATCCATCAGCATCAATGCCATCTCTTCTCCTTCTGTCTCGCCATCTTCCCGTGTATCATTTCCACACTGCAGCAATCATGCATGGCATGTCATCACCAGTAATACCGAACACCTGTATCACCAACCCACTACCCGTCCTATCCACGCCAGCCCCATAGACTCCTCTTACCTCATGCACTATTATAGTACATATGTTCGATTATGTCAACGAACTAATGTTTGCATCTTGCCGTGCCATGTGATAATGTATCCGTAGAGGTGGTAATTGCTCCTTGGCAGGATGCATTGGGCCGCCTGGTGGAAGATCGCTCGCCTGGAAGTCGGGCGCAGACTGGAACAGGAGGCAACCAAATGGCACAGCCCATGACGCCCAAGCGCACAGAGATAGTGGAGTTCATCCGTGAATACTTGCAAAGTCATGGCTACCCGCCCTCTATACGTGAGATAGGCGAAGCCGTCAGTTTGAACTCTCCATCCACGGTGCTGGCACATTTGAAAGTGTTGCAGCGGGGTGGGGTCATCGAGCGAGACCCCACCAAGCCTCGCGCCTTAAAGATACATGACAATCTGGCCGGCAGCTACAGCAACAATAAGCAGTTACGGAACAAGCACGGAGGATCCGGCACTCTGCCTGCAGTAGACACATCCGCAGCCGACGCATATCCACCGCAAATCCAAAATATTCCCGTAGTGGGTGACGTCGCAGCCGGACTGGGGGTGCTCGCCATAGAAACAGTCGAAGATACGATTCCGTTGCCCACAAGCCTAGTTGGCAACGGAAAGTTGTTCATGCTCAAGGTGCGTGGCGACTCCATGATCGAGGCCGGCATACTCGACGGCGATTATGTCGTCGTGCGGAGCCAGAAGACGGCGGAAAATGGTGAAGTAGTGGTAGCGGGGATCCCTGGTGAGGAAGCCACCGTAAAGACGTACTCGCTGAAAAGCGGTACCGTAACGTTATCTCCCGCTAATCCCGCCATGTATCCGATCGTACTCAAACCCGATGATGTTACGATCTTTGGTAAAGTAACTGCTGTCTTCCGGCGCCTGCAATAATTCTACACTGGCAATGGACAACGTACAACAATGAAGACCGCCGCTCCAGGCTATGATCCGCAAGCCGGTTAGCACGATTTCCGGTGATGTCACGCAAGCTCATCTTATGGCCGGTCATTGCTACCCTGACTATAGCCCTGTCGGGATGTGCCAGGCCGCCTGGAGAGCTCGCCCTGTCTGGGACAGTACCAGCCGCCTTCAACCCAAAGCAAAGATCGGGACCTGGATGGGTAAAGGGCGTATATGTGGGAATGGTGCATCCGAATATGGTTTTCGACGCCAAAGACGCGCTGTACCTGGCAAACCGAGCCGAAGAAGGAGCCATCCCCATGTCGTCGCTTTCCAACGCCTACCTGGCGCCTGAATTAGTGGCAAGCGCCCAAAACGTCGTCAAGCAGGAGCTTGCCAATCTCAAGGGAGCCAAGCTACAGAATCCCACTTATATCGGAATACGACGATCAAAGCACGTAGGTATAACCGAACAGGCAGCCAAGCCAGGCACTGCCACACGGTACCTGGTGAATATCTGCTTTTTCAGCGGATGGAGCGCGGTCAAGGGCAATGTCCAGGTTGCGCCTGCCGGCTACTTCTCCACCACTGTCACGATGACCCCAGCCGGTACGCATGGATGGCAGGTGCTGGATGCCAACCCGTCATCAATCTCGGGACCCACCGCCTGCACATCCCACAGTGCGGCAACCCATACAACATCTCACAAGTGAGGAGCAGCCATCGGCAAGCATCAGCATGGCATTTACCGTGGAAAAGCTGCATCGCGTATACCCACTCGTCATTACCGAGACGGTGGCTTTACCCGACATGCACCGGAAACAATGATCGCGATCTGATTAATTTACACCAGTTGCGGTCCCGGCCCGGCGCCAGCACGGCTGATCTATCATTACAGTAATGAATCAGGCCCACCAGATACCCCTGAAAACCATCCGCCGGCAGTTGCTGCTTGACAGAACCACTACCGGCGTGACCTGGTGCCGATCTTACACGGCAGCCGTAGACAGCTGGATGATCGACATATTTTCCAGGAGCGTCGGCAACCACTTTGCTGGCTTGTCGCTCCTTGCCATTGGTGGTTACGGGAGAAGGGAACTCTACCCATACAGTGACCTGGATATCCTGCTGGTACATCGGCAAAATCTGGGAATTGCCAAAATCGCTGACACGCTCTGGTATCCCATATGGGATGAGGGAATCAAGCTGGACCATGCAGTACGCACCCCAGAAATGGTGGTCGCAACTGCAAGAGATAACCCTCGAGTCCTACTGGGACTCTTAGACGCGCGCCACCTAGCAGGAGATCGCCATCTCTCGCGCAAAGTTATCGAGTCGGTCAGGCAACTATGGATCGACAATGCACCGGCAATCCTTCCTGGTATCACAAGCGAATTGACGACCCGTCATGACAGGTTCGGTGATCTTGCGTTCCTGCTGGAGCCGGACCTTAAGGAATCCCGAGGTGGACTTCGAGATATTGCTACACTGTCCTGCCTGGCAAGGAGTGATACTGATCTTTTGGCGGCAGTGAATATGGATAGAGTGCAAGAAGCTCACACACTGCTTGCAAAAGTACGCGTGGAATTGCACCGTATGTCGTCAAGACCTGGGGACTGCCTACGGCTACAGGATCAGGAGCAGATCGCAACAAGTCTTGCTGCAGGATCTGCCGATGAATTGATGTCGGCAATGGCAGATGGCGGTCGCGTAACTGCAACCAATCTCGACGCGCTGATGCGGCGGATGAACGTACCTGAACCACCATACAATCGCCATAGGATAAATCTTTTTGCCCTGCATCCTATAGGTAAGTCCAGGGCGCATAGCACTGCGACCAATACACGTACCATGCTTGAACCCATAGAAACAGGTATATCGCTATCCAGCATGATCAGTGGCACAGGTTTCCGTTACAGAGAAATTGTCCTAGAGGCCCAGCGGATATCCAGGTTGGATCAGGGTGCCGGAAATCCACGTGTGGCTGATACAACCGGTGCGGCAGGTACAAATACCAGCAACCCGGCAGGAACCGGATTCGACGCGAATTACGATGCATCCCTCCCATTCAGAGTTGCAGCCGTATCTGCTGAGCGCTCCATCCCGTTGTCACTGAACACCATCAAGACCATATCCAGCATGCTTCCTCCGGCAGATTGGGTCTGGCCCGAGTCAGTATTAAAGGCGTGGATGCGGTTGCTACAGGCTGGCCCTGAAGCGATCGCAGTTCTTGAAATACTTGATCAGGAAAATATCATCTCCAACTATATACCGGGATGGAGCGTGGTCCGTAATCTCCGCCAGCACAATGCCTACCATAAATACACAGTGGATAGGCATCTGTTGGAAACTGCCGTACGCGCTGCCATGGCGTGTCCGGACAACGCCGGTGACGATGCACGACACGTACTTGTGGCAGCTGCACTGCTTCACGACATGGGCAAGGGGATGCCAGGTGATCACAGCGTCAACGGCGCCAGATTAGCTCGTTGTACAGCAATCCGTATGGGTTTCACCGAGCCTGCGGTGTCAGTCATCGTGACCCTCGTAAGGCATCACCTGCTACTTCCACACCTCGCCACCAGAAGGGACATACATGATCCAGTCACATCCGAGAAAGTAATTATAGCGTTCCCGGAGCCGCATATACTTGAACTGGCTGAAATACTGGCAAAAGCCGATGGCGAGGCCACGGGTCCCCTGGCATGGGGACCATGGAAAGAAGGACTTGTTCACGATCTCGTGCTGCACACCCGGTCGCTCATGGGAGCAACTACTCGCGACATCAAAGTGACAAGCATGAAAGCGAAGGCGAGTACCGCAACCCTGCCGGACGGCAATGCCTTTATTAGCTTAGCGCGAGGTTACCGAACCGGGCAGGATGCTCGCGGAACCAATATCGCGTTCATCGAAGATCCGCCAGCCAACAGGGTAATGGTCAGGACGCCAGACGTACCAGGCGTACTCTCAGCGGTGGCCGGCGTCTTCGCTTTGCACGGTATCGACATCAGGTCAGCAGATATATCGAGCGTGGGTGGTACGGCCATAGACAGTTTTGCCGTTGAAATGCGTATCGGGGACTGGCCCGATTGGAATGGCATTGCCGTAGAGATCGGGAAGGCACTCAAGGGCGAGTTGCCCCTCAACGATATGATTTTGGCACGTGAACAAGTCTACAACAGTGCATTTGCCAAACGCTCTATACCTGGTGGCTATGGCGGCAAGGATACAAGGGTGGAGATAGACACGGAAGCATCAGCCGCCTATAGCGTGCTGGAGGTGCATACCAGCGACTCCATCGGGCTGCTCTACAGGCTTACTAGAGTGCTTTTCGACTTTGGGATGGATATAGCCAGGGCCAGGGTATCCACGATAGGCAGCCAGGTGGTAGATGCGTTCTACATAGGCAACGAGCAGCTGAAGGCAGCCATGCGGGGGGATTCCCTGAAAGACCATCTTGAAAATGCCCTGCTGGAGGCCGCATCGCCATTATCCGGCCAGAACGACCAGGGCGACGAGTAAAGCCGGTAGCCACTTGGCATGCAGTCACCCCGTCACCCGGCCCCCGCCTGCGCTGGTGCTGGCGCACCAGCCACATCTGCGACCCCCGCTACCTCTGGCATCCTCTGGTCGTAATTGTTACAGCTACATGACAATGTGGGCGGTGAAGCACTTGTTTGCTGCGTACGTAATATAATTAATACTCATAATGCACCGGTTCGGACATGGGATCGGAAAGGCTCTGGTTGCGGCACTGGATACAGGCTGGAAGGAACGTATAGCCTGTCAAGCGGCGCTATGTTGTAGCTGGGGTAGTAGGAGCCGTACGCGAAGAAAGGAGCAGATCTAAAATGAGCGCCAGTCATGGACGTGCAAGCTACGGACGGTCGAAGAGTCACAAAGGGGCTGTATCGTTGTTCATCCTTGCAGGAATTGCTGTAGTGGCCGCCGGCGCGTTTGTTGTAACCTCTGCTGGCAAGGTGTCTCTTGCCGGCGCAACCGGTTCTTCGGGATCGGGTTCCGGATCCGCCAAACTCGTTGCCACCCGCCCCCTTTCCGCTCTTAGCATTACGTCTACCACGCCTGCTCCAGGAGCAACCAATGTAGCTCCGAATACAGGCATTTCGGTGACCTTCTCGGCTCCACTGGCCAGCGGGGGACCGATGCCGTCACTCTCGCCCGCCGTACCGGGAAAGTGGACCCATCCATCTCCTGACACATTAGCATTCCAGCCAAGCGCTTCCTTCGCACCGTATGGCACAGAAACAATCGGCATCCCTGGGAGCACGAGTGGTATCAAGGGCGCCAAGGGACAGATACTGCCTGCAAATGCCAGCGTTGTCTTCAGTATCGCTCCTGGCTCCCTGCTGAGAGCGCAGCAGCTCCTAGCCCAGCTGGGCTACCTGCCATTGACTTTCAATCCCTCCAACCCCGCACCAGTTGCGCCGCAGAACGAAGCCATTGCTCAGCCCGGCACTTTTAGCTGGAAGTGGGCCAGCATGCAGCAGTACCTGCAGTCCATGTGGACACCTGGGCAGACCAATATGGTTACCGAGGGCGCCGTAATGGCATTCGAGGATCAGCACAACCTGTCGACAGATGGCATAGTAGGGCCACAGGTATGGAACGCTCTCTTGGCAGCTGTCGCCAAGGGCCAGACCGATCCAAAGCCCTATGATTATGTCTACGTATCCAAGCAGCTACCCGAGACAATGGACCTCTACAGCAATGGTCAGGTCATAATCACTACTCCGATCAATACCGGCATACCACAGTCCCCGACTCCAAATGGAACCTATCCCGTATACCTGCGTTATCCTTTCCAGATAATGCGAGGTACCAACCCCAATGGTAGTCACTATGCCGACCCGGTCCACTGGATAAGCTACTTTTACCAGAGTGATGCTCTCCACGGGTTCTACAGGGCTTCTTACGGGTGGCCTCAAAGCCTGGGCTGCGTAGAACAGCCGATTCCGACTGCCCAGAAGGTATATCCCTACACTCCCATCGGCACGCTGGTCACTATAGCTCCCTGACGGCCGGTTTACCGGCAGGCTTGCGCCATCAGCGTGCTCATCCAGTCCCAGATGAGCACGCTAGCTGCAGTCAATGCCGTTCCGCTACGCACACCCTCGGACGGCCACAGAGATCATCAAGGATCTGCACCCTGCCAAAGCCCACCCCTACGGCCATCTCCGCCACCGCCTTTTCCTGTGATGGGTCGATCTCCAGCACCATGCATCCCTTCTCCGACAGCCACTGCATCGCCCCGCCAATCAGCACGCGAAGGCATTCCAGTCCATCGCCCCCCCCTACCAGAGCAACTTCAGGCTCGTATCCAGATACCATGACATCAAGGCCAACCCATTGGCTATGGGACAGGTACGGTGGATTTGACACGATCAGCGAGAGCCGCCCCCTGTCCCCGCGATCCAATGCATCGTACCATGAGCCCTGTCTGAACATTACCGTACCGGCAATCTCGGGACGGCTGCCTACGGTGTACTCCAGATTTTCCGCTGCCAGTTCCAATGCGTCACGCGAGATGTCCGTTGCCACCACTCTTAGCACCCTCCCATCCACCAACGGGTCACCTTCCACGGCAATGGCCAGAGCGATGGCTCCAGAGCCAGTGCCCAGATCGGCCACCAGCAGGTCGTCTCCAGGCATTTTACCTAATTTTTCGAGCGCCACATCGACCACTTGTTCCGTTTCAGGTCTTGGGATCAGCGCCCGCCTGTCGCAGCGAATCTCCAACCCCCTGAAGCTCCACGTGCCTAATACATACTGCAAGGGCTCTCCCATTTCAATACGCGCCAATAGCGTGTACAGCAATCCGGCCTGTGGAGTAGGTAACACCGTCTGGCCTTGTAACATAATGCCGCTTCTATCGTAGCCAGTGACTGCTTCAACTATCCAGTACGCGGCGTTCAGTGCGCCCGTTGCCTTACGAGCTGATTCGAGAGCGTCTTTCAGGCACAGTGCATGGTTAGAATGAAAAATGGAGCCAGGGGTAGATATATCTTTGGGCATGGTATCGTTCTCCGGGATATGTTTCAATTGGTCACTTGGCGGGCATGGTGAGAGAATCGCCGGCCATAGAGCTGTCCAGGAGTTGGCGGGAGCGTTCGTCAGCAAGGAGGCCATCCACTATCTCATCAAGATCGCCTTGAAGTACTCTGTCCAGCTTGTAAAGGGTGAGCTTGGTCCTGTGGTCCGTTACCCTATTCTCCCTGAAGTTGTAGGTGCGTACCTTCTCTGAACGCCCACCGCCTCCAACCTGACTCTTGCGCAATGCCGACTCCTCTCCTGCCTTTCGTTCCTGCTCCAACTGGAGCAGCCTCGAACGGAGTACCTGCATCGCCCTTGCCCTGTTCTGTATCTGGCTACGTTCCTCCTGCATGGATACTACGATGCCGGTAGGTATATGAGTGATCCTCACGGCTGAATCAGTGGTGTTGACCGATTGGCCTCCCGGACCAGTGGAACGGAATACGTCGACTCGTATCTCTGATGGCTCTATCTCGACTTCCACTTCCTCTGCAACAGGGATGACAGTGACCGTAGCAGATGAGGTATGTACCCGTCCCTGCGATTCTGTTGCGGGTACTCTCTGGACCCGATGCGGTCCTCCTTCATGCTTGAGACGCTGCCATGCATCTTCCCCTTTGAATACGACAACTGCCTCATTGATTCCATCCTGCTCAGACTGGTTCAACGAGAGCACTTCGGACTTCCACCCCTTTTGCTCGGCATATTTCCTGTACATTTCAAATAGATCCCTAGCGAACAAATTGGCTTCCTCGCCCCCCTCCGCCCCCCGTATCTCCAGCATGACATCCCGGCCGGCATTAGGGTCTCTGGGTACCAGTACATCGCGTAGTTCCTGCTCGCACTTCTCCAGAGCACGTTCCGCTTCCTCCACCTCCGTCCTAGCCAGGTCGCGGTCGTCACCGGAAAGATCGTTATAAAGCTCTCTAGCCGCATGTAGGTCGCCTTCCGCTTGGCGCAAATTACGTACTACCCGCGTTATGCTCTCCAGCTCTTTGAAGCGTTTGGAGAGCTCCCTCAACTTGGCCGGATCAGAGATAACTGCCTGATCTGACAACTGAGCTGCTATAGCCTCACGCTCAGCCTCGTATTGCCCTTCACGTAATGGATCCATCTCTAAGCCTGGTTTGCCACGTAAGCATCCACTGGATATTTACGGGTGATTATACAGAGTGGCCACAGCAGGATGGGACCTCCTACCCCGCCCTATTTTGCCTCAAGCGTCTTGCGCCGTTGAGCGCTCTTGCCATAACGACGGTTGAACCTCTCTACCCGTCCACCTGTATCAACCAGCTTTTGCTTGCCGGTATAAAAGGGATGGCACTGGTTGCATAACTCGATATGCAATTCTTCCTTGGTCGAGCGAGTGACGAACGTGTTGCCGCACGAGCACGTTACGGTAGCCTCAACATATTGCGGATGTATGCCTGGTTTCATAGCCTATACTGCTCCTCTTTCGTATACAGTTTATTTGTCAATCCTGCTTGTACCAAGTCGCCCCAGTCACTTTAGGACCTTACGGGATGGGGGAGTCTGCCAACGACATCCGGCCCGAGCTACATTGGCGGAGCCGGCCCCTTGGCTATGTCAGCCAGGAAGTCGTCGTTGCCCTTTGTTGTCTTGATCTTATCCATCAATAGCTCCAAGCCGGCTGCAGCGCTTCCATCAGCCGCTAGAGCGTTCAGCACCCTCCTTAGCTTCCATACCTGCTGGAGCTGCCCCTGCCCAAAGAGCAACTCCTCATGACGAGTCGAACTGGCATTCACGTCTATGGAAGGATAAACCCGTCTCTCGGCCAGATGGCGGTCCAACCTCAGCTCCATGTTACCCGTACCTTTGAACTCCTCAAAGATTACCTCGTCCATCTTCGATCCCGTTTCCACGAGAGCTGTAGCAAGAATAGTGAGCGAGCCGCCTTCTTCTATGTTCCGGGCAGCTCCGAAGAATTTCTTTGGCGGATACAGGGCACCCGAATCCACGCCTCCCGACATGATCCTACCTGTCGCTGGCTGGGCAAGATTGTAGGCACGAGCAAGCCGGGTGATCCCGTCAAGAATGATGACCACGTCCTTGCCTAATTCCACTAGGCGTTTCGCTCTCTCTAGAGCCAACTCGGCAACCGTCGTGTGCTCGTCACTGGGCCTGTCGAACGTAGAGGATACAACTTCCCCCTTTACGGACCTACGCATATCGGTCACCTCTTCGGGTCGCTCATCCACCAGCAAGACCATAAGGTGCACCTCGGGGTTGTTGATCTCTATGGACCGTGCAATCTGTTTCATGACCGTTGTCTTGCCTGCCTTAGGGGGAGACACTATGAGACCTCTTTGGCCCTTGCCTATAGGGCACAGCAAGTCCACTATCCTGGCAGTCATCGCACTCGTTCCGGTGTCACCGGGAATTTCCATAGTAAGCCTCTGGTCAGGGAAGAGCGGTGTCAGAGCCTCGAATCTCGGTCTTCCTTTGATCTCCTCAGCCGGCATGCCCCCTATGGTGTCAATCCTTATAAGGGCCGGGTACTTTTCATTGTTGATTGCAGGCCTGGACGCCCCATCTATCCAGTCCCCCTTACGAAGGGCAAATTTCTTTACCTGGCTGATCGATACATAGACATCCTTGGCGCTCGGAAGGTACCCGTCTGAGCGGAGGAAACCATATCCTTCTTCTCGTAAATCAAGGATTCCACTAGCGACGGCGAGCTCTCCGTCGTAGGATTCGGCCGGCGTGGATTGCATTTCCCTGTCGGGCCTGTCCGAGCGCTCCTTCCCCCTTTTTCTCCGATTACGGCGACCTCCCGAACTGGCAGGCTGTCCCTGTCCCTGTCCCTGTCCCTGTCCCTGGGTCTGGTTCCTGGCCTTGACCGGCGCCTGCACATGATCTCCAGACTCGCGGAATTGCTCGGTTCGTTCGCCCTCCTCGATCCCTGTAGATTGCGACACCTCGTCCTGGTGCTGGTGTGCAGCCCCATCCTGAACAGTAATGACTACATCCTGAACAGCCCCATCCTGTGTATCGTGGGTAATTTTATCGCCGGCTTCCCCACTCACAATAATGTCCTGCTGATTGTTATGTACAACTCCCTCATCGTTCCTACCTTTCGCCCTTTTTTCAGCCGTCCACAACTGGATGCCATCTACCGGTCCAGATTCCTGCAGGTCATCCTGTAGAGATGCTTCTGAAGGTGCAGCCAATCCATTACCATTCGGTTCCACGCTATCCTGTGCCCGAACCTCCCGCTGGGTCGCGCCCTCACCGACTCCAGCCACACCGTTACCACCTGTCGACCCATGATTACCCCCCCATTCCCAGCTTGCGGAGGCGACCGGTAAATTACTGGTCGACGATTCTCCATGACCGTCACCGACCTTTGTCAGTATCCTGTCCACGATATCAGCCTTTTTCAGCCGAGTCGTTACAGGGATGGAGAGAGCACGGGCTATTTTCCGTAGCTCTTCTCTTTCCTTGCGTTCGAGCAGGGTCCTTTCGAGCTGTTGCTCATCAGGCACTTGAGTATCACCTCACCAATTATATAGATTGCTCATACCTACGTTGCCTCGTATGCATCACATATCTTGACACCGATAATGCAATGGATACCTTCATCGTGCACGTCAACATACCGACCGGGCTTGCACATGACCCCATGGAAGAGCGTATACCGCTTGAATTTACCACTGTACAAATCATCTGCCGACGCACCTGCTAGTGGATATACACATACTACACCCTTAGCGACCCACGTGCAAGCATCTACCTCGGATACTGCATGATTTTGATGCTTGGACCGCAAGGTCGGCCCCTGGATGAGTGGCTTTAGAGCACATTATGCGTCGTTTAGTGGCTTGTTCGCTACATGTTGGCTATTGTCACTGGGTGACGCAAGTCCTAGCGTATCCAATATCAGGTATAAGTTTCAGGTACCATGCAGGTGGCGCAAGAGATGGCAAGAGAGAGGAGGCAAGTGGCATCAGTTACTTCTCAGGTACGCGCAAGCCCACGAGTTCCTGATCGCGTGAAAGCCACTGGCGATCGTGGGGCAGCGCTTGCTGGCGTGATGGCTGTGGTGCCGATACTGGGTGGGCCTCAGATGTCAGTCCTGCCGATGCCATGAACGAGCCGAGGCGACGGTAGTGGGGGACGGAGCGCTGCTTTCCCTGGCAGCCGCTTGGCGGGATGCGGACCCTGATCCGGAGACTCGTGCCGAACTGACCGGGCTGATCGAAACACGAGCAATGGCTGAACTTGGTCGGCGTTTTGAAGGCTCGCTGAGATTCGGTACGGCGGGCATAAGGGCGCAACTCGGGGCAGGAGCGCTTCGGATGAATAGGCTGGTTGTCGCCCGGTTTGCTTATGGCTTGGCCGCTTATATTACGCAGCGAGATGACCGAGAAACTGCCGACCGAGAAACTGCCGACCGAGAAACTGCCGACCGAGAAACTGCCGACCGAGAAACTGCCGGCGGTGTGGTAATTGGCTACGATGGACGAGAGCACTCCAGCCAGTTTGCTGCGGATGTAGCACGGGTTCTCGCCCGCTCCGGCATTGCTGTCTGGTTGTTACCGCATGAATTGCCGACACCGGTTCTTGCCTTTGCGGTTCGTTACCTTGATGCGCGATGGGGCGTCATGATCACGGCCAGTCACAATCCTCGCACGGACAACGGTATCAAGTTGTATCAAGGGGATGGAGCTCAGCTGGTTGCGCCGGCAGACGGAGAGATAGCTGCTTGCATGGATGCCGTAGACCCTCTGGCGCTCCCAAGGGGGTGGGACAGGGGGTCGTATTCAAAGCAAGACACCAGCGGCATCGCTGATGCGTACGTCAGAGCAATTTCCGGTCGACCCGGGCCGGCATCCGAGCGCATGAGGTCAAGCCAACTTGCCATCAAGGTTGTCCACACCGCTCTTCATGGGGTGGGTTCGGAGATTCTCAAGGCTGTTATGACACGCGCTGGCCTGCCCGCTCCGATTACAGTCATTGCCCAAGAAAGGCCGGACCCTACGTTTCCTACGGCCCCGTTTCCCAATCCGGAGATACCGGAGACTCTGGAGTTGGCCGTCGAGACTGCCGAGCAGGTACATGGCGATCTCATCCTTGCAAACGACCCTGATGCCGACAGGCTTGCCGTAATGGTCCGAGAACCGCAAGGATGGCATGCACTGAGTGGCGACGATCTCGGGGCGCTTATAGGCAATTCAGTACTGCAGCGCCTTGCGGCTGGATGCCCTCTTGAGGGTCCCTCTGACCTGCCGCCGGTAGTGGCCACATCGGTCGTATCGAGCTCGCTTCTCCGGCGCATGGCTAATGCCGTCGGTGTGCGGTGCGTGACGACGCTGACAGGTTTCAAGTGGATCGCTCGGGCGGGAGGAACGGCGTTCCATCTTGTCTACGGCTACGAAGAAGCCCTTGGCTACGCGTTGCGCCCATCCCTCGTAGCAGACAAGGACGGGATTAGCGCCGCGTTGGCTGTAGTGGAGCTTGCGGAGGAGGCTGCAGAGTCGGGACGGACGCTTCGCGATCTCGTTGACGACATTTCACTGGATTACGGGCTGTACTCAACGCGCCGGCGGGCCGTGCTGGTTCAAGGACCAGATACCATGCAGGGAATTCAACAGGTGCTTGGCAAGGCTCGCCGTAATGTGCCTAGGACCTTGAACGGGCTGGCAGTCACGGCCACCGATCTTATGAGTCGTGATGCGGGTGTCGTAGATCTCGCTGGGGGCTGCGCAGAGAAGTGCCCGGGGGAGCCGGTGGATCCTGCGGACGTGGTGATCTGGCATGTGGGGGATGGCTCACGTGTAATGGTCAGGCCTAGCGGTACGGAGCCGGAACTCAAGATATATGCCGAGACCGTTTCATCAGTGACTTCGCGCGAGGAACTTGCAAGCGCACGAGCCATGGCGTCTGAAACGCTGGATAGACTTCTGGATGGCGTGTTGCGAATCCTGAGAGAAACGTGATTACGGAGAATGTGTGGTCACGCCGTATCACTCAAATCATGAAGTTCAGGTTTTCCAGTACCCTGGTTCCCAGTTCTACGTTACCGGCTATGGAAACTTTCCCGTTCTGTAAGGAGGCTACCGGGTCCCACCGTCCGCATCCGAGGCATGCCAAGGTTTCGAAGTTCATCTCCAGATATGCCTGATCAGTATCTATCTCACTGGCTGGAGTAGGCGGGACATGCTCCGTGAAGGCAGCTCTGCCCTCAGATACCGCTATGGCAAAAGTCTCCTCGTCCGATCTAGTTATATGGAAGGTAACCAGTGATCCCTCTGGAGACCGTGCCTTTTTTCCTACTACATACGGTAAAGCCGACTTGATTCTTTTCCTGGCATGGTTGGCTATCTCTCCGGTCAGATTGCCTGGCTTGTCTATAGCTCTCCTTACATCCTGCTCGTGTACCCAGCAATCGAATACCCTTATGTCCATGAACTCACGGTACGGAGCCTGCCCTGCTGGAGTCCATCCCACTCTTGCGAAATCCGCTTCACTCAAAGATCTCAATGTTGCCAGGCGTGTAGCGGTTACCCGCTGGAACTCATCCAGTACCTGTCCTGGAGGAACCTGACGCCTAGCCTCCACCCAGAGTTCATTGACCTCTCCGATGGGGTTCTTTACGTAAGGGAAGCTCACCTTGAGGTCTGTTGCGACATCCGGCCCACTGGCCGGCACCACCTGCTCTGGTGATTCCTGCCCCGACAGCATAAGCTCCGTACCGATGATGTGGGAAATCTGATCTTTGACTGTCCATCCAGGACAATCGGTCATCCGTGCCCATTCTTCTTCGTTCATACCTGCGCAAAGCTCCGTAAGAACCTTCCACTCTTGATCCAGTAATTTCACTATTGGTTCCCTTGTCCCTTGCGGTACGGTTTCCGGCATGGTTACATTCTTAGCCGGGTTCGGTCCCGGAATGCAATAGCGGGAACTTGCCGAGCCGTGCGGGCACCGAGTCCAAGCTGGTCGGGTCTCGCCAGGCTTGAGTGTGGGCACGGGCTTTATCGTGCAGTGGCTGATTTGCTGTTCCCGCGCGTGAGGGAGTCCACCGTTACGGCAGCCAGCAAGACCAGAGCGGTCACTATATACTCGGTTGCGGCGCTGACGCCGAGAAGGCCAAGACCGTTGTATATGGCCGCGATCAGAAGGCCACCCAGTACGGCATGGATCATCTTGCCACGGCCGCCGAATAGGCTGGTACCGCCGATTACGGCGGCGGCGACAGCAAAGAGAACGAGGGTTCCACCGTCAATGTTCTCAGAGATGGAGCCAAGGCGTGACTCGTATATTATCCCCGCGAATCCTGCAGTCAGCCCGGCCAGGGCAAATGCTACGGTGCGGATCAGGGCAAGATTGATTCCAGCTCGCCTGGCAGCTTCGGGGTTACCACCGATTGCGTACACATACCGGCCGAACCGAGTCCGCCCCAGCAAGAAATTCCATGTCACAAGTGTGGCCAGTACGATGGGAACCACAAACGGTACACCCCGCAGAGGCACGGTCACCCCCCGGTTGGCATTGCAGATCAGAATGAGGGCAACGCCTGCAATGGTTGCCACGGCTATGCGCAGTATCGTGAGGCTGGATGCAGGGGTGGGCAAGCCAGCTGAACGCCGGCGGTGGTTGTGCAGGATAGATAGTATGGCAAATAGCCCGACCACAAGCAGCATAGCAATCCAACCGGCTACCTGGTTCAGGTTGCCATTGACCAGATCGTAGACGATGGAATTGGAGATGCTTATCAGACCTCCGCTGGATGGAGCTGCGTGATCGATCATAAGGATCATGACTCCCTCCCATCCGAGCAATCCTGCAAGAGTGACGACGAAAGATGGCAGGTGCAGCCTGGCTATGAGACTGCCCTGGGCCGCTCCTATCAGGGTCGTGGTTGCCAACCCTGCTGCCATGGCAACCCACCACGGCCAATTTCCACCGAAATTGGATACGAGTATGGCGGTAACTGTGGCTCCTATGCCGGCAACGTACCCGACGGAAAGGTCTATCTCACCAAGCAATAGGACAAACACCTCTGCCATTCCCAGAAGGACGAATACCGCACCTTGAACCAGTAGATTGACTAGATTGCCAGCTGATAGAAACAGAGGATTCTGGATCTGGAAGACGGCAATGATGGTCACCAGTCCTGCAAGAACAGGGATTACGCCACTCCCACTTCCTTTCACCTGATCCAACCAGGCACGGGCAGAACTGCCAAGCAATGAGATTGACGCTGCATGCGGAGTAGCCGGTGCAGGATAATCGTAAGGAGTCGCATTTTTAGTTTGTGGCTCTTCTGGCTGTATTTGCCCGTTGGTTACCATGGCTCCAACCGGGCCAGCCATACGAGCCAGATGCGTTGCGGCATCGGTAGAGGGTGAAAAATGTAACGAGACGAGTTCAGCGCTATACGGCGTATAGGATGATGGCGGCATACCGGATGCATCATGGTTTGGATGTTATCCCTACTACGTAACACGCATCTGCATACGGAGCAGTGCACAACTGCGATACCGGTACGAACCTGTCCGCAATAACGGTCTTCGCCATGGTCACGGCGGTGATCCACTCTGGTTTCAACAGTACTGACTGGACATATTGACGCGTAGTGGGATCATAGGTTGTCGCATTCAGGAGTGTAGATGGAGGATCCAGCCCTGCCCTGAGATACGCGGCGAGAGCGACAGTGGCTTGTGCCTCCAGGTAAATTGGCTTGTATACGGTTCCGCACTGGTAGCCGGCAAGTATATTCTGCAATCCGATGAGGGTGGCATCTTGACCAGTTACAGGGAACGTTCTGGGCGGGACATGGAGGTTTTTGAGGTAGTTGATAATAGGTGCTGCGTCTTCATCGTTAGGAGTTACTGCAGCATTGATGCTGGGATGGGCAGTGTACTCTTCCTGGAAGATTGTAAGCGCCTTGTCTGGTTGCCAAGTGCCTGCCGGATGTCCGACTCTTATGTATTTACCAGAGCTGAAGTATGGTTTTAGGACACTATTGTAACCTTGTGCATAAAGGGTTGCATTGTTGTCGTGGGGAGAGCCTCGCATTACCAGAACTTGTGGATGGTTTACATGCCAGGCAGACACGCAAGTGGCAAACCCCTGCCCTATCATCTTACCTACCTGGATGTTGTTGAAGCTGACGTAGTAGTTGTTGCGAGTACTTCCCAATGCCAGCCGGTCATAGTTGATCACCTTTACTCCATGGGATGCTGAGTACTTCTCTATCTGTACACCTACGCCTGAGTCGAGGGGATCCATAGCCAGCACGGTTGCGCCCTTGGTGATGGCGGACTCGGCCATGCTGAGTTCGGTGGACCGGCTTCCCTGGGCATTTTCGACTATGAATTGCGAAGCGTGAAAGCCGGCCATCTCGAATGCCTTGGTAAGAAATGGTGCATCGAACTCCGTGTAACGGGCTGATGTAACCGTGTCAGGCAAGATAACTGCAACCATGCCTTTGCCTCGGGTAATCAGTGGCCTGAGGGATTTCATGGCTGAGAAGCTGCGCGAAAAAGAAGAGATACGTATCCTGACCGAAGTCGAACCACTTGGCGCTGGGTTCAAGGATGGCACTGCGGGAGCACAGGAGGATGCCAGTAGGCCAGTGGAGAGTAGTAACGCTGGTAGCGATGCCACCCATGTGCCTCTCCATGTGCTCGTAGACGGCGGGCTGTTCATCCAGGGTGGAGGGATGACCTACGGGCCTATTCCGCTTATGGCGGCATTGACCGTGTTGAGCATATCAGTGCCAGTTTCTTCGACGGCATAGTTGGCTACAACTCTTCCATGGCGCATGACGGTTACCCGATCGCTGACCGTGAGAGCCTGCAATGTATTGTGCATGATGACTAGAACGCCTATGCCACTTTCCTTCGCTCGCATGATATATTCGAACACCTTATTGGTTTCTTTTACGGATAGGGCTGCAGTAGGCTCGTCCAGTAGAAGGAGCTTCTGCTGGAAGTGTACTGCCCGCCCGATACTCAATGCCTGCTGCTCTCCTCCAGACATTTTCATAACATTTTGATCAATCGAACTCAGGTTCCGCAGGCCAATCTCTCTCAGTACTTGCTGGGTTTCGGCCCTCATTCTTTTTACATCGAGCCGCCAACCTCGTTTCAACTCAGCCCCCAAGAAGAAATTACGCCAGACATTCATGGTTGGTACCAGCGCAAGGTCTTGGTACACCGTAGCAATACCGGCTAGCCTGGCACTCTTGGAGTTTCGGAACAGCATTCGTTTGCCATCGAGCAGGATCTGGCCACTTGTAGGAGAAGTTGCTCCTGAGATCATCTTCACGACAGTGGATTTTCCTGCGCCATTGTCTCCCAGCAGGGCGAGCACCTCACCTTTGGCTATGGAAAAGTTTACCTTGTCGACGGCTACGATGGCGCCGAACCGCTTTGTAATGTCTCTTAGTTCGAGTGCAGGTACATCATTGTGCTGCACGTCGGGAGTAATTTCAGTAGCGCCAAGAGAAGTTGTAGGTGCAGTCATCGCGCTGAACCCGCCTGGGTGGTGTCTGGAGATCGGCCATGAACGTGTTCAGCGATCCAGCTGCGCCGCCCGAATGCGCGCTTTACAAAGGAAGTAATACCCTCCGTCTTTGCCTGAAGCGCCACTGCCATGATCAACACGATCCCTACAAACAGCTCGTAATATACCGTAGACGCTCCTGACAGCACCAGGCCGACAGTAATGACTCCCAGGAAGAAAGATCCTATGACACCTCCATAGATTGTACCAATCCCACCGAACAGGGCAGTCCCTCCTATCACGGCCGCCGCTATTGCCTCCAGTTGTAAACCGGAGCCTGCTGATGCCTCGATGTCACCCAGGTGAGCAAATAGGACTATACCGGAAAATGCCGAGAACATACCGCACAGGATGAAGAGCGCCATCTTTGTCATGCCTACCCTCACCCCTATATTCCGTGATGCATCCGCATGACCGCCCGCGCCGAAGATGTGGTTGCCAAATGTTGTCTTGTGCAGGACGATGGCCATCACAACTGCAAGTCCCAGCCACCATGCCACCTCCCAGCGTATGCTGGTGCTGCCTATGTAGCCGCCGAATATGCTGAAACTCTTGGGCAGCGTGACAGCCGTAATCGGCTGTCCGGTCGTGACCATCAATATTAGTCCCGCAACGACGTAACTGGTGCCTAGAGTGGTGATGAACGATGGGATTCCGAAGCCAAGGGTAATGAACCCGTTGAGCATGCCGATTGCGGCACCGATTGCCAGGCTGACAATAATTGCCGGGAATACGCCGATCGATGTGTATATCGTAGCAAATGTCATTCCGCTGGCCACAAAGGTCTGACCGACGGAAAGATCGAATTCGCCGCCGATCATGAGCGCCGTGACGCCGATCGCAATGAAACCGATCTCGGAACTTGCGTTGAGGACACCTCCAATATTCAGTCCCGTCAGCAACTGCTCCCGGCTCGTGATCTCAAGGACCAGTACCACGATGATGATCATGCCGATGACAGCCATCATCCGGGCACTTATGTACCTTGTGATTCCCCCTGGCTTGAAAGCACGTACTGTATCGTCTGATGTATCAGAATCCCCTGTGCTCGTTTCCTCCACTACAGTTTTGCTCAGCGACAATAGCCACCTCCAGCTATGGGGTGCCACGTTGTCCCTATCCTTACGTGACATTGTATGCTGCAAGGAAGGGGCAACGCGGCTAGCTGAGCTGGTTCAACCAGCTCCTTTTACTCTACGATATGCGTAACTATATACCCGTGTTGGTAACGACGCTGCTCTTCAGCCATCCCTTGGCGACATCTTTCGGTGTATTCTGCACGAAGACGGGACCGGTGGACATGTTGATCGGATGGGCATCGTAACGTGCTGCTGTGTACAGGTTGACAAGCGCATCGTATCCCTGCAGGAAAGGTTGCTGGTCAACGGTCAGCTTCACCCATCCGTCCAGCATGTAGCTATTGGTTACGGGGTCGTCATCGAAGCCCACCATGGGCAATTTCGAGGATGTCATGTGCAAAGCCTGAGCCGCGTCAACCACCGCTTGCTCGCCGGCGCTGCCAAGGGCAAATACCGCTGCAGGTGTGCCATGAGTCTCAAGGTATGACTTCACTATGCCAGCCGATGCCGGTACGCTGTAGTCAAGGTTGAGAACGTTCGATGATGTTACGCTGATTCCCTTTGAGGACAGAACCGACGCTATGCCCTGCCATCTTTCGGTGCAGGTCACATTGATATAGCACTGGTCGGCAATCATCACGCTCTGGCCGGAGTGCAAGCCGAGCAGCGAGATAGTTTTTGTGGCCAAGTCCTGACCTGCAAGGTAATTGGGTTGGCCTACGTAGGCTTCCACCGGGGTGGTGGTGTAGTTGTTGTTGTGCGGTAGGCTGTTGTAGGCGATGATTGGAATGTGCATCGACCTTGCACGCTGGATGTTTGCATTGAGTGCAGTCGTGCTGACCACTGAAACTGCAATTCCTGCCGGGTGCGAATTGATGATGGTTGTGAGCAAGCTGTTTTCCGCCGCTATTTCCCCAGTACACTGGAGTGGATCTTCTATCTTCAGATTTACGCCCAATGTTGCCGCGGCAGCCCTTCCACCATTGTTCACGGCAAGCCAGAATGGATTGGATGGGCAACTCTGGTAAAGCTCGTAAAATGTGCCTTTTACCGGGCTGACCTTTGCGGTTGGCTGATTGGTACTGGTACTAGGGCTGCTGCTTGAGCAGGCTGAGGCTACCAGCGCCACGCCGATCAAAATGATCGGTAACCAGGGTGTCTTATGTTTCTTGGTTTTATTTATCATCATGGTATGATGCTCCTTTCTTTTACTTCCTATATTGCTATGGTTGCTGTCTATCATTTACTTGCATTCGCGCTTACCGGTTACTGGGATACTGGCTGACACAGGGGCGCCCCAGCCACGAGTCAGGTATTCTTGACGGAGGTAGAGATGCTCTTTGACATGCTCAAGCACCGTAGACATGCACGCGCCTTACCCCTGCCTGGTTTCCGGTCGACATGTTGGCACTTCATGACGGCAAGGACCTGATGTCCCCTTACGTGATCTCATATCTGGATACCCACGCAACTCAGTGTACGACGTTTCCTGTTAACATACTGTTAAAATCCTGGGAATATCGTGAATAATTTGTAAACAGCGTGAAGCTCGCAATCAGCCTGCCACAAACCGGTAGCCTGCTCGGGGTTGGGTGAGAATCAGAGGATCGTCACCCTCGGTTTCCAGCTTGGCTCGGAGACGCCTTATATAGACGCGAACATACTCGGTTTCGGTCTCGTACCCGCGTCCCCATACTTGCCGAAGTAGGTACGCATGTGTAAGTAGTTGCCCCCGGTTGATTGCCATCTCACGCAAGAGAGCAAACTCTGTCGGGGTCAAGTACACCTGTTTCCCGCCTTTGGTTACCTGCTCCCTGCTGAGATCGATGAGCAGATTTCCTGCCACTATCGGACTAGGAGGCTTTCCCTCCGGCTGATTCGGGCGCGTACGGCGAAGGGTGGCAGTTACGCGAGCCATCAGCTCTTCGATGCCGAATGGTTTGGTCATGTAGTCATCGGCACCTGCGTTGAGGGCAGTGACTTTGTCGTGCTCTCCCCTGCGGGCGGAGACGACAATTATGCCGACTGGCGATTGCTCACGTATTTGGCGGCACAGTTCGAACCCATCTGTTGCAGGGAGCATCAGGTCGAGCAGTACTATGTCTGGCTGCAGCGGATGCCCGGTATCCATCAGTTGCAGTACCCGCGTACCGTCGCTCGACACCGTTACGTCGAAGCCGCGTACCGCCAGATTGGACCGGATCAGGTCGACGATGTTGGGGTCATCCTCCACGATGAGGACCTGGGTATGCATGTTATCTTTCGCGGTCATCGAAGTACCATGGTGATGCCTCGATGCGACCAGCCGGGTATATACAAACCCAAGAATATATACCTGTCCGTCCAGCTCATCGGTGCACCAGCTTAGCTGGTTTGTCCGGCTTTCCCGGAACTTTGCATGGCTGCTTCCAGAGACAATGCTTTGGTGGGTGGCTCTACTGGAAGATGCACGCTGAATGCTTTTCCTCGTTCGAGCCGCTGGAAGGTGATCTTTCCTCCGTGGGCTTCGACGATTCCCTGGGCAATGGACAATCCTAACCGGGTTCCTGATGTACCTGATTGCTTCCAGCGTACTGGCTCGAGCAGAGATGTACCTTCAGGCACCTCGGTTCCATCGTCCGATACGTGGATCACCACTCCGCAGCTACCATCCAGTGACGCCGTCACGCTGACGTGTGTTCCCGGTGGATTATGATAGACAGCATTGTGCAACAGGTTCACGAATACCTGCTGCAGCCTGTCGTGATCGGCCCATATCGCGGGTAAGCCATCGTCACACTGTATAGCTACATGAGCGCTGTTGAGCGGTAGACACGTAGCAGCCGCTTCGAGTACAAGATCGATTTCACACCAGTCAGGTATCAGCCGTAAGGTGTCCGACTCTATGCTCGAAAAGTCGAGAAGATTATTGACGAGACGTCCGAGGCGTGCTGACTCTGTTGCGATAGTTGTCAGGAAGTGCCGCTGCGAATCGGCATCCCAGGTGACATCGGGCTGGAGGAGGCTGGAGGCATATCCTCGAATTGCGGTAAGCGGGGTGCGTAGCTCATGGCTCAATTTCGAGAGAAAGCTGAGCTGTAGATCCTGTGATCGGCGCAAAGCAGCAGCTTCCTGGTTGGCGGTCTCGGCCTGTTCTCTCTCCAGGGCCAGCCGTAACGAGTGAGCGGTGTCCTCTATCAGGGCAGTGGCGCTATCTGGGATGTTTTCGTTGTCCCAGCGGGCAACAAGGGTGGCCCGTCCCTTCGGCGCAGGGAAGGTTACCGCAATATACCGCCCGCCATCGGTGTCTTGCAGGGGTACGGCTTTTCCTGCCATCCAGGTGAGTTTTGCCTGGCTGATCGGCCGAGGTAGGGGGTATTGAGGGGCGTTGAGGGCAATGCCTGAATCCTCCACCAGGAAGCGGCAATGTGGAACATCGTCGTGCGGTACTGCCCACAGGCCGGTCATACTGGCTTGCAGTCCACTGCGTAGAGCCTGCAATGCAAGAACGAATCCCTCGGTGGCAAGAGTGGGTCCTGCCAGTGACTCGAGCATTTCGCGTACCGTCTCGAGCACATGGTTACGACTAGCGGCATCTTCCAAGAGCCGGTCTCGCTCGATTGTATTTGCAGCGTAGCCAGCGTATAGCGTAATCAGATCAAGCTGATCCCGCTCAGGAGGGCCTTGGATGCCGCTGAAAATGGTGATGACACCAATCAGGCCGCTTGAACCCATGATGGGAACGGACCAAGAGCTACGTATACCGCTGGTCGTTATCAGGTCGCGAAAACGTGACCATGCCATGCCGATTTGCGCATCTTCTTCTATGACGACTCGTCCGGCGCCAGCGGCCACCCCAATAGGACCTCCTGCCGCATCTGGCGACAGTCGGGCCCATGCCGAGAGAGCAGCAGGAGGCAACCCTTGGGATGCGACGCAACGGAGTGCTGTTCCTTTTTCCTCAAGGAGATGGATGGAGAGCTTACCTACCACAAGGGCTGCGCTGAGAGCTGAAAGAATGAGAGGCAAGCTGGACGAGGGAGGCACCGACGCCAACCTGTCAATCAGCCCGTGGAAACGGATCAGCTGGTGGCGGGCGGATGTGTCGGGTTGCTGTCCTGAGATAAGTGCTATGACATCATCAGCATAAGTCGTGCCAGGATCGATGTCAGCCGCCACTTGCCCATGATGAAGTATAATGATGCGATCGGCCAGCCTGAACATCTGGTCAATATCATGGGATGCGAACAATATAGTTGTACCCTTTTGGTGAAGTGCCGTGATCAGCTCTTCAACTCGGGCTCCTTCATTGATACCGAGCGAAGCAGTGGGTTCGTCGAGCATCAGCAACTGCGGGTTCCCTCTCATTGAGCGTGCAACGGCAAGCAATTGGCGCTGACCTCCCGAAAGGTGTTTGACGGGACGGTCGAGATCGCCGAGGTGTATTCCCAGCTCCCGGAGAATAGAGGCTGCCCTGATGCTGGTATCGATTTCTGATAAATAGAACCTGCTCGATTCCCAGCCCAGCAACAAATGCTCGGCCACTTTGAGGTTGTCGCACAGGGCAAGGTCCTGCCAAACTATAGCCATGCCCTGTCTGGCCGTAGCGGCTGGATCACGCCCTACCGGCTGTCCGTTGAACAGAATTTTTCCAGTTTCATACGCTATATCGCCAGCTATGCAACGTATCAGTGTCGTTTTCCCGGCCCCATTCTCCCCCGCCAAGGCTACAAGCTCGCCCGGCTGTACCTCTAATGTCGCACCGTCGAGCGCCAGCAACTGTCCGTAGCGAACCGAAAGATCCTGTATTCGAAGGAGCGGCTTGACGTTCAGCCCGTCTCCTTTCAGAAAGTCGACATCCATCTCAGCGGCTAATGCAGCCATATATCCAGTATAATCACGTGGCGCTTTAGGGCAAAGTGACGTGTCATGGTGGCAGGTACGGTGAACTCATTTGTGCGTCCCATCCGGTGACAGGATGGGTGGTAATGCAGCTCACATGGGGGCCGCCGCGGAGGGCCATTCGATGAGCGATTTGGAAGAGAGGTAATGCAGCTCACATGGGGGCCGCCGACTGCGATTTGACCTTCGCCCGCAGATGGGGTAAAATCTTGACTATACGGTCAAGTTTGTGCGTCGTGCATGCAGTATGTGTAGCAGATCAAGTAGTTAAGCATGTGCACCATGAAGAGGCCTGGAAGATAGGAAAGAGGTTCGACTGAGCCTCTAAAGCCGGCGAGCTGGAGTCTCGTGGGTTGGAACCAGAGGTCGCTTGACCTCGTAGATAGAAAAGAAGGAGGCATTACATGCCCACTGCCGTGATAGTAGATGCAGTAAGGACTGCAGGAGGAAAGCGCAATGGGAAATTGCGTGGATGGCATGCGGTGGATCTGGCTGCAGAGCCATTGAAGGCGCTGGTGGAACGCAACAATCTGGATCCTGGTACTGTTGATGATGTCATTACCGGATGCGTCATGCAAGTAGGCGAGCAGGCGCTCAACATCGGAAGGAACGCCTTGCTGGCGGCAGGATTCCCGGAGTCCGTTCCCTCTACGACCATTGATCGCCAGTGCGGGTCTTCACAGCAAGCAATACACTTTGCAGCCCAGGGCGTGATGGCAGGCGTCTACGACATAGTGATTGCGTCGGGGGTGGAAAGCATGACACGCACCCCGATGGGATCCTCGATCGTGTCTGACCTTGGGTTTCCATTCGGCCCCACGGTTATGTCTCGCTACGCGGACAAGGGCGGTTTGGTCTCCCAGGGCATATCGGCGGAGATGATAGCCGACCAGTGGAATCTTTCCCGTGAGGACCTGGACACCTTTAGCGCCGAGAGCCACAGGCGGGCAGCAGTGGCCACCGAGGAAGGGCGTTTCGAGAACGAGATCATCCCCCTGAAGGTGAGAGACGAGGAAGGGAACCCTACTGACGAGGTATTCGCCACTGACGAAGGTATCAGGCCCACCAGCACGGTGGAGGTGCTCGGTACGCTGAAGCCGGCATTCAAGCCAGATGGCGGCAAGGTGACTGCAGGCAATTCTTCCCAGATCACAGACGGAGCTGCAGCCGTTCTGATCATGAGCGAAGAGAAGGCCAATGCACTTGGGCTCCGGCCAAGGGCACGCCTGCACAGCTTCGCAGTGGTAGGTGTCGACCCGGTGACTATGCTGACCGGACCGATACCGGCCACCAAGATGGTGCTGGAAAAGGGTAAGCTGACCCTGGACGATATCGATCTTATCGAGATCAACGAGGCATTCGCCTCTGTGGTGCTCGCGTGGGAGAAGGAGCATCACCCTGACATGTCCAAGGTCAACGTCAACGGTGGGGCCATAGCTCTCGGTCATCCTCTCGGATGCTCCGGCGCCAAGCTGATGTCGACTCTGTTAAACGAGCTGGAGAGGACTGGCGGTCGTTATGGCCTACAGACGATGTGCGAGGGTGGCGGCATGGCCAATGCCACCATTATCGAGCGTCTGGGATAGCCTTTCCTGTCTATAGTATCCCATTGGAATACTGGAGTATGGGGTGATGAGCGGTCGTGCAGAGCGTACGACCGCTCATCTTTACCCGTACCTGTTTGTACAAATACGCGGGTGCAGGTGTGCGCAAAGTGCACATGCGTATCTGTGCCACCACTACCCTGCCAGATAAGCTAACCTTGTGGTATGGCATCCAACACCGGTCCAGGAAGCGCTACCCGTAAAGGCCGTTCAGCAGGACGGGTTACGGGAAGGCATGTGCATGTAAGGGAGAGTGCACCGGTCCCCAACGCACGCTACACACCGCCCATTCCTAAAAAGGTGAGGAAGAGCCCTCCGTGGATGGGACCTGCAATAATTGCCGTGCTTGCACTGGGAGTACTCATGATAATTCTCAATTACACCGGCATATTGCCTGCTTCCCCGACCAACTGGTACCTGCTTGGTGGCATAGGACTTTTCTTTGTGGGCGCCATTGCAGCCACGCGTTACCATTGACTGCATCATTGACCGCCACGCTTGCGACTAGGCTTCGGCTGTTTCGATAGACTGGTGAACGATGGTGGTGCCAAGGATACTGCTTATCGACAATTATGACTCGTTCGTGTACAATCTCGTGCAGGAATTGGGAGAGTTCGGCGTCGAGCCGACAGTATATCGCAATGATGCCGTGGATGTCTCCACCATCCGTTCAATCGCTCCCGATGCGCTGGTCATATCTCCGGGCCCGGGACGCCCGGAAGATGCGGGTGTGAGCCTGCAGGTGATCACAGAGCTGGCGGGTGAGATCCCCATTCTTGGTGTATGCCTCGGGCATCAGTCTATCGGGGTTGCATTCGGAGCAAAGGTAGTTCGGGCAGGAGAGATAGTACACGGTAAGACCTCCGTGATATCTCACAACGGGAATGGGATTCTCAGCAGTCTGCCGGATCCGTTCGAGGCTACCAGGTACCATTCGCTTGTCATCGAGCGTGGAAGCATCCCGCCAGTGCTGTCGGTGGACGCTGAAACTGCCGATGGAACCGTGATGGCTGTTTCCCACAGGGAAATGCCTATTTGGGGTGTGCAGTTCCATCCTGAGTCGATACTATCCGTGGAAGGACCAAGACTGTTGCAGGCTTTTATCGACCGGATTTGAAAAGCTCGCCCTTCTGGCCCTTGGCTCAAGCGGTAGCTGCCGGCCAGGCACCTCTTTGTCTTGCTAAAGCAACTCCATAAACGTGGAACGGTTTCTATTCACTCCCTATAAGGCATGTGGAACGAGCAATGCACCTTCTCACTGCGCTCCTACCCTGGCAGATCCACCCGATTGCTCACGACCGTTGCCCGGCTGTATCCTGTAATTGGAGAGAACGAAAGGATCACATATATGGGAGTAGTGCTCGTAACCGAAAAGATAGCCGAAACTGGCTTGCAGTTGTTGCGCGACGCAGGCCACGAAGTGGATGTCCGGCTGGGGCTGTCACCGGGCGATCTTGTGGATGCGGTGGCAGGCGCCGATGCAATTATCATACGGTCTGCAACCAAGGTCACTGGCGAGGTTCTGGATGCCGGTAAGAACTTGGCTGTGGTCGGACGTGCAGGGATCGGGCTGGACAATGTGGATGTGGAGCATGCCACCGCTCGCGGGGTCATGGTGGTAAATGCACCCCAGTCCAACATCCTCTCAGCCGCAGAACATACCATCGGGCTCATGATTGCCCAGGCTCGCAATATCCCCCAATCTCACATGGCCCTCGTGGGGGGGAGCTGGGAGCGTTCCAAGTGGGAAGGGGTGGAACTATACGGCAAGACGCTCGGCATTATCGGGCTCGGGCACGTAGGCGCCTTGGTGGCGCAGAGAGCGCTGGCTCTCGGGATGAGCCTGATCGCATACGATCCTTATGTCACTGCCGAGCGGGCCAAACGCATGAGCGTACAGCTTACCTCGTTGGAAGATCTAATGGCACAGGCCGACTTCGTGGTGATACATCTTCCAAAGACCAAAGAGACCATGGGGCTGGTGGATGCGGAGCTGCTTGCAAAGGCGAAGCCTGGCATCAGGATCGTGAATGCCGCAAGAGGCGGCATCATCGATGAGGATGCTCTTTACGAGGCAATCAAATCCGGGCATGTGGGCGGGGCTGCTCTGGATGTGTTTGCCGAAGAGCCTGCCACTTCCTCTCCCCTGCTCAGCCTTCCCAATGTCGTGGTCACTCCCCATCTTGGCGCATCTACGGTAGAGGCGCAGGACAAGGCGGGGGTGACCATAGCGGAACAGGTTATCCTTGCGCTGGCGGGAGAGCTGGTTCCGTTCGCTGTGAATCTGGCGGCAGGCGCTTTGCCGGAATCCGCCCGCCCGTTCCTGCCGCTTGCGGTGAGTTTGGGGAGGTTTCTAGCCTGCCTGCATGAGGGACTGCCCGGCAGCTTGGAAATAGAGTACCAGGGTACTCTGGCGAAAGAGATGGGGGGAGGTACGTCCGTATTGACGCTTGCTGCGCTGAAGGGGGTATTTGCGGCAGGGACCGAGGAGCCCGTTTCGTATGTGAATGTATCCCAACTTGCCGAGGACAGGGGATTGGAGGTACGGGAGACGACTACGACGGCTACGAGAGACTTCGTTAGCTTGATCACACTTCGTTCGGGCGAGCACTCTGTGGCGGGAACGTTGAGCGGTCCCAGGACCGAGCCTCGAATTGTGATGGTGGATGATCACATTGTGGAGGTTCCTCCCTCTCCTAATATGCTGGTCGTGAGAAACGACGATCGTCCCGGCATGATAGGCATTGTCGGTACCATTATTGGAGACGCGGAGGTCTCGATATCGTCCATGGCCGTGGGCCCGTCGGTAAAGGGAGGCACCGCTCTGATGGTGCTTTCCACCGGTGCCGCCGTTACGCCCACGACGCTGGCTGCTTTGCGTGCATCCAGTGGCATCCTGGACGTGCACCAGATCTTGCTGGAAGGATAGAATGCCGTCTTCGCATTAAGATCAGCTCGTAACGGCATTCATGCTGATGCCAAAGGCGGCTCCAACGTCGTGGCTGATGTACTTGGACGGTGCTCGTAAGTATGGCAGTCTCGATGCCGCTGTACCCGGAGCGCTGTGTTGGCCACGGTATCGGAAGGACTGAACTCGTAAGTACGGTGGTCTAGAAGTCTTAGAAGTCCCTGTACTCTTGTGCATTCATAGCATAGGACAGATAGGGTACAATTTGTGCACTGGCCCCCGTAGCTCAGGGGATAGAGCAACGGTTTCCTAAACCGTGTGTCGCAGGTCCGAATCCTGCCGGGGGCGCCATATAAACCCAGTTAGTAGGGTTGTAGCCTTTCTTGGTGAAGCCTGAAAGAGGCAATTGCCCATCAAGTTGCCCATCAAGTCATGCCCTTGGATGATATACTTTGTTCGTGGTCGTATCGTTTTCGGCTAGGGCCTCGGGTCGGGCGCGCGGGTCCAGCGCAGCACCAGTGCGCAGGCGTGGCTCGATCCGCCAGAGGGGAAGGGCGACGGGGGAGGTACGTGTCTTTGTCGGAGTTGACCCAGGGTCTGCTAAGAGGCTATATGTCAGCCGAAGCATTCGGGGGACCAGACGGGATGCCGAGGTAGAATTCACCAAGCTTCTAAAGCAGTTAGACGACGGGGCGATCATGTCGCGATCTGGCTCAGTGGGCGAGCTGGTCGAGACCTGATATAGCCATCGAGCGCCAAGCCTCTCTCCCCCTATGGCCCACAACTACCGCCGGGTGTTCGACCGCTTCATCTTGCCGCGTTGGGGAGCCACGTCGCTTAGGCGGATCAGGGTCGCAGACTTAGACGCCTGGTATGCAAAGCTTCTTGCTTCTGGGGGCGCAAAAGGCCAGCCGCTTTCGGCTAGTTCTGTGCGACTCGGCAGATGACCGAGCCTGAGGCCGTGCTGGATGCCCGCGACAGAATCGCAAGAGAGTAGTTGAACTTGATCGTTGAGGCGCTCGCCTTCGGGGCCAGGTACCGTGGGCAGGTATCAAATATCAGACGGCTGGGTGAACCAAGTATGTTGGCAGGTGCCTGTTTCGGAGCGTCAGTCGTCTGATGCCAGACACCTAGTACCCCAAGGGTGTTTTTGGGCCATAATGGTAGGTATGGAATCGGAGGCCCAAATACCGACCGCTAAAATACTGGCTGATCGAACCACGGCTGATCACGTAGAAATTGTAGAGAAGAGCACAGAGAGCATGCGTGTGTCACCTACCCGGATAGGAGAGGAACAGGTCGTAGCCTCACCCGAGGTATCAGGATATTCGGGCTTCCGTGGCGAGGCAATTCCACCGAACCTCTACAGAGAACTGGGGATGACCAGCGAGGAGTATGGACACTTGCTGGCTGAGCTGGGGCGCAATCCCTCACCGGCTGAGTTGGCGATGTACAGCGTAATGTGGAGCGAGCACTGTTCTTACAAGTCTTCCCGCATCCACCTCAAGAGATTTCCTGTCGATGCCCCTCAAGTATTGCTTGGTCCTGGTGAGAATGCAGGGGTGGTAGACGTAGGAGATGGAATGGCGGTGGCCATCCGCATGGAGAGCCACAACCATCCATCGGCCGTAGAGCCGAAGCAAGGCGCCGCAACGGGAGTCGGTGGGATCATACGAGATATTCTCTCTGTCGGAGCACGGCCTATTGCACTTATGGATCCGCTGTTCTTTGGGGATCTTGGCAGTGCGCAGGTGAAGATGCTCTTTGATGGAGTGGTGAGTGGCATATCGTCATACGGTAATTCGGTGGGCGTACCTACTGTCGGCGGCGAACTCACGTTCCTCCCCTGTTATGAGCAGAATCCTCTGGTGAACGTGGTATGCGTGGGGGTGGTGCATAAGGATCGCATAGTCCTGGGCAAGGCTTCGTACGATGGAGGACTTGCAGTGTTGCTCGGTTCACTCACGGGGCGGGACGGGATCGGAGGGGTGAGCATTTTGGCTTCCTCCGGCTTCCGGGAAGGAGACGAGGACAAGCGGCCCAGTGTGCAGGTGGGAGATCCCTTTGAGGAGAAGCGCTTGATCGAAGCTTGCCTGGATCTGGCCGGTCGGGGCCTTCTTCAGGGCCTGCAGGACCTTGGCGGGGCCGGTCTGAGCTGTGCCACCAGTGAAACTGCAGCGAGGGGGGGGACATCCATGGAAGTGGATGTGTCCAAGGTTCCGCTGAGAGAAACTCCCATGAGCGCCCTGGAGATACTGACATCGGAGAGCCAGGAGAGGATGCTGGCAATAGTGGCGCCGGAGGATTTTCGGATAGTCGAGGAGGTTTGCAGGCATCACGAGGTGAGGGCCGTGGCCGTCGGCAAAGTGTCTGCAGGTGGATCTGGTGGCGCCGGCAGGCTGGTGGTGAGAGATGGCGAAACGGGTGAGGTGGTTGCCGACGTGCCTGCTGCCTCTCTGGCTGATGGGGCCATCATATATGACAGGCCAATGCATCCGCCTCGCAATGATTACCATGATGCGGATGATCCCGATGGAATCCTGCCTCCAGATGATGCAGGTGACGATATACTGAGTATGCTCGCAGATCCAGCATGGGTGTATGAGCAGTATGACCATCAGCTCTGGTGTGCGACCATTGCAGGTCCAGGTGGAGATGCCGCCTTGTTGAGGCTGGATGTACCGGGTATGCCCGAGGCGGCGAGTACGAAGGCCATAGCGCTTTCTACCGATTCCGCGCCGCGCCTGTGCGCTCTCGATCCATACATTGGTGCGGCCTATATAGTGGCCGAGTCCGCTATCAACGTAGCTTGTATGGGTGCGCGGCCTTACGCTCTGGTCGACTGCCTCAATTTCGGCAACCCGGAACACGAGGAAGTCATGTGGCAGCTGTCAAGGTCGGTCGATGGCATTTCGGATGCCTGTGAGGCGTTGTCGGTACCCGTGGTGGGCGGCAATGTAAGCCTTTACAACGAGAGTGGCGGCCGTGACATTAATCCGACGCCGGTGGTCACAATGCTTGGTCTGAGAAAATTGGAAGCAGGCAAGGTAAGCGTTCCTATCCAGCCTCGCCTTGTCGAGGGCGGGCACATAGTCCTGCTTGGCGCCACCGATACCAGGCTGGGAGGTTCCAGGTGGGCTGTCGATTTGTATGGCAGGAAAGGAGGTACTCCACCTGGGCTGGATCTTGAATTTCATGGTCGCCTTGTGGAATGGATTGCCTCTCTCGTGGCCGGGACAGCGTCGAGCATGCGCGAAGGAAGTGTCAGCGCTGTTCACGATGTGTCGGAGGGTGGGATAGGCGTAGCCTTGGCGGAGCTTTGCCTGTGGTCGGGCATAGGAGCGACGGTCGAGGGGGTTTTGGATCATGCTGAGCTTTTCAGCGAATCGGCTTCTCGCGTTCTTGCCTGTACGGATGATCCCACAGCGCTTATAAGAGAGGCGGAACGCAATGGTATCCCTGCGGCTGTGCTTGGAGTTGCCGGTGGGGAGAGGGTCACAATTGCCGGTTTGGTGGATCTTGACCTGTTGGGCATTGATCGGACCTGGAGAGGCAAGATACCTCGTGTGATGGATATTGTCGATGCCACTGGGCGGTATTCGTGATCGATCTCCATACCCACTCCGTATGTTCAGATGGGTCCAGTAGCCCGGAACAGGTGTGTGAGCTGGCGGCACGAGCAGGATGCAGTGCCCTTTCGCTCACCGATCACGACACCCTTGAAGGGATTCCTGCCGCCACGGCAGCTGCAGCGCGCCTTGGGATCACTCTCGTGCCCGGGTGCGAAGTATCGTTCAGGATGTCACCCGTGCAGAGTGCGCATGCTCTCGCATATTTCCTGTCCTCCGATGCCCCCCTTGCCATGGAATTGGCCAGGTTGCGTAAGAGCAGGGTGGCCAGGAATGTCGAGATGGTTGCTGTGCTGCAGGGATTGGGGATGGACATCTCCTATGACGAGCTGATTGATGAGGCGGGTAATGAGGAGAGTGCAGGACGGCCTCATGTGGCATCCGTGATGGTGCGCAAGGGGTATGCCGGCAACATTGAGGAGGCGTTTGGGGTATGGCTGGGCGCTGGCCGTCCAGCTTACGTGCCGAGGGAGTTGCTGGGGGCTGGCAGGCTGGTCGAGCTCTCCAGGCTATCGGGGAGTACAATTGTGCTGGCGCACCCTTTACGTACCGGCTTGCCCGATAGGGAACTGGGATCTCTTGTCGAGCAACTGGCAGTTGAAGGATTTGACGGGATCGAAGCCTACTACTCCACCTATTCACCTGAAGAGCGTGCTTGGCTGGTAGACTTGGCGGATGCCCATTCCATGGTTGCTACAGGTGGTTCGGACTTTCATGGCACCTACAAGCCTGGCATCATGGTGGGTACCGGCACGGGAGATCTCCATGTGCCCGACTTGGTACTGGAGCAACTCGTGAAGCGACGCCGGGCGTATGCCGGATGAAGTTCTGCCGACCTGTTCTAAGGTTATGCCGTGCGGTGGTCTTGCCCGTAATGCCTGGTGGCGGTTGTGTCGTGGAGATGGTATAGTACCATAGCCGGCCATGAGGTCTTGCACACGAAGAACCTCAACCATCATGGTACGGTGGGGTGTTGGGCGGTAGTGGTTTTCCGCCACTATGGCCTGGCCAGGTAGCTCAGTTGGCAGAGCGCGCGGCTGAAAACCGTGAGGTCACCGGATCGACGCCGGTCCTGGCCACTGGATGGATTTTGCTGGTTGATGGCATAGCGTGATATTGGTGAAATATCTCATGAAGGGGTGGCTGGCTCTTGGCCAACGGGGAGTCTTATGCCATCTTCTCCACGCCATTCATTGGATGCCTGCGCAGCTGATGCGTTACTGTCCCTGACCCAACGAGTAGCCTGGAACTCCATCGAAAGTGTACAGCCCTTCAGTTTTTATAAAGGGCGCCCCCCCACTGTTGAGCCTGTCCAGCAGATCAATGACTTGCTTGGTGGTGACCGCACCGCCTTCGATGGCTTCGAAACGGCAACGCCAGTGGTCTACGCAGAAAGTTTCCGGCAACCCGCCGGGATATACCTTCTGGCCACGGTTGGTGATCATAAGCAGCCGAAAATCCGGCTTGGCCTGTGTCTCCAAGATAGCGGCAAGGTCATCCACGGATGCGATCCAATCTATGAATACATCTATTCCTATCTGTTCCTTGGTGGCGCGAGTGCCTGGGTGCGTCTGGATGCTTATGGGGCCGGCTCCGGCTGCATAGCCGGCAGCCGGGAGCTGCTGCGGTAGCTGACCCAGTCGTTGGATTACGGCATCGGCAAAGCCTGATGTACCGACCTTTTCAGCCGATACTTGTGGATCGAAGATGTCGTACGTATGGATACCGTCTTCAATGGTGCGGAGCCATGCATTATGGATGCGGGCAGCTACATCGCTCTGGCCTATGTGCACCATCATCTGCACAGCGGCCAGCAGAAGCCCTGACGGGTTGGCTACATCCTGGCCGGCTCGCCGCGGAGCTGAACCATGTATAGCCTCGAACATAGCCACTTCTTCACCGATGTTGGCACTCGGAGCCAAGCCGACAGAGCCTGCTATCTGTGCTGCAACGTCGGAAAGTATGTCGCCATAGAGATTTGGCAAGACTATCATATCGAAGGCTTCCGGCGTGTCGGCCAGCTTGGCAGCGCCGATGTCGACAATCCAGTGTTCGGATTCGAGATCTGGGTAGTCCGCTGCCACTTCGTCAAAGACGCGATGGAACAAGCCATCGGTCATTTTCATGATGTTGTCCTTGGTGAAGCAGGTAAGCTTGTGGCGCCCGTACCGGCGCGCGTACTCGAATGCATACCGCACCAGCCTCTCTGTGCCCGGCCGCGTGATGAGCTTGAGGCACTGGTATACGTCTTCGGTCTGGCGGTGCTCGATCCCGCCGTACAGATCCTCTTCGTTTTCCCTTACTATGACTACATCCATGCCGGGATGTTTGGTGCTGACAAATGGGTCGTATGCTATACAGGGGCGGACGTTTGCAAACAAGCCAAGGGTCTTGCGGACCGTTACATTCAGGCTTTTGAATCCTCCGCCCTGAGGTGTGGTGATGGGCGCTTTCAAGAATACCCTTGTGCGCCGGATGGAGTCCCAGGATGAAGGTTCTATGCCGGCAGTGACGCCCCGGCGGTAAACCGACTCGCCGATTTCTATGGTCTCCACATCTAAGTTGGCGCCGGCCGCTTCGAGTATGCGCAGTGTCGCCGTCATGATCTCCGGGCCGATGCCATCTCCGTAGGCGACCGTAATGGGTGTGGCAACAGTGTCAGTTATCGAGTGCGCAGGCCGGAGCTGGTTGCCGGCGTGCGGCGTAGATGTGCGGGAGGCAATGGATGCGTCCATGCTCAAGACTCCGGCAACGGGACGTAGGCGGGTATGTTGTCGATTTCCTCGAGCTTTTCCAGTTTTGACCAATGAAGCCGGTCGGACAGAGCTATGAGTGTCTCAGCAATGGCGGCATCGGTGATGTGCACTCCTTCTTCGCGTGCCAGGAACCGGGCTCGGATCGGCAGATCGGCGGGACTTCCATCCAGGAAAGCCAACCCGGCGGTGTGGTTACGAAGAGTCGCTTTCCGGCATGGTTTCAGATCGGTGGCGCCTCCATCTTGTGTGGCTTGCTCGGATCGGTAGATGGTGGACAGGCTCAAGTGGGTATCGCCGACCAGATGCCGTATATCTTGTGCAGGCAGTTGTCGCATACTTGCCTGATCGATCCATAGGTCGAACCCCACAGTGCGGCGGCGGTGGCCCAGCATCGTGGTTGCTGGTCGGGATTTACCTGTATCTTCTGCTAAATCTTCTTCCAAGGGAAGGGCGTAAGAGATTGACATACGAAATATATTAGCAGAATTACAGTGCGTATGTCAATCCAACTTTCGGCTGATCGGTCCCGAAAAGGCCCAAAACAGCCATATTTCGGGGCGGCCACCTCATGGGTATGACCGGTTGCCAGCTGCCTGAGATCACGTAGTTGTTCTCAGGTATGCCGGAGGGTCCGTCCTGGGCGTTCACCCCACATATCCGGCCACATCCACTGTCACATCCGTGGAGCCTGAGGAGTTGTATACGCTGAAGGCACCCGTTGACGAGAGCGGCACGATCACAATGTGAGTGACGTGATCATAATAGGTTCCTAACCATATAGCTTTGACACCCGGAATAGGAAGGACTGTAAACATTCAGGGCTTCGCTCGCCCAAGGTGATCCGTCGGCACGAGGTCTCCGTGCCGAAATACACCGGTGTCATTTGAAAAGGTGTTTGGCCACCGCCTAATGCACCACGCCCATCTCATTCTCACCCAGTTCTCACCGAGGGCGAGTCGGTGTGCCTTGCCGATGCCGTCTCCGGAAAGGGGGTGATGCCTCTGGTCTAACCAAACCAAACCGTGGAATTCCGTGTCCATACGTGGGAATTATTCATGGCCATTGACATCATCAACTAACTTGACAGGTACCGACAGTCAGTAGTCAAAGTTCTCCAATCCACATTCCCGCCCCTGGCACGTGCCGCCTAACCAAACAACCAGCCGTCCCAGAATCTTCGATCGAAAACTGCACAAGCCTATTCAATGTCATACTCTTGGAACCAGACGGTGTCACACTCCCTTTGAGCAAGTTACGGAACCCAAGCTCATCGTTCCCCCCTGGCCATCGACGATGGTTCGCGTAATCGTGCCTGTGGCACCATTGTCCGACAGCGTCACAATCGAATTTGTACGATAGTTATCGGCGTTAATATTGACTTGAGCTCCAGCGGAGGTATTGACGTTCTGGCCAGCAGCATTCATTTCGCTCACTTGAAAGCGAGGAGGGTTTTCTCCCAGCACTTTGTCAACCACCATCACATGACCATACGGATTACTTGACGTCGGCCCGGCGGATATTAGCGAGCCTGGGCCGATTTCTTTCGGTGAAGTTGCAAGACCGACCGACTGCGCCATCTCGTCACCGTTCCCGGTTGGCGTACTTAGACCTAACTGCGCTCGCCGGAATGCCGCATATGCAGCACATTGCCCATAGTTAGAATCTGGTGGAGCAAAGCCATGCTCATCACACCATTGCTGATAAGTCACTTGTTTTCCACCAATATCGAGGGTCCCGCTCTCCAATTGCGCAACACTTGGGGGATCGGAAGCGTTCACCGCGGAGGCTACCCCTCCACCGCTTCCAGCAGCTGCAGCGCCTGCCGCTGAACCGCCTACTGCACCGGCACCTGCGGCTACACCACCAGCTACCACGCCAGCGCTCGCAACGACTCCGGCAGTCTGCATTCCACTTGCACTAATCTGCTGCTGCGCATTGTTCAATGCAGAC
>JAMCPL010000015.1 GCA_023379675.1 Actinomycetota bacterium | reverse complement strand
ACCTCTACCACGCGACCCCGGTCAGCGGATACGCCTGGCTGCATGGTCTCAAGAGCGGACGCATGGTTCATGTCGGTACGGTCGATGCCCCTGTCACAAACGGTGACGTAAAGCAGATCGTCGCGGAGTTCCGCAAGGCGGTCGGTACAGGAAAGGACGCTCCCTCTACAAAGGGCGTGGACATTCTTGGCTGGGACTTCGCATTCGAGCTGAACGAGGTGGCCCGACAAGATGCCGAAAAGGCTGGCATCGACCTTCGCCTCGTGCGCATCCCCCGAGAAGTCCTGGAGAAGCGAGCAGTGGAGCAGGGAGATATTCACTTCTTCGAGTTGGCAGCGCTCGCAGTCGGGCTGAAGCAGTCCGCTCGCGAGGTCACACTGACACTTGAGGATTTCATCATCCCGCTCGATGACGTTCCGGCGGATGTCCAGAAGGCTGTTACCCACTGGTCGCAGTGGATCGACTACTGGGCGGTGGACTGGGATAACAAGGACGACACGTTCCACAACGAGTGGCAGGCGTACCGGACGCGGAGATCGAAAGACCTCTCCCTGACGGTGACGCATAAATACTCAGAGCCGGGTGACTACACGGTCGTTGTGAAGGTCATCGACATCCTCGGCAACGACACGACGAAGGTCCTCCAGCTCAAGGTGAGCAGCCGTGCCTAGGAAGCGTCAACCGCAGGGAGACCAGCTCGACCTCCTCCAGGCTCGGGTAACGACTGCGCCGTGCGTGCCCGAGATTCGGAAAGCCGTCAAGGAGTGGCGGCGCGCGAAGTATAAGGGCGCAACCGACACGACGAAGACGCTCTTCAACTTCTGGTTCGCTACCGACCACCGGCTCCCAGGCGGGAGACCATTCCAGTACTACTATGCGCAGAGAGAGGCGCTGGAGACCCTTGCTTGGCTCTATGAGGTGGAGCAAGTCCGCCGCCATCGGGACCTCGTCGAGCGCTTCGCCAAGGTACCAGGTATCCACGTCCTCCAATACGACGACTTCACCCGGTACGCCATTAAGATGGCGACCGGCAGTGGCAAGACGAAGGTGATGGCACTCACCATCGCCTGGCAGTACTTCAATGCTGTTGCAGAGGGACGTGACGACTACGCTAAAACGTTTCTCATCGTCGCCCCCAATGTCATCGTCTTCGAGCGCCTGCGATCGGACTTCGGCGGTGGTCGAGTGTTCCGCACCGACCCAATCATTCCACCAGAGCTACGCATCTTCTGGGAAATGGACTTCTACATGAGGGGTGATCCCGAACGCGCCAGCTCGCAGGGGGCGCTCTACCTGACTAATATCCAGCAATTTTACGAGAGGGGTGGAACGAGCGAGTCGGATGAGCCAGAGGTGATGACCGATGTCCTCGGGCCGATCCCTCCCGCAGCAACAGCGGTCGTCGAGGATTTCGACGAACGGATCATGCGCCGCGGCACCCCGTGCCTGGTCATCAACGATGAAGGGCACCATGTCCATGACGAGGAGAGCAAGTGGAGCAAGGTGATCCGGCGCATCCACGAGAATAGTCCGGAAGGACTCATCGGCCAACTCGACTTCTCCGCCACCCCTCGTTATCAGCAGGGTGGCCTGTTCACCTGGACGGTGTTTGACTACCCGCTCAAACAGGCGATCATTGACCGAGTCGTCAAACGGCCAATGAAGGGCGTTACCGTTGGAATAGACGAGCCACGCTCAGACATAGCGAGCGTAAAGTACCAGGGGTACATCACTGCTGGGGTGGAGCGCTGGCGTGAGTACCGGGAACAGCTCAAGCCTCTCGGAAAGAAGCCAGTGCTCTTCATCATGCTCAACAGCACCGCTGAAGCGGATGATGTGGGCGACTACCTCCGGGTGAAGTACCCGACCGAGTTCGGGGCGACGGAGAGCGGGGATGCACAGCTCCTCGTGATCCACACTGACCACAGCGGGGATGTCTCGAAGAAGGATCTTGATGCGGCACGCGGTGTCGCCCGGCGGGTAGACGAGGGGGACAGCCCGGTCAACGCCATCGTGAGCGTACTCATGCTCCGCGAAGGTTGGGACGTGCAGAACGTAACGGTGATCGTTGGCCTCCGTCCGTATACTGCCAGCGCGAAAATCCTTCCCGAGCAAACTATCGGTCGAGGACTGCGTCTCATGTTCGGCTCCGGTTCGTCGTCCTACATCGAACGCGTGGACGTAATTGGGAACTCGGCATTCCTTAAGTTCGTGGAACAGTTGGAAAAAGACGAGGACATTACCCTCGACACATTCGACCTGAATGACCCTGTCGTCATCACGACCATCGCTCCGGACCCGGAGAAGATGGCGCACGACATCACGGTCCCGGTATTGAGTCCGATCCTTTCCCGGAAGAAGACGCTCGACGAAGAGATCACGGGGATCGACGTATCGAAGCTAACCTGTCCGAAACTCCCGAAGAAGGAGGGGGACTCGGCCGCAAACCAGTTCCACTTCGAGGGCTACGACATCATCAGCCTGCAAAAGCTCGTCGAACGGGACTACACGATCCCCGAACCTCAGACGGCAGAAGAGGTCATTTCCTACTATGCCAAGCGGATCGCGCAGGACGTTAAGCTCCCCTCTCAGTTCACCGTGCTCGTGCCCAAGGTCCAGGAGTTCCTCCGGGACCGGGCGTTCGGCGAGACCGTCGATCTTGCTGACAAGTTGATCATCCGGGCGATCGCGACGAGCGTAGCACAGTACCTCACGGTCAAGACCTTCACCTCGGTCTTGCGAGCCCTCGTCGTCGAGGAGCTGTCTCCCACCCTAGAGCATCCGGGTCGCCCGCTCTCCGATACCGAGCCCTTCCCGTTTTCTCGGCCAACGTTCGAGGCGAGCAAGACGGTATTCAATCTTGTCGCCCCCGATAACGACTTCGAGCGGGAGTTCGCCCAGTTCCTGCAAGATGCCAGCGATGTCGCGTCATTTGCTAAGCTGCCCAAGCGGTTCGGGTTCACGATCGAGTACACCGACAGCGCGACGAACCTCCGCTACTACGAGCCAGATTTCGTCGCGGTGGATCGCGATGGTGTCCACTACGTGATTGAGACGAAGGGCCAGGAGAACATCGACGTTGCCCACAAGGACAGAGCAGCGACGATCTGGTGCGAGAACGCTACGTTGTTGACCGACACCACATGGTCATATGTGAAGGTTCCGCAGGTTGAGTTCGGCAAGCTGCAACCAACCGTGTGGTCGGATGCTGCTGTGGTGTTTGGTACGAGGAAATCGGATCAAATATGACGGATGTCGTACAACTCCACGAGCGGTGGCAAACTCTCCTTCCGAATGCTCACGCCGAGTCCTGTCAGGTAGTCGCAACGTTTCTCGACATACGTTCTTTCTCTACATTCGCTACTCATAATGAATCCTTTGATGTCGCTATCTATCTCCGGTCAGTCTACCAACGGGTGCTCTCGGAAGTCTTTCCAAAGCCCGACTTTTTTAAGCCGACCGGGGATGGGCTTCTCGTGATCCACCATACGCCACCTATTCCAGAGGATTTGCCACTGTTCGTCAGCTCCGTCCTAGATAAATGTGTATCACTGGTCCAAGACTTTGGCCGCATCACCGTTGATGACGTTACGATCAATTTCCCTGTCCCACAGCAGCTTGGAATTGGAGTTGCACGAGGTTCTGCAACGCGGCTGGTGTCAGATTCCCTTGTTCTGGACTACACGGGACGCTGTCTGAACTTAGCGGCTAGATTAATGGACAAAGCGCGCCCATCAGGAGTAGTTTTTGCTGATCCTCTCTCTGCTCAGTTGATTACTGAAGAGCTAGCACCACGTTTTTCCGCTGATCACGTTTACATACGCGGGATAGCCGAGAATGAACCGATCCCTGTGTCTATAACCAGTGATGTTAAACTCTCTCTGGCAGATCGGGAGCCGATCTCTCACCCGCGTAATACTTGGGGAGATAATACGCCAAGGAACGTTGGTGATGTTCTCCGATACGACAGTCTCAATTTTCCGCTGCCACGCGCACCGAAAAGACACGAATCCGCGTTCGTACAGGTGGCTATACCTGGTTTCAATAATTACGGAACACGGGACGGCACTACCAGTTATCTCACTATCCCAGGCACCGTCAAAGAAGTTCCAGATGGATGGGTTGTGCATATCCAGCTAAAATCAGTTAACAAAATCCTAAAGGATAAGAATATTCCTCGGACAGTGTCAATGTTGTGGGGGACACTCCCAGCTCAGACACAAGTGATATTCACGCCATTCATTAAGCCGAATAACTCATGATCTTTGGAGCGCAGGAAGTAGGGGGCGAAGTCGGAGTGGTATATCTTGGGGTAAATGAGGTAGGTATCGACTAGCAGCTCCGTGGTGCAGAGAAGCCAAGTTACTTCTCGTCGATATGCACTCTGCCCACCACTACGCCGACGAGGCGTGGTCAGAGGCGTTATCCGCGCCAATTGACCTCTCGCCCTGATGGAGCGTAATGTGAGACCAAATAATCATATGATGCGATATGTTGTGCCCCCTACGTGCCCCTCAGTTGTATTCTGTAGTATCCTTAGGTATCTTGAGGTATGATAAAGTACCAGGTCACAGGGTTGTAACGAACATATGTCCTGGTAGAAAAACCGCCTGACCGGTCTCTTAATCCGCAGGTTCGGGGTTCAAGTCCCCGGAGGCGCACCAGGTAAGTGCAGGTCACATGGTATAAATGAGGAGTGGAGATAGGCAAGCACTTAGGGCTCTTCGGATATAAAGGGGTTCAGATGACCGCAGGCAGGTATTGATGGGAGCCAGCAGCACGGCAGGATGGTCCTGATTGGATGTATCTGTGGGTTACTCGCCCAGAGACCTGACAAGCTGGATCCGTCTGGCGGGGTTATTCCGTTCTCATGTGCATGACTGTCCGGTGGACAAGCTACGGACAAAGGTGGCGAAGCACGATTCCGCCCGTGTAGATACTATGCCTGGCACTGCAATATTGGGGAGATGATAGCTTGGCTCGGAGCGACATGTGAAACCTGCAAAAGATGACCTGTCGATAGGCTTTCGGCCAGAGGTGATAGCCTGGTTGTGAAAGAGATACACTGGAGAAATTATGCCAACTACATCCACCAACGATCTAGATAACGGTATGACCCTTGAACTGTCCGATGGATTGTTCAGGGTCGTCGAGTTCCAACATGTAAAGCCTGGGAAAGGCGGCGCGTTCGTGCGTACCAAACTCAAGAACGTCCGAACCGGCGCTGTAGTGGACAAGACCTTCCGGGCTGACGAGAAGGTCGAGCAAGCCATAGTCGACAAACGAGAGATGCAGTACCTGTACAGGGAGAACGAGTCTTTCGTATTCATGGATGTGGTCACTTACGATCAGATACCGGTGCCCGAGTCGAGCCTCGGAGATACGTCCGGCTACCTCAAGGAGGGAGACACCGCCATCTTGCAGATGTATGGCAGCGAGGTGGTTTCAGTGGATCTGCCTGCATCCGTGGAACTCTCAGTTACAGCCACTGATCCGGGGTTACAAGGTGATAGGGTATCGGGAGCCAGGAAGCCCGCCACCCTGGAAACCGGTATCACTGTCCAGGTTCCACTGTTTGTATCTACTGGCGATACCGTCAAGATAGATACCCGCACAGGCGCATACATCACACGTGTGTGAGTGGGAATCTGCTCTACCAGCCAAGCTCCAAGTAAGTAAGGATTCCTCCCCATGGAACGACTGGGTATCGAAATCGATTTCTCGACTGGCGCCGTGCTGCCTGGCTGTAATCAATGACATCTCTCTACTGCTTGTAGCCTGCCGGTACTCCCGATGATACAGAATAACCGCATACCGGATGGCAGCACGCAAGATACGCCGGTCGCCATGCCTGCGGAAGATGAGAACCAGGAGTTGCCGCGTCACGAGGCCAGGGCCAGAACCCTGGAAATGCTCTATGAGCGTGAAATCAAGCATATATCATGTCATGAGCTAATAGGATCGCTGGTCGTTCCGGCCGATTCCTTTGTGCTGACATTGGTGGAGGGTGTTTGCAGCAATGTTGCATCTATCGACGCTATGCTGGACGAGGCATCAGCAGGGTGGCCAGTCAACCGTATGCCGGTGGTGGACAGGCTGATCCTCCGGATGGCGGTATACGAGCTTATGGCACTAGCCGACATCCCGCTTGCAGTGGTGCTCGACGAAGCCGTAGAGCTGGCCAATGAGTATTCCACTGAGGACTCGGGGAGATTTATTAATGGCGTACTGTCAAATATTGCACTGGTCATGCGCTAGCTCCGAATACCAGCTAACCGGTGAGTCCAGTCGTTCAGGTTTCCTTCAGGTCGATGATTCGTGGTGGCGGGACATCTGCCCGAATACATGCTTGCGTGATCATGTCGACTGTTTCTGGATGGCAGGTGAACATTAGCACCTGGCGTGCGGTGGAGACTTTGGCAATGGTTTCTGCAACTGCCTGGGCGCGATCTGGATCAAAATTCACAAGCACTTCGTCCATGATGAACGGCAGGAGGGTACCTCTTTGGGCGAACTCGTCGGCCAATCCAAACCGTATGCAGAGATACAGCTGTTGTGCCGTACCTGTGCTTAGCTGCTCAACGTCGACAATCTGCGAGTGACTATTGAGGACCTGGATACTACCTTCTCGTGTCATGAGTTGCCGATACCGTCCTCCGGCGATGCCAGCGAACAGCTTTGATGCTCGTGCGACGACCTGTGGCTGGTGCTCCCTCTCGTAGCGGTCAAGCGTCTGCTCTATAAGATACTTTGCAGCTTTTGCAACCTGCCAGCGCTCCAACGCGTCAGCGATCTGTAGCCGGAGGCCTTCGGCCTCGATCTCTAAAGAGGCTAAGTCGGAAAGCTCTGCTACACGGTTATCCTCGTCTACTGCCCGCGTCTTATGTTCGATGGCCTCTTGCTTCTCGGCATCCAGGAGATCAATCTGTTGAGCGATGATGTCCAACTGGGCTTCCCATCTGGTCCGATCACCTGTTGCAAGTTCGCTGCGCATGTTCTCAGCAGCTTCTCCAAGGCCCAGTTTCGCGTCAATACGAGTGGTGGCTGCGTTTACGGTACTTTCCAGCTCATGGCGGCGAGCCGATCTTTTTATGAATTCCTCCAGTTCCCCCTCGTTGGCGGCGCCAGCTGATCGCAGTAGATCATCCAAGTTGCGAGTAACCTCCTGTAGCTTGTCCTCCGCATCTTTCCACTCCTTCCTGGCATGTTCCGTCGCTGCTTCAAGACCTTCCTTGCTGCGCCTGGCTTCCTCATCTTCGAGTATCTTCTCGTACAAGTTATGAATCCTCGTGGTGAGGGTGGCGCCACCTGCTGCAGTGTCCAGCTTGCCCAGGCTGTTCGAGTCATAGTGATATTCAGAACTTGTGGCGATGGTATGGCCGCCATCTCCAGGATCCAGTCCCACCTTGCTGATAACGTCCCGTGCTCTCTCGTCGAACTGCTGGATTTTCCGTCTCAGCGAGATCGCACGTCTTGTATCATCATCAAGTGTGCTGAGTGTTTCGCGAGCCCGCTTGATGGATGTGAACAGATCGGTGACGGCTTCGGGCGACATCGATTCCGGAACTCCATGACCTCGCCGCCAGGATTCCCATTCATTGGTGATTTCAGTCACCTTTACCTGCCTCGAGGAGCGTTCGTCTATCAATTCCTGCAGTCTGCTTTCCAGTCCCTGTAAGGTAAGTTCAAGTTCTCCGATTTGCCTGGCAAGATCATCAGCACGAATACGTGCGTCACGCTGCCTGCTCAGCAGTGTCGCCCGTTCAGCGACGTCAGAGCGGCTAGGTGATGGCGGCAGGTTAAAATAGGTGGCGTACTGGGCTATTTGAGTATTGAGGGCGCTCAACTCTTGTACCCTCTGCTCGCGTGAGGTCCTGGCCTTGTCGAGTAGCCCACCCGCGGCTTCCTGGGCTTCTTCAGACACAGATGCACTTGGCAACCTACGAGACATAACAAGCATGGACAGAGCAGCGACAAGTAGCAGAGCGACGGCAAGCCACTGCCTGAAGACGATCATAGCTACTGCCCCTACACCCATGAACAGGATAATTGCATAAATTGCCCAGAACGGGATCGTACCCGTAGCGGAAGATTTTGGCATGATTGCAAGCTGCGCCTGGCGATCTTCCACGATATGTTCTGCATCTTCCAATTTGCCCTGGGCAACTACTCGATCATCCAGCAGTGAATGCAGTTGCTGTACAAATCTTTCGTCATTTGCCAGAGTATCTAAATCGGGCGTGCTGTTGTAATCGTTGAACTCTGCCCTGATCTTGTCAAGGTCATTCCTGACCGTGTCGATACGATCCTCCTGCCCTTTCAGCGAGCGGTCGGAATCGGTCAGCTGATCGCGTGCCAGCTCCAATTTGCTGTTCCAGGCTGTCACCTCATTTGCAGCAGGTATGGATACGTCTAGACTTTCCAATCGCGTACGATTCCATCTCGGACCGAGAAGAGACAGCTGGTCGTCCAGTATCCGTTGCTCGTGGTCCTTCTTCGCTTCTATCTCACCCAGCTGTTCGATATGTCCCTCATATGCCGACATGTCTCTGTATAAGCTCTTCACGTCATTAGCTATGGCTACAAGCGAATCGTCAGTTGCAATCCGTTCCAGCCTTCTCTGATCTCTTTCCAGGTCTTTCAGCCGCTCGTCCCGCCTTGCCCGGGCGTCGTGTAGGGCATTTCTCAGATCCCGCAGGTGCGCCTCCATTCCGTCTGGCAGTTCCTCTGGTATTTCGATCCGTTCGAGTTCCTCTAATGCATTGGATCGTTCCAGCCAATCCGGCCACAGATCTATCAGCTTCTGGTACATAGACAGGTTGCGCCCTGCCAATTGCAGGCTGTCCTCAATACGTACGATGTCCTGTGCCAGCGTTTCGCGCTTCTGTACGATGCGCGGGTAGTCTGCGGCAGCACTCTTGGCATCATGTATCTTGTTCAGTACGATGTCGAGCTTGCCCATGGCGTCGTTCACTTCCGCAGTGGCTGAACGCCTTTTCAGTAGGGCAGCAATCCTGCGATCCAGGATACCGATTACATCGTTGGGAGAGCGTGCCGCTCCCACGGTAGACGAGGAGAATATCCGCTCACGCACGGCGTCGCCCTCCAGGGTTCTGAATGACTCCAGTTCCGACAGGGAAAAGGCGAAGATATTGCGAAATAGTTCTCTGCCAGCATGGCCGAGCAACTGATCTAGATCTTCGGGTGTGCCTGGTGAACCGCCCGGTAGCGTAACCGACAGGCTACCTGCTGCGGACGATCGGCTTGTTCCTGATGCGAGTCCCGAGTTACGTTCCACTACCCATTGTTCACTATCTGATGCCCCATTCCGAGGGGCTACGGCATCGATGAACAAGCGCCCGCCATGCCGCCCGCCATTCAGTGGAGGATACCGGTTGCCGCTAGACCTGCCAGAAGGAAAGCCGAACAGGACCCCACGGATGAACGCCATGGTAGTCGACTTTCCGGCTTCGTTGGGTCCATGAATGACCGTCAGCCCGGGAGGTAGATTGTCGACGTTGTAGCCGGAAAAAATGCCGAAGCCGTCAATGTGCCAGCCGGTAATCCTCATGGCGTATCGCTCTCCCGCTCCTCGAGGAGGAGTTCCAGCGCGTGTATGGTGGCTCGCCACCAGAGTGCGGGGCTTACGATATCGGGAACCATTACGCCTGCGGTCTCCAGCTTGCGCTTCGGCAAGTCGCTCAATAGCTCGTTCGAGAGACTTGACATACTATTTTCCTGATCGAGAATGTTGTCTGCGAGTGACAGCAACTCGCCGGCAAAATCATTCCTCTGGCGAATCTTCTCGAGATCGAGCGTCGGGCTGGTCTCATCGTGAAGCTGGTTCCACCACAAGAAAGGAACGTAATCGCCGGATGCATCCCGCAAGCTTTGCAACGTTTCGTCCAATACTCCCTCGCGACTAAGGTCATCGTGTACAGGTCCGGAACCGGTTATGCTCGCATCCAGGATGATAGCCCTACTTCCAGCCTGGGAATATAGCTCTGCAGCCCTTTCCTGAAGGTTGTCCTGCATACCCGGTAAGTCGGAGATATCGGAGACAGATACATATATATGCTCGAAACGGATGGCGTCGAGCGGCACGAATTCGACGGATTGGATGGACGTTCCATCCACCTCCACGACATACGCGCCTTTTGCCCCGCTTTCGCTTGGCTTGCTGCTCCTGCCTTGGATGTTACCCGGATAGACAACCCAGGGGTGGTTGTCACGGAGGATGCTGCGCTTATGGATATGCCCAAGTGCCCAGTAGTCAAGGCCGGCATTCACGAGGTCATCCAGCGTGCACGGGGCGTACGGGGCGTGGTCACTGTCCTTGCCCACATTGCAGTGCAATACACCGATCTGCAATCCAGTGCCGCGACCGCCGGCAAAACGTAATGCCAAGTTTTCGGACTCCTCCCGCTGGGCAAAACTGATACCATGGACGGTTGCAACATCTGCACCATCTATTGCTACAGTCTCCACCTGCACCTCGTTGTGGGCGAACACCGTAACCAGTCTCGGCCACTCACGGATGGCGGACCAGCCGGCTTCTACAGGGTCATGATTCCCGTGTGCGATGAACGATCGGATGCCTGCATTGTCAAGCCGTTTGAGCCCGGCGAGGAATCGCAGCTGAGCTCGTACCCCTCGCTCTGCACCATCGTAGATGTCCCCTGCAAGGATCACAAAGGCGACCTGCTGTTGTAGTGCCAGGTCGATCAGGTTATCGAATGCAGCGATGGATGCATCGCGCAATGCTTCAGCGATCGTCGGGTTGACCTTTCCAACCCCTTTGAATGGCGTGTCGAGGTGAAGGTCGGCAGCGTGGATGAATCGGAACTTCATATATTCCCTCGTTCATGAGGTTCCATACACATATACGGATGCTTCATGCTGATCAGTGTACAGTACGGCTGTAACACTATCGTGGATTAGGTTTTGCGGCTTCTTCAATGCACTAGCCTTGAACCACCACCTTCAAACTGTATGCAGCAGACTGATAGGCAGTGATGCTGTATTTACCGGACGTGCATTTGCGGCCAGTTGCGCCCGTTGCGGTGGTGCCCGTTGCGGTGCTCTTCAATATATTGGGCTGTGATGCAACTCCGGAAGATCCAACTCCGTGCGATTGAGCATTGCGTGATCCGGCAGTAGAGCAGGTATTCGCCACGGACAACTCCGAGGCGGTGATAATTTGCGTACCAGCGCTCACGGCTCTGGCAGCAATCACCATGCCACCCGCCACTGGACTCCGGACAGTGCACAGGGACAGGATGGGGGTGTGGCCTTGTGAAGGTATTGAAGAAGGTAGTGAAGATGCAGATGCGTTGCCCGTGGAGGTAGGGCTAGGCGGCGAAGATTCCAATACCCATTTACTCGATCTGGCTAGAGGGACGAGACCGATTTCCAGGTACTCGCCTGGGATGAGAGTGATTGCAGCCTGGCCTGCCTCATTGCCCTTCGTGGACCTACCAAGCCCGTGCTCGTACATCATTCTGACGAAAGACGAAGGGCACGAAGATGCTCCTATCAGCGCAGGTGACGGCGTAGAAAAGAGATCAGCATGACCGGCTCCGCTCGGAAGATTGGAAGCGCTGCCGGCAACGGCACCAAAGGTGGACGGATGTGTAATGACGGCGCCGGTGCATCCTGCGAGCAATTGCCCGCCGAGTGCGCCGGCGGCACATGACGGACGCGACATAAGCATCAAGCGGCCGGTAACCGCAATTGCGCGAGCTGAGTTCGTGGCAGCAGCATGGACAGGAGCTGTAACACCGGCAGCCTGCACGTGGGAACTATGGCTTGACATACTGAACAATCCGGAGGAGGTCGCCGCCACCCCTGCGATGACCAGCGCCACCGCGAACGAACCGGCAGCCGTCAGCGCGGCTTTTTGCTTTTTATTACGCCTCGCCTCTATTTCACGCAGTATCTTGACGAGCACATCATCGCTTGGCGACGCGGGCAACATACCGGAGAGCAGCTCCGATTTCCTGCGCAATGAGCGTTGTAACCGATCATCGGCAGCGCTCTTTCCTGTCTTAGCGCCTGACGCGCTGGGAAAAGTGTCCCTGGTACGGCTGCCACTGTCGTTAAGCGTGATTGCACGATCGTGGTTCCTGGCAAATGGGCCCCGCCAGTGCAACCAACTCATGTCGATTCAGCTCCCAGCACTTTTCCAGGCTCTTCTTCCAGCAGCCCGGCCAAGGTGCCTCTGGCCTTTGACAGCTGGGATTTCACCGTTCCCACCGAGCAACCCAGTAATGCCGCTATCTCTGATTCGGGAAGATCGTCCCAGTAGCGCAGGATGGTAATCGCCTTTTGGCGGGGAGGCAGGGCACTGACGGCGCTAGCCACCTGCATCATATCGACAACACCCTCACTTTCGTCCTTTCCAGCATATTCACCGCCCGGAGGTGCGAACCGGCCAGCGCTACCATTCCCACCATCAGCAGCCAGCCTCGAATCTGTGTGCATGCTGGCCACCATTACCCGTTCGGCATTGAATTGCACCCGCTTGTGTCGAAGACGTGACCGGCAGAGATTCACCACTATCGTACGAAGGTAGGCCGGCCCTGCCTCGACCTTGCGTATGCGCCACCAAGAAGAATACAGCCGCACAAACGCCTCCTGCACCACCTCTTCGGCCGATGACCCGTCGTCCAGGAGCATTGCAGCAAGGCGGCACAGCGGGATGTAGCGTTCCTCGAACAACTCCCGCACCTGATCTTCCCGGCGAGCCTTGCTTAGCGCATCCTGCCCGGCTTCTCCTATTTCTCCTGCACGTCTGAGTCGTACCCGGCGAGTTCTGCCCGAGGTATGCTGGACTGATGTTTTGTCTGGCACGCCTGCAGTCTCCATGCCTTTCATTGTGCCTTTCACTTCCCATATGTCATATAGACGCACGAACGTCCATCGGGGTTGCCGCCGAATGAAGATTACTGGAACGCGAAGAGCCGGTACTATACTTACGGCGAGAGAATATCAGCCAGTTCTGAAATGAATAATCCCACATCGGTCACTATTCCCACAGTTTGATGACTGCCTCTATCCGACAGCTTGGTCACCACGGCCTGATTGATATCCACACAGAAGGTCTCCACCTTGGACGACAGGATGTTACCAACGGCAATGGCATGTAAGGTAGTTGCAAGCATGATAGCGAGGTTGACGTTTGCGCGCAGCTCCCTCATTTGATCCGTAGCCTGCACAACATCCGTTATAACGTCTGGAAGCGGGCCATCGTCTCGCAACGAGCCACCGAGGACATAAGGGACTCCCTTGACTACGCACTCATAGAGCACTCCGGATTTGAGGTAACCCTGTTCGACGGCCTTCTGGATGGAGCCCAACTTTCTGATTTCATTGATTACTCTTAAGTGGTTTGAGTGCCCACTTTCAGTCTGATTGCCTTCTCGGAGAGATACTCCCAAGGATGTTCCTAAGATGTTTGATTCCAAATCGTGGGTTGCGAATCCGTTGCCGGCAAATAGCATGGTTATCCATCCATCCCTGATCAACCTGGCCAGGGATTGTCCGGCTCCAGTATGGATTGCAGCAGGACCGCACACGGCTAATACATCCCCTGGCGGAGTGAGCTGTCTCGTTACCATTATTCGTTCAGCAACTTTAGCCACTATTAAACGTTTAGGCTTTTCTGATGAGGCCTGCGAACTCATAAAATGAAACGAAGCAGATTCATGTGACTCAGAAATAGGCTCTACAACGACGCCGCGATCTCCTACGACGACCATGTCACCAGTGTGTACCTTGTGCATGGGAACTGCTGTAGCTTGTGGCGTATCTCTGGAATTGAGTGAGCTACTGTCAATGACTATTGCACAATCCATTTCAGGATACTCAACATCCAGCCATTTGCCTGACACTAGTACTTTTGTCGGTAAATTGGTTGTCGAATAAAAGCCTTCTGGAAGCACGCCATCCTGCGCACAGGGTTCCAAGGCGGCTTCTTGTGTCAGCAGCCGGTTGGCTCCTTGGCTATGTAGGTCTATGAGCAGGGAGTGTAATAGCTCGGGGTCGTCTGAGCTAACCTCTAACAATACTCTCGACGGGTCTGACTGCGTTTTGCCTATGTCTATCTCCGCTACAGTATATTCCGCACCTCTGGTGATTATCAGATCTAATACTTTTGCAAGTGTCAATGAGTCTATTATGTGTCCTCGCAACTCTACCATCTCTGCCGGCATTACCTTCTCCTTGTCGTTACTTGATCTGAGTAGAAACTATCACGTAGTGCCGGTCACATACAGTACTTGCACATTCGTGAAATTATAAATACGTGATTCTAGCTCTCTTTTGTATCGCTGGTCCATTACGCTGGTGTCAAAATGGTCCATGGCTGGACAAGTGTAGTTGTAAGTACCGATACGACATGGGTCAGGCAGTAGTATATTGCCTGTAGGGGTGCAGCCAGCGAAACCTATTATCCTCCAGCGTGCTCGCAAGGGATCGCCAGTCGTCACTGGTCACGGGGTGTCACTAGGAGCGTGGGACAGAACCGTATTGCGATATAAAGTGAACACAAGATATTGTGGTTGTTCTACGACGGAGCCACAAGATATAGGGTTACCGGGCTAACAGCCGGGGGTTCTGTCCCACGCTCCTAGACGAAACCTATCATCCTCGCGGAACAGTGGTACCAAGCCGGTCGGATGGTACCTGCGTGGAACACGATCGCGGGTGGGAACGGAACGGATTCAGCGAGGCTCGTTGAAGCCAGGTGGTCTGAATCCCAGCGGCGCAAAGGCAGGCCAAGGCGAATGCTCAAGAACTACGTGGGCTGGAGGCGTTGGGCCGCCCGGCCCTACGTTGGAAGGGAATACTTTAACCACCGTCGTACGGGAAACGATGTTCGAGCAGCCCGTGCGGTCAAACGGGATTGCAACAGTAATGTCAATCTTATAGACACCCGTGTGCGTGTTCCCACCGCCACCAGAGGAAACAAGAGTGGCACATGAAGGCACGGCGTATTTAACAGCTGTCGACAGCCCCGCCGGACCCACCTGTT